>CAIYYX010000054.1 GCA_903930535.1 uncultured Sterolibacterium sp. | reverse complement strand
CGCTCTCGAAGACTATATCGAGGTGGCGCTGGAACCGGTGGACTTCGGTCGCATCGGCGCGCAGGCCGCGAAGCAGGTGATTCTGCAGAGAATCCGCGACGCCGAGCGCGAGCAGTTGTTGAATGACTTCCTCGAGCGCAAGGAGCATCTGGTCACCGGCACCGTCAAACGCATGGAGCGGGGCAGTGCCATCATCGAGGCCGGCCGTATCGAGGCCGTGCTGCCGCGCGACCAGATGATCCCGAAGGAAAATCTGCGCCCAGGCGATCGAGTTCGCGCCTGGTTGATGAAAATAGATCGCGCCGCCCGCGGTCCGCAATTGATTCTCTCGCGCACCGCGCCTGAGTTCATCATGAAACTGTTCGAACTGGAAGTCCCGGAAATCGAAGACGGCCTGATCGAGATCAAGTCTGCGGCGCGAGACCCCGGCGTACGCGCCAAGATCGCGGTCAAGTCCAACGACCCGCGCGTCGACCCGAAGGGTACCTGCATCGGCATGCGCGGTTCGCGTGTCACCGCGGTGACCAACGAACTGGCCGGCGAGCGCGTCGATATCGTGCTCTGGTCTGCCGACCCGGCGCAGTTCGTGATCGGCGCCCTGGAGCCTGCGGAAGTGGCCTCCATCATGGTCGATGAGGAAAAGCATGCGATGGACGTGGTGGTCGACGAGGATAATCTCGCCATCGCCATCGGCCGCAGCGGCCAGAATGTGCGCCTCGCCTCGGAGCTCACCGGCTGGACCATCAATCTGATGACCGTCGAGCAATCGCAGGAGAAGTCGCAGACGGAGCACGCCAAGATTCGCCAGCTGTTCATGGAAAAGCTCGATGTCGATGAGGAAGTCGCCAACATCCTGATCGAGGAGGGCTTCTCCTCGCTGGAGGAAATCTCCTACGTGCCGCTGTCGGAGATGCTGGAAATCCAGGCCTTCGACGAGACCACGGTCAATGAGTTGCGCGAGCGTGCCCGCAATGTGCTCCTGACCGAGGCGATCGTGGACGAGGAGCAGCTTGAGAATGTGGCCGACGATTTGCTTGAATTGGAAGGCATGGACAAGTCGCTCGCCGCCAAGCTGGCGCGCGGTGGGGCACGCAAGCTCGATGATCTGGCCGACCTGGCTGTCGATGAGTTGGTCGAGCTGACCGGGATTGACGACGAACGGGCGAAGAGCCTGATTACCGCTGCGCGTGCGCACTGGTTCGTAGAATAGAGGTTGCCCATGGCACAGATTAGCGTTTCACAATTTGCCGGCGAGCTGAAAATGCCCGCGACGGCCCTCCTTGAACAATTGAACAAGGCGGGCGTCAAGAAGCAGGCGGCCAATGACACCTTGAGCGAACAGGACAAGGCCAAGCTTCTTGAGTATCTGCGCAAGTCGCACGGTGAGAGCGCTCCCAAGGCCAAGATCACCCTGACGCGCAAGCAGACCACCGAGATCAAGGCAGCCGACGCCAGCGGCAAGGCGCGCACGATTCAGGTCGAGGTGCGCAAGAAGCGCGTTTTCGTCAAGCGCGACGAACTGGTTGCCGATGCACCCATCGCACCCGTCGTTGCGCCTAAACTCGCGCCCGCTCCCGAAGTGAAGCTGCCTGAGCCCGAGCCGATTCCTGAAGTCGTTCCTGTACCGGTTGCCGCACCTGTTCCCGAGCCGGTCCCTGAGCCCATTGTCGAGCCCGTTGTCGAGCCCGTTGCCGAGCCCGTTGCCGAGCAGGCGCCAGCGCCTGTGGTTGAGTTGCCTGCCGAGCCGGCCGTCAAGCCGGCCAAGGCAACTGCCCCGGCCAAGCCCCCCGCCCGTGTGCCGACCCGGATTCCAGCCCAGGTGATCAGCAACGAGCAGTTGGCCCTGCGCGAACGCGAGGCGCAGCGTCACTCCGACCTGGCCGCGATTCAGGCCGCCGAATTGCAGGGAAAACAGGCACGCGTGGTGCGCGCCCGGGCCGAGGCCGATCAGCGCCTGGTTGCTGCGCAAGCCCCCGTCGCGCCTGTCGCCGCACCTGCTCCTCAGGCCAAGGTCGGCAATACGGCAGCCCCGGCTGCCCCTGCGCCAGCCGGGGTCAGTGGCACGCTGCACAAGCCTGCGAGCAGGCCTGACGAAAAGAAGGCCGTCAAGAAACCGGTCGGCACCTGGAAGGAAGATGCCGCCAAGAAGCGCGGCATCAAGACCCGTGGCGATACCGGTACGACAGGCTGGCGTGGCGGTCCGCGCGCCCGCTCCGGCGGCCGCCGCGGCGAGGAGAGCCATGCCGTCGCGCAGCCGGTGGAGCAGGTGGTGCGCGAGGTCCATGTTCCGGAAACCATCTCCGTCTCCGATCTCGCCCACAAGATGTCGGTCAAGGCCACGGAAGTCATCAAGACCCTGATGAAAATGGGCTCCATGGTCACCATCAACCAGATGCTCGACCAGGAATCCGCGATGATCGTGGTCGAGGAAATGGGACACAAGGCCTTCACCGCCAAGCTCGACGAGCCCGATGCCTTCCTCGACGAGGTTGCCGTCGCCGGCGGTCCCACCCCCGAACTCTTGCCGCGTGCGCCGGTGGTCACCGTGATGGGCCACGTCGATCACGGCAAGACCTCCTTGCTCGACCATATCAGGAAGACCCGGGTCGCCCACGGCGAAGCCGGCGGCATCACCCAGCATATCGGCGCCTACCACGTCGAGACCCCGCGCGGCATGCTGACTTTCCTGG
The DNA here is from genome assembly GCA_903930535.1 of uncultured Sterolibacterium sp. Classification (GTDB taxonomy): domain Bacteria; phylum Pseudomonadota; class Gammaproteobacteria; order Burkholderiales; family Rhodocyclaceae; genus CAIYYX01. Next base: position 3,505 of record CAIYYX010000054.1, on the reverse strand, counting down.
ATACGCCGGGCCACGAGGCGTTCACGGCGATGCGTGCGCGCGGCGCCAAAGCCACCGACATCGTCATCCTGGTGGTTGCCGCCGACGACGGCGTCATGCCCCAGACCAAGGAAGCCGTTGCCCATGCCAAGGCCGCCGGCGTGCCGCTGGTGGTGGCGGTGAACAAGATAGACAAGCCCGATGCCAACCCCGATCGGGTAAGACAAGAACTGGTCGCAGAGGGCGTGATCCCCGAGGAGTTCGGCGGCGATGTGCCCTTCGTTCAGGTTTCCGCCAAGACGGGCGTGGGCATCGACGAACTGCTGGAGCGCGTGCTGCTTCAGGCCGAGGTGCTTGAACTAAGGGCCGCGAAAGACAGCCCGGCCAAGGGCCTGGTGATCGAGGCGCGCCTGGACAAGGGCAAGGGCCCGGTGGCGACCATACTCGTGCAGTCGGGAACGTTGCGACGCGGCGATGCGCTGCTTTGCGGCGCCGTCTTCGGCAAGGTGAGAGCCATGCTCGATGAGAACGGCAAGTCCGTGGAAGAGGCCGGTCCTTCGATACCCGTGGAAATCCAGGGTCTGGCCGACGTGCCTGCGGCCGGCGATGAAGCGCTGGTGCTGGGCGATGAGCGCAAGGCGCGCGAAATCGCGCTGTTCCGCCAGGGCAAGTTCCGCGACGTCAAGCTGGCCAAGCAGCAGGCGGCCAAGCTCGAGAACATGTTCGAGAACATCGGCGAGAACGAGGCGAAGCAACTGCCCCTGATCGTCAAGGCCGACGTGCAAGGTTCGCAGGAAGCGCTGGTGCAGTCCCTGAACAAACTGTCGACCGATGAAGTCAGAGTCAATGTCATCCATGCCGCGGTCGGCGCCATCAGCGAATCCGACGTGAATCTGGCATCGGCCTCGAAGGCGGTGATCATCGGCTTCAACACCCGCGCCGACGTCAGCGCCAGAAAGGCCGCCGAAAGCCTGGGCGTCGATATCCGCTACTACAACATCATTTATGCCGCGGTCGATGAAATCAAGGCGGCGATGTCCGGCATGCTCTCGCCCGAGAAGCGCGAGCAGGTGACAGGCCTGGTCGAGGTGCGCCAGGTGTTCCGCATCTCCAAGATCGGCACCGTGGTCGGCTGTATGGTTCTGGATGGCGTGGTCAGGCGCAATTCTCAGGTGCGCGTGCTCCGAAACAACGTGGTCATCCATACCGGCTGGCTGGATTCGCTGAAGCGCTTCAAGGACGACGTCAAGGAGGTCAAGAACGGCTTCGAGTGCGGCCTGTCGCTGAAGAACTTCAACGATCTCAACGAGGGTGACCAACTCGAGGTGTTCGAGATCCAGGAAGTGGCCAGAACCCTGTCTTAATCCTAGACTCAAGAAATGCCCAAGGACTTTGCCAGAACCAGCCGCATCGCCGAACAGATACGCCGCGATCTGGCTGAGCTGATACGGACCGAAGTCAAGGATCCGCGCGTCAGCCTGGTGACCCTGACCGACGTCGAGGTCACCGCCGACTACGCCCATGCCAAGGTATTCTTCACCACCCTGGCGAGCGCTGAGCAGCTGGAAGAGATCAGCGCCGGCTTGGTGCGCGCCAGCGGCTTCTTGCGGCGCGAACTGGGCAAGCGCATCAAGATCCACCATCTGCCCGCGCTGCATTTCGTCCATGACCCCTCGGTCGAGCGCGGCACCCGCCTGTCGCAGCTGATAGACGAAGCCGTGCATTCGGGCCGGGGCCTGGAACAGGGTTTGGAAGACTCCGGCGAAAAACCGCCAGACCATTGAGCACAGGAGTCATCCCGCTGTGAATGCGCCGCGCCGGCCGCCCTCGCGCAGCATCGACGGCGTCCTGCTGCTCGACAAGCCGCTGGGCATTACCTCAAACGCCGCCTTGCAGACGGCGCGCCGCCTCTACAATGCCGCCAAGGCCGGCCATACCGGCACTCTTGATCCGCTGGCCACGGGCTTGCTGCCGCTGTGCTTCGGCGAGGCGACAAAGTTCGCCGGCGAACTGCTCGATGCCGACAAGTCCTACGATGCCGTGATCCGCCTGGGCGTCACCACAGACACCGCAGATGCCGAAGGGCAGGTGCTTGAGACCCGCCCGGTAACGGTCACGATGGCCGAGCTCGAGGCCGCCCTGGACAGCTTTCGCGGCGAGATCATGCAGATTCCGCCCATGCACTCGGCGCTGAAGAAGGACGGCAAGCCCCTCTACGAGTACGCCCGCGCCGGCATCGAGATCGAACGGGCGCCGCGACCCGTGACCATCCACGCCATCCGTCTGACGGCCTTCGCGCCGGCGACGGAAACCGTTTCCATCTCCGTCGATTGCAGCAAGGGCACTTATATCCGCACCCTGGCCCAGGACATCGGCGAAATCCTGGGTTGCGGTGCGCATCTCGCGGGCTTGCGCCGCACCCGCATCGGCAGCCTGCAACTTGAATCGGGCCTCACCCTGAGTGCGCTCGACGCCCTGTCAGGCCCTGAGCGGGACGCGAGGCTGGCGCCGGTAGACTCCTTGCTCATGGCGCTGCCCGAAGCCTTGCTCGAGGCCGCCGATGCCGGCCGCCTGGCCCACGGCCAGGCCGTGCGCTGGAGCGGGTCGGCGGAGGGGCGGTTTCGAGTTTATGGGGACGGGCGATTTCTCGGCTTGTGCGTCCTGACGACGGATGGCTGGCTGACGCCGCGGCGCCTGGTTGCCGAGCCTACTGGAAGTGCTTGAGTCGGCAGCCAAAGTCGGAGTATAATTTTGGTCTTGTTAAGAAAACCGTAGAGAGAGAAGATGGCGATTTCGACTGTAGAGAAGGCAAAGATTGTCACTGACTACCAGCGCGCCCAGGGCGACACGGGGTCCCCCGAAGTTCAGGTCGCGCTGCTCACCGCGCGCATCAATGGCCTGACCGGCCATTTCAAGGCCAACGTCAAGGATCACCACTCGCGCCGCGGCCTGCTGACCATGGTCAATCAGCGCCGCAAGCTGCTCGATTACCTGAAGCGCAAGAATAGCGAAGGCTATCGCGCGCTGATCGGTCGGCTCGGCCTGCGCAAGTAAGCCCTGAGAAACTCTGTGCCAATGCGACATGCGGAGTGCACTCGCTGTGGAGTGTGCAAGTCGCAACAGGCATAAAGAACATGCCGGTGCTGCCCCGATAGAGGCCGCGCCGGCTTTTTGTTTTTGGGCATAGCAGTGTGAAACTGCGCCGTCCAATAAAAATATAAAGAAAGGATGATCCCTTGCTGAACCTTACTGCCACCAAGAAAAGCTTTGCCTTCGGCGCCCATACCGTCACCCTGGAAACCGGCGAGATCGCCCGCCAGGCCGGCGGCGCCGTGCTGGTCACCATGGATGACACCGTAATCCTGGCGACCGTCGTTGCCAAGACTTCCGCCAAGCCCGGCCAGGATTTCTTTCCCCTGACCGTCGATTACGTCGAGAAAACCTATGCCGCGGGTCGCATTCCCGGCGGCTTCTTCAAGCGCGAAGGCCGCCCCTCCGAGAAGGAGACGCTGACCTCGCGCCTGAT
>CAIYYX010000053.1 GCA_903930535.1 uncultured Sterolibacterium sp. | reverse complement strand
GGTCGCGCGTGAGCACTCCTGTATAACCACCATTGGCAGCGAGCTTATAGGCCTCAGCTTCGTCATGGGCGACATAGAAGCGCCCGTCTTCCGAGTACCAGGCCGGGATCTGGTGACCCCACCAGAGCTGTCGCGAAATGCACCAGTCCTGGATGTTGTTCAGCCACTGATTGTAGGTATTGACCCAGTTCTCCGGGACGAACTTGATCTCGCCAGAACTCACGCATTCCAGCGCCTTTTGCGTGATGCTCTTGCCGCTGGCGTCGGACTTGCTCATCGCCACGAACCACTGGTCAGTGAGCATGGGCTCGATCACTGCATGGGTTCTGTCGCCGCGCGGCACCATCAGTTTGTGCGCCTTGACAGATTCCAGCAATCCCTCTGTTTCCAGGTCGGCGACGATGCGCTTGCGGGCCTCGAAGCGGTCGAGGCCACGGTATTTCTCCGGGCCTTGTTCGTTGATTTTCGCATCCAGGGTCAGGATGCTGATTGTTTCCAGGCCGTGACGGCTGCCCACGGCATAGTCGTTGAAGTCGTGGGCAGGCGTGATCTTGACGCAGCCTGTGCCGAACTCCAGGTCGACGTAGGTATCGGCGATGATGGGAATGGTCCGCCCGGTCAGCGGCAGATGGACGCTCCGTCCGAGCAGATGGGCGTAACGGCCATCCTCCGGATTCACGGCCACGGCCACGTCGCCCAGAAGCGTCTCGGGGCGTGTCGTGGCCACCACCAGGCAACCTTCGCCGTCGACGAAAGGATAGCGGATCTGCCAGAGGCTGCCTTCCTCCTCCGTGCTCACCACTTCCAGATCCGAGACCGCGGTGAGGAGCTGCGGATCCCAGTTGACCAGCCGCTTGCCGCGGTAGATCAGCCCTTCATTGTAGAGACGGACGAAGGTTTCGGTGACCGTCTTGGAAAGGCCTTCGTCCATGGTGAAGCGCTCGCGCGACCAGTCTGGCGAAGTGCCGAGCCGGCGCATCTGGCGGGTGATGGCCGAGCCCGATTCACGCTTCCACTGCCATACCCGCTCGGTAAATTTCTCGCGTCCCAGTTCATGCCGCGACACGCCTTCGCCTTCGAGCTGGCGCTCGACCACGATCTGCGTGGCGATGCCGGCGTGGTCTGTGCCCGGCTGCCAGAGGGTGTTCCAGCCCTGCATGCGATGGTAGCGGGTGAGGGTGTCCATCAGCGTCTGCTGGAAACCATGGCCCATGTGCAGCGTGCCCGTGACATTGGGCGGCGGCAGCAGAATGCAGTAGGCGTGATCCTTGGGCAGGTTTCTGTCCAGGCCGGCCTTGAAGTAGCCGTGCCCTTCCCAGTATTCGTACCAATGCCGCTCTATGGCGGCCGGATCGAAGCTCTTGTTGAGTTCCATCGGTGGGTGAGTCGGAAAAGCGAAAGAGCCGGCGATTATACCGGAGGGCTGATTATTACTCGGAGTTGTCTCGGCCGGCTTTTTCGGCGGACTGTAGAACCGCATCCAGACGCATCAGCAGTTCCTCCCTGGCGCGGTTGGTGATCAGGGAAACGAGGTGATCGGTGATGCCATCCATGGCGAGTATCACCAATTGCGGCAATTGCTCATCAAGCCAGGTCTCCATTTCACGCGCCAATGCCGCCCGCTGCTCGGTCAGCAGCCGATTGTGTCTGTCATGGGAAAGCTCTCCGGCTTCGGCTGCGGGCGGTTCGGGCGAAACCTCTTCGGTCAAGAGCGGCAAATCTTCCAAATTCGCTTCGACTGCATCAGGAGTTGCCTCGGCGCCGGCGAGATACACGCGGTGGCGGCGCATCAGCGCGTCGGCCTGGTCGAGCAGGGGGTCGTCTTTGCTCATGCCGGTTTCGAGTCGAACTTTTGGCTGGCCAAATCATAGCCGCGCTCGCGGTAGAACTTGAACCGGTCGCGCGCCGGCAGCCTGTCATCACCGCCGTCGCTGACGATCTCGACGAGTTCCGAGAAACGGGAAAAGCCGGGCGGCACTTCGTTGGAGAGGTTGAGCAGACACTCTTCCTGGGGCAGAGTCTCGAGATGGGAGGCGATCAGCACCGGAGTCTCTCGTGCGAGTGGGTCATCGGTGCGTGCGTGCGGCAGGAAGCCTGTGGAAGGATGGGTCCAAAGCAGGCGGTCGAGACGCTCTGCGATGACAGGGTCCGGCGCATAGACCAGCACCGGCTTATGCTGTCGGTAAGAGTCCGAGAGCCAGGCAACTGCTGCCTGCAGCCGGTCCCCGGCGCCATGGAAGAAAAGTACCTTGGTCATGTCTTTCCTGCGCGCGCCAGCAGGAAGTAGGTCAATAGCGGTACCGGGCGGCCGGTGGAACCTTTTTCCCTGCCTGATTTCCAGGCCGTTCCGGCGATATCGAGATGGGCCCAGTTGAACTTCTTCGCGTAGCGGGAAAGGAAACAGGCGCCGGTGATGCTGCCGGCGGGACGGCCGCCGATATTGGCCATGTCGGCAAAGTTGCTCTTCAGCTGTTCCTGGTAATCATCCCAAAGCGGCATGTGCCAGGCACGATCCCAGGCTTCCTCTCCGGCGCCCAGAAGCTCCCGGGCGAGCCCTTCGTCATTGGCGAAGAGGCCAGAGGCGACATGACCCAGCGCGATCACGCAGGCGCCGGTGAGCGTGGCGACATCGATTACGCATTCCGGATCGAAGCGCTCGGCGTAGGTCAGTGCATCGCAGAGAATGAGGCGGCCTTCGGCATCGGTGTTGAGGATTTCTATGGTCTGGCCCGACATCGAGGTGACGATGTCGCCGGGTCGGCTGGCGTTGCCATCGGGCATGTTCTCGGCGGCAGGGATGAGGCCGATGACGTTCACAGGCAGCTTCATCTGTGCGACCGCCTTCATCGTTCCCAACACGCTGGCGGCACCCGACATGTCGTACTTCATCTCGTCCATCTCGGCGCCCGGCTTGAGCGAGATGCCGCCGGAATCGAAGGTGACGCCCTTGCCGATCAGGACAATGGGCTTCTCTTTTGCCTTGCCGCCGTCATGGCGCAGAATGATGAATTTCGGCGGCTGGCGGGAGCCGCGCGCCACAGACAGCAGCGAGCCCATGCCAAGCTTTTCCATGTCGGCCAGATCCAGCACCTCGGCTTTAAGACCCGGATTCTGTCCCATTGCAATGGCCTGTTCGGCGAGGTAGCCGGGCGTGCAGACGTTGCTGGGCAGATTGCCCAGATCCTTGGCAAAGCTCATGCCGGCGGCAATGGCCTGGCCCTGGGCCAGGGCGTCCTCGGCAACGGCGAGATCGGCGCGGCTCTCCACGGCCAGGGTAAGCTTTCTCAGGGGGCGTCGCACCTCGTCCTTCTTCGATTTGTAGCGGTCGAAGCGGTACAGCGTCTCGAATACGATTTGCACCGCCTGGCGGATGCGCCATGACATGGTGCGTTTTTTCACCGGGAGCTCGGTGAGATAAAGGGTTCCGTCAAAGGCCCCGGTTTCGTTGAGCGTACGCACTGCGGTGGCGACGGCCTCACGGAATTCCTTGACGCGGAAATCCTTTTCCTTGCCCAGGCCAACCAGCAGGACGCGGTCACAAAGTGTGCCCGGAACATTGTGCAGGAGCAGGGTGGTGCCGGCCTTGCCCTCCATGTCGCCGCGGCGCAGCAGGTCGGACAAGAAGTTCTTCGCCGCCTTGTTGAGAATTTCGCCGGCCAGGGACAGCTTGCGCGGCTCGAACACGCCGATCACGACGCAAGCGCTGCGTTGCTTTTCCGGACTGCCGCTTTTTATGCTAAATTCCACGTATCGCTCCTCGCATGGGTCTGGGGAAAGCCGTATTGACTAAATGCGGCAAAAATCGATTATTCCCAGACTTCTCGTCAAAAGTCAAAGCCGACATGATTTTCCAGCGCGCCGCCCTGCGCGAATTCGCCAACACCGCCTTCGCTGTCTTCGTGGCGTTGTTCGCCATCATGCTGACGACCCAGTTGATCCGCCTGCTCGGCCAGGCGGCCGGCGGCACGCTGGCTTCCGAGGCGGTGGTTGCCCTGCTTGGGTTCGGTGCCATCAACTACCTGCCGGTGCTGCTGTCATTGACGCTGTTCATTTCGGTGCTGATGACCTTGTCGCGCTCCTACCGCGATTCCGAGATGATAGTCTGGTTCTCCTGCGGCCTTCCCCTGACCTCGTGGGTGAGGCCGGTGCTGATATTCGCCACGCCCTTGGTGCTGATGATCGCCGTGCTGTCGCTGTTCCTGTCGCCCTGGGCTTTGTCGAAGAGCGCGGAATACCGTCAGAAGATGGAGAGCCGCGACGATGTCTCAAGCGTTTCGCCGGGGGCATTCAAGGAGTCCGCGGCGGCTGACCGGGTCTTTTTCGTCGAGGCGATCGCCGGCGATGAGGGCCGGGTCAGGAATGTCTTCATCAGTTCGGTGCAGCATGGCCGTCTGGGCGTGATGGCGGCCGCGCGCGGCCGCCAGGAAACCCTGCCCAACGGCGACCGTTTCCTCGTCCTGGAGGATGGCCGCCGCTACGAGGGGACACCCGGACAGGCCGATTATCGGGTGATGCAGTTCGAGCGCTATGCCGTGCGCGTCGAAACACGGGAAGCGAAAGGGATAGAGGAGACGCCGAAGAGTCTGCCTCTTTGGGATTTGCTGAAGACGCCGTCGCTGCCCAACCTGGGTGAATTGCTCTGGCGCCTGGGCATACCCCTGGCGGCGCTGAATCTGGCGCTCTTGGCTGTCCCCCTGTCCTTCGTCAATCCTCGCGCCGGGCGCACCAACAACCTGATTTTTGCACTGCTGGTTTACATGATTTACAGCAACCTCGTCAGCGTCAGCCAGGCCTGGGTATCGCAGGGCCGTTTAAGCTTTGAGATAGGCATCTGGCTGGTGCATGTCGTGATGTTTGTGCTGCTCTTGGCTCTGTTCTCACGGCGTCTGATGGTGTTCTCCTGGGTGCGACTATGGCGCTGAAAGTCTTCGAGCGTTATCTGGCACGGGAGATCTACGCCGCCACGGCGCTGGTGCTGGCGGCCTTTTTGATGCTGTTCGCATTCTTCGACCTGATCCATGAGTTCGAAAATCTCGGCAGAGGGGGCTACCAATTGCAACATGCGGTCGGTTTCGTGCTCCTGACCATGCCCGGAAGAGTCTATGAACTGTTCCCGATCGCGGTCCTGATCGGCACCCTCTATGCCTTGACGCTTCTTGCGCGCCATTCCGAGATCACCGTGTTGCGCACATCCGGCCTGTCCACTGCAGCCCTTCTCAAATCCCTGGCGCAGATAGGCCTGGTATTCATTGTCTTGACCTTTGTCTTCGGCGAATTCCTCGCGCCCGTCGCTGAGAGGGCGGCGCAAGAACTCAGGCTCAAAGCGATGAGTTCGGTCGTGGCGCAGGAATTCCGCTCCGGCCTGTGGGTCAAGGATGAGACGAGCTTCGTCAATGTCCGCGATGTCCTTCCCGATACCAAGCTGCGCGGCGTGCGCATCTATGAGTTCGACAAGGAGCATCAGCTGCATTCGATCAGCGAGGCTGAGGAAGGGGAGTACCTGCCGCCCCAGAGTTGGCGGCTTACCAATGTGGTTCGAACGGTGTTCGAGAACGACACTGCGAAGATCAATCGTCTGCCTGAACTGGTCTGGCATTCCGCCCTCAACCCGGACATCCTGTCGGTGCTGCTGGTGGTGCCGGAACGCATGTCCTTCGTCAATCTCTTCCTCTATATACGCCATTTGGAGGAGAACCAGCAGAAATCCCAGCGTTATGTCATCGCCCTGTGGAAAAAACTGGTCTATCCGCTGGCGGTACTGGTGATGATGGCGCTGGCACTGCCATTCGCCTACATGCAGGACCGCATGGGCGCCGTCAGCATCAAGGTTTTCGCAGGCATCATGCTCGGCATCACCTTTCATATGCTGAACGGTTTGTTTTCCAGCCTCGGCATCCTCAAAAGCTGGACGCCTTTCTTCTCGGCGATCACCCCCAGCGCGCTGTTCCTGCTTGCCGCGGCCGGGATGATCTGGTGGGTGGAGCGGAGGTAGTGCCTTTCCTGCCTTATCTCCCGGCTACTCTTTAAATACTATGCGGGTGCCGGCCAGTCTGTCGTGGAGGAACTGGCGGTCGCGGTCAATGAACGCCCAGATGAGACCGGCGCCGAAAAAAAACAAGGAGAGCCAGCAGAGTACATAGCGCAACACTGCCTGGGATAAGGTGACCGTGCCGCCCGTGATGGCACTCACCAGTTGCAGCCGCCAGGTTTTCATCGCCAGCGTCTGGCCGCCGTGGCGCCAGAGCCAGATGAAATAAACCGCCAGAACCAGGAAGAGGTGGGTCAGTTCCACCCAACCGGGCGGGCTAATCTGCCAGAGCAGTCCTAAGAGCAGATAGGGCAACAAGAGCGTCGCTGCGAGTACCCCTATCAGCAGCAGGCTTTCGTAGACCATGCTTACTAAGCGGCGGCTTATGCCGGGAAGTCTCGGCTTGGGGTAAGCAGGAGGCGTTGCCGCCACGAAATTATTGTGGGGCAGGAACTGGAACGGGATGCACGGGTGCCGCGGATGTTGCTGGCTTTACCGCTGCGGCCGCCGGACTGACCTTCCCGGCCGCAGTCTTGGGCTGCGGCTTGCGTTTCGTGCTCTGTTTCAGGCGCTCCTTTTCGGCGTCGGGCAGTTCCTTGTATTCATCCCATTTCTGTTTGATCGCCTGACGTTGCTCCGGAGGCGTCTTCTGCAGGCTTTTGTATTGCTCGCGCGCCCGCTGGCGTTCTGCCGGGGTCAGTTTGACCCAGGCTTTCATGCGATGCTGCATACGCTGCTGTTCTTTTGGCGAAAGGGTCGGATAGCGCTGGGCAATACCTAGCCACTTTTTCTTGCGGAATGACTCGAGCTTGTCCCACTCGACCGAAAGAGGCGCGAGAACTTCCCGCTGCTGCGGCGAGAGTTCCGCCCACTTAGGTTGCTTGAGGGGAGGAACGACGACGACGGCGCCAGCGGGAAGGGTGAGCGCAAAAACCAGCGCTACCAATGCGACTATTGTGAGTGATGCTCGAGCCATGCGCTAAAGCCGCGATCCAGGTAGGCGTTGATGGGCAGATCGTCTGCCAAGAGCGCGCTGTCGATTTCAGCGTTGTCCAAGGCCTGCTGGAAATGGTTCCAGTAATAAGTGCCGACGATGCCCAGAACGAGGGTAGACAATGCCGCAAGGGTGCGCGCCTGCGGCAACAGGATTTCGTCAGCGAACTGGCCGAAACCAGCGAGGCTTAAGCCCGCGACGGCCGTTTTCTGATGCCCCAGGGCGCGCTGGCGCGCCGCCTGAAGCTTGTCGCGGGTGCTGCGATCGAGGTTCTCGGCGCTTTTGTTGAGCGCGCGCCCGACCTTATGGGAAAACTGAAGATCATCGTGGAAGTTCATAATTCTATTCCCTTTGCCTTGAGCGCAATTGCCAAGGTATGTGTTGCCCGAGAGCAGTGGGTCTTCACGCTGCCTTCGGAACAGCCCATCGCCGCAGCCGTCTCGGCGATGTCCATGTCCTCCCAGTAACGCATGAGGAAGGCTTCGCGTTGACGCGGCGGCAGCTTCTCTATTTCTTTCTCAATGACGGCAAGGACTTGCGATTGCTCGAGGCTGGCATGCGGCGTCGGGATATTGGACCCTTCATGAGCCTTTAAAGTTTCCAGAGGATCGGCATCCTCGTCGTCCGCGGGAGTGAATGAGGAGAGCAGGGTCGTCCAAAGCGAGCGAACCTTCTGGCGGCGGTAGAAGTCGCGTATGGTGTTCTGCAGAATGCGCTGGAACAGCATCGGCAGTTCGGGCACGGGTTTGTCGCCGTACTTTTCAGAAAGCTTGAGCATCGCGTCCTGGACGATGTCCAACGCCTGATCATCGCTGTGCACGGCATAGAGCGCCTGCTTGAAGGCGCGCCGCTCGACGCTGGCGAGGAAATCCGAAAGTTCGGTGCGGGTTGCCAGGAGAAAATCCTCAATCGCCAAGGAGGCAGAGCCTCCCGGACACGCTCATTCAAAATAGTTTCGCATGCAATGCCTTGACCAAATCCGGCCGAGACAGTAAGGTTACACGTTTCTTCAAGCGAATGTCTCGGGTAAAGCGATGGTTTTGACTGGTGCGGAAATTTTAATCAGGTGCTTGCAGGAAGAAAAGGTCGAGTTTGTCTTCGGCTATCCTGGCGGCTCGGTTTTGTACATCTACGACGAGATGTTCAAGCAGGACAAGTTCAAGCATGTCCTGGTGCGACACGAGCAGGCGGCGGTGCATGCCGCGGACGCCTATTCTCGGTCTTCCCAGAAGATCGGCGTGTGCTTGGTGACCTCGGGTCCTGGCGTGACCAATGCCGTGACCGGCATTGCCACCGCCTATATGGATTCGATCCCGCTGGTGGTTATCACCGGCCAGGTTCCAACTGCCTATATCGGCCAGGATGCCTTCCAGGAGTGCGACACGGTCGGCATCACCCGACCCTGCGTCAAACATAATTTCCTGGTCAAGGATGTCAAGGATCTCGCGACCACGATCAAGAAGGCCTTCTATCTCGCCAAGACCGGTCGTCCCGGCCCGGTGCTGGTCGATATCCCCAAGGATGTCACCAATCACAAGTGCGAGTTCAGCTATCCGAAGTCCGTCACCATGCGCTCCTACAACCCGGTCACCAAGGGCCATACGGGGCAGATCAAGAAGGCGGTGCAGTTGCTGCTTGAGGCCAAGCGGCCGATGATTTATGCCGGTGGCGGCGTGATTCTCTCGGATGCCGCGGAATTGCTGAAAAAGCTGGTCAAGGCGCTCGGCTTCCCCATCACCAACACCTTGATGGGGCTGGGTGGTTATCCCGGTACCGACCCGCAGTTCCTTGGCATGCTCGGCATGCACGGCACTGTTGAAGCCAATATGGCCATGCAGCATTGCGACGTGCTCCTGGCCATTGGCGCCCGTTTCGATGACCGCGTCATCGGCAGCCCTGACCATTTCGCGGAGCAGCCGCGCAAGATCATTCATATCGACATCGATCCGTCTTCGATCTCGAAGCGGGTGAAAGTCGATGTGCCCATCGTCGGTGGCGTCTCGGAAGTGCTGGAAGACCTGATGAAGCAACTGGAACTGGCCGAGGCCAAGCCCGACGCCAAGGCGCTTGCCGACTGGTGGCAGCAGATCGCCGAATGGCGCGCCAAGGACTGCCTGAAATACAAGCAGGGCAGCAAACTCATCATGCCGCAGTTCGTCATCCAGAAACTCTATGAGGTGACAGGAGGCAATGCCTTCGTTTCCTCGGACGTCGGCCAGCATCAGATGTGGGCCGCGCAGTACTACAAGTTCGACAAGCCGCGCCGCTGGATCAACTCAGGTGGCCTTGGCACCATGGGCTTCGGTCTGCCGGCGGCGATGGGCGTGCATTTCGCCAATCCCAAAGCGACGGTGGCCTGCGTCACAGGAGAGGCCTCGATCCAGATGTGCATACAGGAGTTGTCTACTTGCAAGCAGTACCGTCTGCCGATCAAGATCATCAATCTCAACAACCGCTATCTTGGCATGGTCCGGCAGTGGCAGGAGATGTTCCACGGCAACCGCTATGCCGAGTCCTACATCGATGCGCTACCCGACTTCGTCAAGTTGGCGGAAGCCTACGGCCACGTCGGCATGCAAATCACCAAGCCGGAAGATGTGGAACCGGCCTTGCGCCGCGCTTTCACCGAGCATAAGAACGATCTCGTCTTCATGGACTTCATCACCGATCAGACTGCCAACGTGTTTCCCATGGTGGCGGCGGGAAAAGGTCTCTCCCAGATGATTCTGGCTGAAGATTTGTGAAGCGCTAGGAACGAAGAACATGAGACACATTATTTCGATACTCCTGGAAAACGAAGCCGGCGCGCTTTCGCGCGTCTCCGGCCTGTTCTCTGCGCGCGCCTTCAACATCGAGTCCTTGACCGTGGCGCCGACCGAGGATCCCTCGCTGTCGCGCATGACCATTGTCAGCGTTGGCTCAGACGACGTCATCGAGCAGATCACCAAGCAACTGAACAAACTGATCGAGGTGGTCAAGGTGGTCGACCTCTCGGAGGCGGCCCACATCGAACGCGAACTCATGCTGGTGAAGGTGCGCGCCACCGGCAAGGATCGCGAGGAGATGAAGCGCATCGCCGACATTTTCCGCGGCCGTATCATCGATGTCACGGAATCCACCTATGTCATCGAATTGACAGGTAACAACGCCAAGCTCGATGCTTTCCTCGACGCGATAGACCGTACCTTGATTCTCGAGACGGTGCGCACCGGCGTCTGCGGCATAGGCCGCGGCGACAGGATTCTCAAGGTTTGATGTAGGTCCCACAGGGACTTCCTTCGGTCGTCGGGCTTAAGTGCGCCTGCCCATTATTTCTCACGCATTTAAAAGGAAAACCATGAAAGTTTATTACGATAAAGACGCCGATCTCTCTCTCATCAAGGGCAGGAAGGTCACAATCGTCGGCTACGGCTCGCAAGGCCACGCCCACGCCCAGAACCTCAAGGATTCCGGCGTCAAGGTTACGGTCGGTTTGCGCAAGGGCGGGGCCTCCTGGGACAAGGCCAAGAAGGCCGGGCTCAAGGTCGAGGAGATCGCCAAGTCAGTCAAGGATGCCGACCTCGTCATGATGCTCTTGCCCGACGAGCAGATCGCTGCCGTCTATTCGGCAGATGTGCACGCGAACCTGAAGAAGGGTGCATCCCTGGCCTTCGCCCACGGCTTCAACATCCACTATGGCCAGGTGATCCCGCGTGATGACATCGACGTGATCATGATCGCCCCCAAGGGCCCGGGCCATCTGGTGCGCTCGACCTATGTCCAGGGCGGTGGCGTGCCTTCCCTGATCGCCATTCATCAGAACAAGTCGGGCAAGGCGCGCGATGTGGCGCTGTCCTATGCGGCGGCCAATGGCGGCACCCGCGGCGGCGTCATCGAAACCTCTTTCCGCGAGGAGACCGAGACCGACCTGTTTGGCGAGCAGGTGGTGCTCTGTGGCGGCACCGTCGAGCTCATCAAGGCCGGCTTCGAGACCCTGGTGGAAGCCGGTTATGCGCCCGAGATGGCGTATTTCGAATGTCTGCACGAACTGAAGTTGATTGTCGACCTGATCTACGAAGGCGGTCTGGCCAATATGCACTACTCGATCTCCAACAACGCCGAGTACGGCGATATCAGCCGCGGTCCGCGCATCGTCACCGACGAGACCAAGCGGGAAATGAAGAAGATTCTCGCGGAAATCCAGAGCGGCCAGTACGCCAAGGAGTTCATCCTCGAGAACAAGGCAGGCGCCCCGACGCTCTTGGCCCAGCGGCGCAACCTGGCTGCGCATCAAATCGAGGTGGTGGGCGAGAAGCTGCGCGAGATGATGCCCTGGATCAGGAAGAACAAGCTGGTCGACCAGTCCAAGAACTAGCCCGGTGTCCAGCTACCCGCATCCGCTCATCGCCCGCGAGGGCTGGCCATTCATCGCCCTCGCCCTGGGCTTGGCACTGGTGGTGACGTCTCTCGCCGGCCTGCTCTGGGCTTCTCCCATATGGTTGGTCTGGCTCTTCTGCGTCCAGTTTTTTCGCGATCCGGCTCGGGAGGTGGCAGGAAACGCCAAGTCAGTGGTGGCACCGGCCGACGGCCGCATCGTCGCCATCGAGCCGGTGAGGGATACCTGGCTCAATCGCGATGCCTTGAAGGTCAGCGTGTTCATGAATGTGTTCAATGTCCATTCCAACCGCAGCCCTGTCGATGGCGAGGTGAAACAGCGCTGGTACCATCCGGGCAAGTTCGTGAATGCCGATCTCGACAAGGCCTCGACCGAGAACGAGCGAAATGCGCTGTGGATCAGGACTGCAGACGGCCATGACATCACCTGCGTCCAGGTGGCCGGACTGATCGCCCGCCGCATCCTCTGCTATGTCGATGCCGGGACCGGCCTGACGCGCGGCCAGCGCTATGGCTTCATCCGCTTCGGCTCGCGCGTCGATATTTATCTGCCGCCCGCAGCACGCATCAAGGTGACTATTGGCGACAAGGTCCATGCCGCAACGACCCTGCTCGCCGAATTGCCATGAGCGATGCGCAGCGCATACAATGAAAACCTCTTCCTGACTGCCAGCCTGTCATGCCGGAGATCCAACCCCGCAAGATCCTGTTGCATCCCGAACTGCGTCGGCGCGGCATCTACATCCTGCCCAACCTGTTTACCACCGCCGCGCTGTTCGCCGGCTTTTACGCCATTGTCCAGGCGATGAACGGGCGTTTCGAACATTCCGCCGTCGCTATTTTCGTGGCCATGGTGCTGGATGGCCTCGATGGTCGCGTGGCGCGCCTGACTCATACACAGAGTGCCTTCGGCGCCGAATACGACTCGCTCTCCGACATGGTTTCGTTCGGCGCCGCGCCTTCCCTGGTGATTTACGAATGGGCTCTGAAGGGCATGGGCAAGCTCGGCTGGATCGCCGCCTTCATCTATTGCGCCGGTGCTGCGCTGCGCCTGGCGCGCTTCAATACCAATATCGACGTCGTAGACAAGCGCTACTTCCAGGGCCTGCCCAGTCCCGCTGCGGCAGCGCTGGTCGCTGGCCTGGTATGGGTCATGCTCGATCTGGGCTATAGCGGCAGCGAGGTGCGCTGGTCTGCCTGTGCGCTGACGATATTCGCTGGCATCACCATGGTCTCCAACATCCGCTACTGGAGCGGCAAGGACATCAACCTGCGCAAGAGCGTGCCCTTCGTCGTCGTCGCCGCCTTTGCACTGGGCTTCGCCCTGGTATCGACCTATCCTGCCGGATGGTTGTTCGCCCTGTTCCTGTGCTATGCCCTCTCGGGCTATGTCCTTGAGGCGTGGTATTGGTTCCGCCGGCGCCACGTGGTTTGATTTCGCGGCGGAGTTGACGCGGCCGTGCTTTGCCGTTTATATTGACACCATGAATGCCATGACGCTTTTCTCAGCACTCTTTCTCACCCTCTCCAGCTTCCTGCTGGCGAGGCTGCTGCTGCGCCGCGCGCGCTAAAACCCCCTCCCCACAATTTGGTTTTATTTCGGGCTTGGCAGCCAGCTGCCAAGCTTGGCGGATCCACGCTTTGATGTTCATTCCAAGGAGAAGAAGATGAAAGACCCCTTGTTGATTTTTGACACCACCTTGCGCGACGGCGAGCAGAGTCCGGGTGCCTCCATGACGCGCGAAGAGAAAGTCCGCATCGCGCGCCAGCTTGAGAAGCTACGCGTCGATGTGATCGAGGCCGGCTTTCCCGCCGCCTCCAATGGCGATTTCGAATCGGTGAAGGCCGTGGCCGAGGCCATCAAGGACTGCACCGTCGCCGCGCTGTGCCGCACCAGCGACAAGGACATTTCGCGCGCCCTGGAAGCAATCAAGCCGGCCAGGTCAGGTCGCATCCACACCTTCCTCGCCACCAGTTCCATCCACATGGAGAAGAAGCTGCGCATGACGCCGAGTGAGGTCATCACCGCCGCCGTCAATGCCGTGCGCTTTGCCCGCAATCACATCGCCGACATCGAGTTCTCCTGCGAGGACGCAGGCCGCTCGGAAATCGATTTTCTCTGCCGCATCATAGAGGCGGTGATCAAGGAAGGCGCCACCGTCATCAATATTCCCGACACGGTCGGCTATAACGTTCCCGAGCAGTACGCTGAGCGCATCGTGCAGTTGCGCGAACGCATTCCGAACTCTGACAAGGTGATCTGGTCGGTGCATTGCCACAACGACCTCGGTCTGGCCGTCGCCAACTCGCTCGCCGCCGTGATGGCCGGCGCGCGCCAGGTGGAATGCACCATCAACGGCCTGGGAGAGCGCGCCGGCAATGCCTCATTGGAGGAAATCGTCATGGCGGTGCGCACCCGCCAGGACATCTTTCCCTGCGATACGCGCATCGACAGCACCCAGATTCTTTCCGCCTCCAAGCTGGTCTCGGGCATCACCGGTTTCCCGGTGCAGCCGAACAAGGCCATCGTCGGCGCCAATGCTTTCTCTCATGAGGCAGGAATCCACCAGGATGGTGTACTCAAGCACAGGGAGACTTACGAAATCATGCGCGCCGAGGATGTCGGCTGGAACGCCAACAAGCTCGTTCTCGGCAAGCATTCGGGTCGAACCGCTTTCAGGGCGCGGCTGAAGGAACTTGGCATCGAGGTCGAATCCGAACAGGTATTAAACTCGGCTTTCGCCCGCTTCAAGGAACTAGCCGATAAGAAGCACGACATCTTCGACGAGGATCTCCATGCCCTGATGAGTGATGAGGCGGTGACGCCGGAGCAGGAGCATTACCGCCTCATCTCCACGCGCTTTCACTCAGAGACCGGCGAGACGCCCCATGCCAACATCACCCTGGCTGTCGGGGGCAATGAGCATCGTGCCGAGGCCGATGGCAGTGGGCCGGTCGATGCTGCCTTCAAGGCAATCGAGAGCGTGGCGAAAAGCGGCGCTGACCTGTTGCTGTTCTCCGTGAACAGCATCACCACAGGCACAGATGCGCAGGGCGAAGTGACGGTGCGCCTGGCCATGGATGGACGCATCGTCAATGGCCAGGGTGCGGACACGGACATCATCGTGGCCTCGGCCAAGGCCTATCTCAACGCCTTGAACAAGCTTTATTCGACGCGCGAACGCTTGAGCCCTCAGGTCTGACGGGAAGAAGCGGAAAGCCTGGCGTAAAGCATGCAGGAGGTGAGGAAAATCGTCGCCAGAACGGTCTCGGCGCCGGCGAGCCATGCCGACAGCCCCTGGTCAGAGGCGGCGCGTACCAGTCCCTCGGTGAGGTAGGCCAGAGCCAGGAAAGTGCTCCACTGATAGGTGTAGCGCCTGCCGGAGAGGATGCCGAAAAGAGGCGTCAGGAGTGGCAGGGTCTTCAATACCAGCATCGATCCGCCCGGACGCAGCGGTGCCAGCCAGAGTTCCCAGGCCAGGCACAGCACGATCAGCGTGATCTGGCTGGCGCTGGCGGAAAACCGCAGCGCACGCAGGGTCTTGTCGCGGTTCATGAGGCATTTTTCCGGGCGAGTCTGCGTGCGACACCTAGGAGATTGAAGTAGATCACCCGTTCTTCCTTCATCAATTTGCCCTTTCGCTACAATGGTCGCCATTGTTCGGACATTATAGGCGTCGCCTTCACCCATGATGCTGTTAGCCCCGCTCCGCTTGATTGCCAGGGTTATGCTCCGCTTCCATGTCGAGCGCTATGCGCAGACGGCAGCGAGCCTTTCCTTTGCCACGCTGCTCGGCCTGGTGCCCCTCATCGCGGTGGGCCTGGCGCTGACCACGCATTATCCTTTCGCCGCCGGCATGGGCGCGGCGCTGGAAAAATTCCTGCTCGCCAACCTGTTGCCGGAAAAAGCCGGCAGCATCATTGCCAAATATGTCGTCCAGTTCGCGCACAAGGCCGGGCATTTGACGCTGATCGGCATAACCGCGCTGGCAGCGACAGCGCTGATGCAGATGCTGACCATGGAGCATGCCTTCAATGCCATCTGGCAGGTCAAGGAAAAGCGCCCGCTGCTGCGGCGCATATTCATGCATCTCCTGGCCTTGCTGCTGGGACCGGTACTGTTTGGCGGCAGCCTGGCGATAATCGCCTACCTCGCCAGCGTCTCGCTAGGCCTGGTCGATGAGCCGAAATTTCTCAACACCCTGTTCATCCGCTTCCTTCCTTCCGTCATTATGACGATGCTGTTTGCCCTGCTCTACTACGCGGTGCCCAATCGGGCGATGAATCGTTGGCACGCCTTGATTGGCGGGGTTTTTGCCACCGTGGGCTTCACCCTGATGCAGCGCCTGTTCGGCGGTTTCATCAGCAACTTCCCGACCTATACGGTGGTCTATGGCGCCTTTGCCGCGATACCGATCTTCCTGGTATGGCTCTATCTGTCATGGAGCGTGGTGCTGACGGGCGCGCTGATTGTTGCCGAGTTGCCGGGAGCCATCGGCTACGCGAACAGACGCCGCCGCTATTAGGGAAACGCTGATCAAGTCCGTCATCGCGAGCCCCAAAGGGGCGTGGCGATCTTCAAGCCACTGATCTTGCTTGGCTCTTAGATAGCTTCGCTTTGCTCGCAATGACGAAGTTGTACTTGATCAGCGTTTCCTTAGGTCAATTGCCCGGGGTCGCGTCGGAATTCGAAGATTTCGATGCTGCTGGTCCTTACGGCGAGTTTGCCGGGCTCGCATTCCGAGATGCGCAGTCGCGGGTGGTCCTGGATGAGAGAGAACCGGCCCAGACAGAACTGACCACGGGTGGTCAGCAGGGTCTCGCCGCGACCCAGGCGCGGCAGTGGCGGCAACAGCAGTGCTGCCACCGGCGCTTCACCCGCAGGCGCTCCGTGTGCTGCGATATGCACGGGCTGCGCACCGGGCGAGACCAGTTCGAGTCCGATCTCGACGTGTTCCTCATTATCACTGCGTGCCCAGCGCACGATGGAGATGTTCCAAGGCTTGTTTGCTTCGCTGCGCAGCCCCACTGCACTGCCGGTGACAAGACCCATGATGAGGCCGGAAACATGCATCATGGCATAACCTTCCGGGCTTTCATTGAGCACCATCCAGTCGCTGATGGCTTCGTCGCTGTCCTCTTTGCCACCAAGTATCTGCCAGAGCATGCCGGGATTGGTGCAAACTTGGACGCGGTGGCTCTTGTGGCGACGGGTGAATTGGCGTTTTGCCGGCGCTCCCCAGCGTCCCTGGGCCCGCCTCAGAACTTCAATATAGGCGGGTAACTGCGCTTCCGTTGGCAGGCCCAGGTCCTCCGGCGGCTCTCCGGCGGTGAGTCTGGCTATCAATTCGAGGGTTGTTTGTCCGAGTTCCGCACAGGAAAAGAACAACAGTCTTCCTGCCGCAGGCGGCGCCCGGCGCACCACCGCCATCGGCGCTTGATCGCGCGTATCCTTCAGCCAGAACCATTCATCCCCGTGTTCCGGCATCTTGGCGCTGATATCGACTGCCACCGCGTAACGCGCCAGGTAACACATGAGAAAGCTGGTTTCACGGGGAGTCAGGCCTTCCGGTTGAGCGGCGGCCAGTGCCAGCATTTCCTTCAGCAGTTTGTCGGCCAGAGCGGTGGTGCCAGGCAGCGTCTCGTCCAGGGTGAAGGAATGGCGCATCAGGTAATACAGCGTTTGCGCCCGGGCCCACATCCCGGGGGGGACGGGCGCTGCCACCAGAAGCGACACCTCGAACTGTCTGGCGAGATTCTGCATGGCAGAGGCGCACAGCAGCGGCACGTCTGTCCTGATTGTGGTCAGCGCTGCGGAATTGACTTCGTTTGCTACTCGCTGGTAGCACTCGGCCAACGTCACGTGCATGTCTATCAGGGTCTCGGCGATGTCGCGCATCCTGTGCGCCAAGGGCAGGTTGGCGTCGAGCAACTTCGGCTTGAGGGCCACACTGAGGGCATTCGCGCGCGGCCCGATAAGTTCGAGGCGTTCGAGCAGCCTTGCGCCGTCGATGTCGTCTTCATTCAGGGCGATGAGCATTGCGCGCAGCGGCGGCAGGTCTTCCACTGGGTCGGCCGGTAGTGGCGTCTCGAGCCAGGCCAGGGCACTTTGCAGGGAGAGCGCTTGAGACAGATTGGACATGACGCGCGGGCGGGCTGGCCGATGAGCGTGATACAGCCAATTCTAGTAGAATTTCGCAGCGATAAGTATCGCCTGGGCATATTAATGGTGCCTGGGGGATATTCAAGGCGTCTACACTTTTCCAGGAAACCCATGACCCCACTCATTTCTGACAAGCGGATACCCGCCTCCGAGCGCCTCATTGTTGCTCTCGACGTGGCCGATGCCGAGGCGGCACGCGCTCTGGTGAAACTGCTGGGCGACAGCGTCGGCTTTTACAAGATAGGTTTGGAACTGTTCATGGCGGGCGGCTATTTTGAGCTTCTCGACTGGCTGATCAAGCAGGGCAAGAAGGTATTTGTCGATCTCAAGTTCTTCGATGTTCCGGAGACCGTGCGTTCTGCAGTCCGCGCTCTTTCCGGCAGCGGCGCCACCTTTGCCACGGTGCATGGCAATCAGGCGATCATGGAGGCTGCGGTAAAAGACAAGGGCCAGTTGAAGATTCTCGCCGTGACCGTACTCACCAGCCTGGATCGCGGTGACCTTGACGATCTTGGTTTTTCCTGCGACGTTGGCAAACTCGTGCTCTCGCGCGCCCGCCGGGCGCTCGAAACAGGCGTAGATGGCATCATTTCCTCGGGGCTGGAGGCGCCCATGATACGGAGCGAACTCGGGCAGAAACTTCTCGTCGTCACGCCAGGCATCCGCCCGGTCGAGAACAAGCCGGATGACGACCAGAAGCGCACCGTGGATGTCGCCCAGGCTTTCGAGAATGGCGCTGACTACATCGTCGTCGGCCGGCCGATCCGCCAGGCTGCCGACCCTCGCGCGGCGGCGGAAGCTGTGCAGCGGACGATAGCCGGGCTGTTCGCGAAAGACTAAACCGGCCTAAGTCTTGTATTTTGCGGTGATTTCCCATATACTCGCCAGCTTTTTCCCGAATCCAGGTACCGAGAAATGGTTGTCATCCGTCTCGCTCGTAGTGGCGCAAAGAAGCGTCCTTTTTACAATATGGTGGTGGCCGATTCGCGCAACCGTCGCGATGGTCGCTTTGTTGAGCGCATCGGCTTCTACAATCCGGTTGCGGCCGGAAGCGAGAATGGCCTGCGCGTAGACCTGGAGCGTCTGGCCTACTGGCAGGGCCACGGTGCCCAGCTGTCGCCTACTGCAGCGCGCCTGGTCAAGCAGTTCGGCGCGACCAAGGCCGCCTGAGACCGTCCGGGAGTGCCCAGGGCATGATAGTCCTGGGGCGCATCATCGGCCCGTTCGGCGTCCATGGCTGGGTCAAGGTGCATGCTTTCGGGGATGGTCCTGATGCCTGGTGCGCGATGCCGCAGTGGTGGCTTTCTGCCGAGGCCGAGGCAGATGCGGCCGAGCCCGGGAAATGGGTTCCTTATGCGCTCGCGGAGGCGTCATTGCACGGCAAGGGTCTGGTGGCAAAGTTCGCGAGCGTGATCGACCGCAGCGGCGCCGAAGCGATCGCCGGACTCTACGTCGGGGCTCCGCGCGAGTCGCTGCCGAAAACAGAGGCGGACGAATATTACTGGGCTGACTTGGTCGGCCTGGATGTGGTGAATATGCAAGGCGAGCGGCTCGGCAAGGTTTCCGGGCTTCTTTCCAGCGGGGCGAACGAGGTACTTTGCGTCCGCGATGGCGAGCATGAGCGGTTGCTTCCCTTCGTGGCGCAGGTGGTGAAAAGTGTGGAGAGTGGCGGCGGCGTGATTCGCGTCGATTGGGGAGTCGATTGGTGACGGGGGGCACTAAGCTGTGCTTCGACGTCGTGACGCTGTTCCCCGAGATGTTCGCGGCGGTGACGCAAGCGGGCATCACCCGGCGCGCCTTGGAGCGCGGCCTGTGGCAGATCGATTGCTGGAACCCGCGTGATTTCACCGAGAACAACTACGCTACGGTCGATGATAGGCCTTACGGTGGTGGTCCGGGCATGGTGATGCTGGCAGCGCCGCTGGAACAGGCGATCGCCGCGGCAAAGGTCAGGCGCTGCGACCCGGGAGCGAGGGTGATCTACCTCTCGCCGCAGGGCAGACCGCTGACCCACGTGCGCGTCGTGGAATTATCGCGTTCGGCAGGGGCTATCCTTCTGTGCGGGCGCTATGAGGGCATCGATGAACGCCTGATAGGACGTTGCGTCGATGAGGAAGTGTCGCTTGGCGATTTTGTCATATCCGGCGGCGAAATCGCCGCGCTGGCGCTGATCGATGCCGCGGTGAGGCAGTTGCCGGGAGCGTTGAATGACGCCGGTTCGGCAGTCGAGGAGTCATTCGCCGACGGTTTGCTCGACTGTCCGCACTACACGCGGCCAGAGGAATATGAAGGCATGAAGGTGCCGGATGTGCTGTTGTCGGGCAATCATGAGAAAATAAGAGTTTGGCGCCTGAAACAGGCGTTGGGAAGAACCTGGTTGCGGCGTCCCGAGATGATTGCAGCAAGGGCGCTGAGTAAGGAAGAAGCAAGTCTGCTGGAACAGTTCCGGCAGGAGTTGTTGTAATAGGGAGTTGCTGTAGAAGCTAGTGACAATTAAAGCGCGCGCATCAGTAGATACTGCTCTGCGTGAACGGCCAAAGGCCATGACTTAGAAGGAGTGAAACCATGAACTTGATCCAGGAACTTGAACAGGAAGAAATCGCCCGCTTGGGCAAAACCATTCCCGACTTCGCGCCGGGCGACACCGTCATCGTCCAGGTGAAGGTGAAGGAAGGTACCCGCGAGCGTACCCAGGCCTATGAGGGCGTGGTGATCGCCAAGCGGAACCGCGGACTCAATTCCAGCTTCATCGTGCGCAAGATTTCCGCCGGCGAGGGTGTCGAACGCACCTTCCAGAGCTACTCGCCGCTGATTGCCAGCATCGAGGTCAAGCGCCGCGGCGACGTTCGTCGCGCCAAGCTCTATTATTTGCGCGACCGTTCGGGCAAGTCGGCGCGCATCAAGGAAAAGCTCACGCGCAGGTCTTAATAATAAGACTTGCCGGAATCGACAACGGGGCCAGATGGAAACATCTGGCCCCGTTGTCGTATCTATGCATCCATTTGTAGGTCGGGCTTCAGCCCGACCTACAGGAATCTATACGCGCTTGCCCCGCTCGATGAGCGCTGTCAATGGACCAGAGCTTTGGCTTCGGCCGCGCTGTACGCTTAACGACAACTACGCTCCCGTTAGCCTGCACCGAAATTTCGAGTGTTATTTATTGAGAGCAGCTCTCTTGTCGCGCTCTATGAGTGCGTAAGCGGAGTGGTTGTGTATTGACTCGAAATTCTCTGATTCGATCACATAAGCGTCTATGCGCGGGTCGGCGTTGAGGACGCCGGCAACGTCGCGCACCATGTCCTCGACGAACTTCGGGTTGTCGTAAGCGCGCTCCGTGACGAACTTCTCGTCCGGGCGCTTCAACAGGCCGTAAAGTTCGCTGGAGGCCTGACCTTCTATCATTTGCACCAGATCCTCGATCCAGACGAAGTCGTTGGTGATCGCGGTGACGGTGACATGCGAACGCTGATTGTGGGCGCCGCGCTCAGAAATCTTTTTCGAGCAGGGGCACAGACTGGTGACCGGCACCAACACCTTGGTGGTTTGGCGGTATTCGCCGCCGGCCAGGATCTCGCCGACAAAGCTGACTTCGTAGTCCATCAAACTCTTCACCTTGGAGACCGGGGCTTCCTTGTTGATGAAATAGGGAAAGCTGATCTCGACATGGCCGGTTTCGGCCTCGAGACGGATGACCATTTCGCGCAGCATGCTCTCGAAGCTCTCCACCGAAATCTCGCGTTCCTGGGAATTCAGGATCTCGACAAAACGCGACATGTGCGTGCCCTTGAAGTTGTGCGGCAGGCCGACGTACATGTTGAATACGGCAATGGTGTGCTGCACGCCGCCGCTCTTGTCGAGTACCTTGACCGGGTGGCGGATGCTCTTGATGCCGACCTGGTTGATGGGTAGTTGCCGGATATCTGCGCTGCCTTGCACGTCTGCGATGGCCATAGTGTCCCTGCTATTCATGGAATGCTCTCCTCGGGATGGGGATGGACCCGATAATGCATGGGCTCACCAGATGTTGCGAATAATACCATTCCCGACAAAATCACTCAACTATTATTTATCTGATGATTTGTCCAATTCAAGACTTCTTCTCACGCTCTCGACAATTCCCCTGGCATCAAGACCAAGCTGCGACAGGAGTTTTGCGGAGTCGCCGTGATCGATGAAACTGTCGGGGAGCCCTAGCCGGATGAGCGGCGTCGAGAGCCCCTGTTCTTCAAGGCAGCGCGCCACTTCGGAACCGGCGCCGCCGATCAGCGTGTTTTCCTCGATACTCACCAGCAGTTCATGGCTTGCAGCCAGAGTCCGCAGCAATTCGGCATCGAGCGGCTTGACGAAGCGCATGTTGGCAACAGAGGCATCGATTTCTTCTGCCGCTTCCAAAGCCGGCGTGAGCATGCTGCCGAAGGCGAGCAGCGCCACGCGCTTGCCCTCGCGGCGCAGTTCGCCCTTGCCAATGGGCAGGCCGGCAAGCAGAGCCTCCAGAGCCACGCCGGGGCCAGCGCCGCGAGGATAGCGCACCGCCGTTGGCCCATCGTGCCGGAAGGCTGTGGTGAGCATCATACGGCACTCATTCTCGTCGGTCGGTGTCATCACCACCATGTTCGGTATGCAGGTGAGATAGGAAAGATCGAAGGCGCCGTTATGGGTGGCGCCGTCGGCACCGACCAGACCGCCACGGTCTATCGCCAGCATTACCGGCAGGTTCTGCAGGGCGATGTCGTGAATCAACTGGTCGTAGGCGCGCTGCAGGAAGGTGGAATAGATCGCCACCACCGGCTTCATGCCTTCGCAGGCCAAGCCGGCGGCGAAAGTCAGGGCATGCTGCTCGGCGATGCCGACATCATGATAGCGGCCAGGATATTCCTGGGCGAAGCGCACCATGCCGGATCCCTCGCGCATCGCCGGGGTGATGCCGACCAGGCGTTGATCCGCCGCCGCCATGTCGCATAGCCAGTCGCCGAACACCTGCGTATAAGTGAGCTTGCCTGCCTTGCCCTGCAGGATGCCATCGGCGGTGTCGAACTTGGCAACGCCATGGTAGAGGACAGGGTCGGCCTCTGCCAGCTTGTAGCCTTGCCCCTTCTTGGTGATGACATGGAGGAACTGCGGACCCTTGAGCAGCTTCAGGTTTTGCAAGGTTGGGACCAGGGAGGCCAGGTCATGGCCGTTTATCGGCCCAATGTAATTGAAGCCGAGTTCTTCGAAAAGCGTGCCAGGTGTCAGCATGCCCTTCATGTGTTCCTCGGCGCGCTTGGCGAATTCCAGCACCGAGGGAATGGCCGAGAGTACCTTCTCCCCGGCTTTTCTGGCGGCGTTGAAGGTTCTTCCCGAGAACAGGCGTGCCAGATATTTGTTGAGCGCGCCCACCGGCGGCGAGATCGACATGTCATTGTCGTTGAGAATCACCAGCAGGTTGGCGTCTATTACACCAGCATTGTTCAGGGCCTCGAAGGCCATGCCGGCCGACATCGCGCTGTCCCCTATGATGGCCACGACATGCCTCTCCTCGCCCTGGTCGCGGGCGGCGACAGCCATCCCCAGGGCAGCAGAGATCGAGGTCGAGGAATGTCCGACGCCGAAGGTGTCGTACTCACTCTCACTGCGGCGAGGGAAGCCCGAGATGCCGTCCTGCATGCGCAGCCTGGCCATGCCTGCCTTGCGCCCCGTGAGTACCTTGTGGGCATAGGTCTGGTGGCCGACATCCCACACCAGCCGATCATGCGGGGTGTCGAAGACGTAGTGGAGGGCGATGGTCAGTTCGACCGTGCCGAGATTCGAAGAAAGATGGCCGCCGGTCTTGGCGACAGACTCGAGCAGGAAGGTGCGCAACTCGACCGCCAGTTGCCCCAGATCTTTGAGATCAAGCTGGCGCAGCGCAGCAGGGAAGTTGATGGTGTCGAGTAAGGGAGTCGGGGACATGGAGGGGTGTCAGAAGCTGCGGTCACAGATGAAATCGGTGAGTTGATGGAGGCGAAGTGCCGCCTCGCCGAATGGGGCAATACTCTCGTGGGTCGCGGCACGCAGCTCTGCGGCCTTCTCCCTGGCACGCACGACGCCGAGCAGGCTGACATAGGTGGGCTTGTTCTGCGCCGCGTCCTTGCCGGCGGTTTTGCCCAGGGTGGCGGTGGTCGACTCGCTGTCTAGGATGTCGTCGGCGACCTGGAACAACAGCCCCAGGACTTTGCCGAAATGGTCCAGCCGGGCCATTTCAGGCGCGGTGAGCGGCTTGCCGCAATAGGCTCCGAGCAAAACCGCGGCGCGGATCAGCGCCCCGGTCTTGCGGATATGCATGAGTTCCAGTTCTTCCAGGGAGAGCGTCTGGCCCACGGCGGCAAGGTCGATTGCCTGGCCGCCGGCCATGCCGCGCGAGCCAGAGGAGTGGGCGAGCAGACTGATCATGGCCAACTGGCGCGCGGCATTTTCGCCAGTCTCCTGCTCTGCGAGCAATTGGAAGGCGAGCGACTGCAGGGCGTCGCCGACCAGAAGGGCGGTCGCTTCGTCGAATTCGACATGGCAAGTCGGTTTGCCGCGGCGCAGGACATCGTTATCCATAGAGGGCAAGTCGTCATGCACCAGTGAGTAGATGTGTATCAACTCGACTGCGGCAGCGGCCACATCGAGCCGACCAGGATCGGCAGCGCAGATTTCGCCAACGGCGTGGCAGAGTATGGGGCGTACACGCTTGCCGCCGCGCAGGGCGGCGTAACGCATCGCCTGATGCAGGCGCTGCGGAGCGATATGTGCGGCAGGCAGAAGACGGTCGAGAGTGTTTTCACTGCGTTCTTGGATTGTGCCCATCCAGACGGAAAAGTCCATGATCAGCGCTCGTCAGCCCCTGGGCTGGCGGCGAAGTCTGAAAGCTTCCCCCCTTCGAGTACCTGGAGTTTCTGCTCGGCGGCGGCGAGCGCGTCCTGGCAATGCTTGAGCAGGAGGGCGCCGCGTTCGTATGCGGCCAGCGATTGTTCGAGCGGCATCTGCCCCGCCTCCATCTCGCGGACTATGGTTTCAAGCTCGGCCAGGGCGGCTTCGAAGGAAGCGGGGGTGGAAGGGGTCTTACCCATGTGTGCTGATTTGGTCAAATAGAAAAAAAGTAATGGTGGTGCACTCGCCGGTCAAATCCGTACGCCCTCGTGGGCGACGGGTGGATTATACTGATACGTTTTCCGCTTACCCGGTTTTTCTTGGAGCTTGGGCAATATATGACAGAAACCGCCGCCATTGGATTGGCAGCGAGTCTTCCCGTTTCGCAACTGCCTGTTTCCTGGTATTTCGACGAGAAGCTGTTCGAGTTGGAGAAGAAGCTGCTCTTCGCTCCAGGCCCTGGCTATGTCGGGCATGAACTCATGGTGCCCGAAATCCATGACTATCGCAGCCTCGAGTGGCAAGACCATGCCAAGCTGCTGTTGCGCCAGGAGGGCGGCATCGACCTGATTTCCAATGTCTGCCGCCATCGCCAGGCCATCATGCTGCAGGGGTCGGGCAATGCCAGGAACATCGTCTGTCCTGTCCACCGCTGGACCTATGACACCGCCGGTCAGTTGATAGGAGCGCCGCACTTTCCAAGCAATCCTTGCTTGAATCTCGACAGGCAGCGGTTGGAGAATTGGAACGGCCTGCTGTTCAAGGGTCCACGGCAGGCGAGGACGGACCTCGCCGGCATGCAGATCGCCGGCGAGTTCGATTTCACCGGCTACAAACTGGACCGCGTCGAGATGCACCAGTGCAACTACAACTGGAAAACCTTCATCGAAGTTTATCTTGAGGACTATCACGTCGTACCAGCTCACCCCGGCCTCGGCAAGTTCGTGACCTGCGATGACTTGAGCTGGCAATTCGGCGACTGGTATTCGGTGCAGAGAGTCGGCATCACCTCGCTTGCCATGGCCGGCTCAAAGGCCTACGAACGCTGGCAGAAAGCGGTGCTCGACTACTATCGGGAGGATAGGCCGAAGCAGGGCGCTGTATGGCTTACCTACTTTCCCAACATCATGGTCGAGTGGTATCCGCATGTGCTGGTGGTGTCGACGCTGATTCCGCAGGATGTGGACAAGACCATGAATGTGGTCGAGTTTTATTATCCCGAGGAAATCGCCCTGTTCGAGCGCGAGTACATCGAGGCCGAGCAGGCCGCCTATATGGAAACGGCGATCGAGGACGACGACATCGCCGAGCGCATGGACCGCGGTCGCCATGCCCTGATGCGGGAAGGACGCAACGAGACCGGCCCCTACCAGATGCCCATGGAGGCAGGCATGCAGCACTTCCACGAATTTTACCGGCGCATCGTCGGCCCGCATCTCGATTCGCTGTGAGACGGGCGTGAGGGGACAGCAACCTTAATATGCAATCTCTCTGGATGGTCGCGGCGAGCCTGTTATTCGCCTGCATGGGCGTCTGTGTCAAACTCGGCAGTACGCAGTTCTCCGCCGGGGAGTTGGCGTTCTACCGCAGCTTCATTCCCGTGGTGCTGCTCTATGGCTATATGCGATTTGCAGGCCTCAGGTTGGTCACGCCGCATTGGCGCACCCATGTCACGCGCGGATTCGCCGGTTTCGTGTCCATGGTCATGTATTTTTACGCCATCAGCCTGATCCCGCTCGCCACGGCGGTGACGCTTAACTACACCTCGCCGCTTTTCCTTGTGCTCTTGCTCGCCTTCTGGCAGCGGGAACGGGTGAGATTGATCATTTTCATCGCCATCGCCGCCGGCTTTGCCGGCGTCGCGCTGTTGTTGCAGCCGACCCTTAATGCCGAGCAGGTCGCCGGCGGACTGTTCGGCCTGGGCTCAGGCATCATCTCCAGCATCGCCTACCTCAATGTGAGAAAACTGGGCGAATTGGGCGAGCCGGAATGGTTGATAGTCTTCTACTTCTCGCTGATATCGGCGATCGGCAGCCTGCCCTGGGTTATCAGCGGCAATCATGCCATCGATACCCGCGGTGCCGGACTCCTGCTTGGAGTCGGCACCTTCGGTATCGTCGCCCAGCTTTGCATGACCCGTGCCTACAAACGCGGCAAGACCATGGTGAGCGCCAGCCTTGCCTATAGCACGGTGGTTTTTTCGAGCATCTTCGGAGTCTGGCTATGGGATGAACGCCTGCCGCCGGTCGCCTGGGCGGGCATCGTCCTGATCGTGGCCAGCGGCGGGTTGACCAGCGCTTTTTCCCGCATGGCGCCGGTCGAGCAGGATTAAACACTGCAAGCAGGATTGATCACTTACTACTGAAGGGACTCTCATGATCACCATAGACCACAAGGGAAACCTGCTCGAAATCGCCGTCTTGGGGGAATTCACGCTCGCCGACTTCAAGGAGTTCGAGGATCTGGTGCGCGCCAGGATCCCTAATCAGGGTGTTCTCAACCTGTTCTTCGACCTGCGCCAGATGGCCGACTTCACTCTCGACGTGGCTTGGGAGGAGATCCAATTCTCGCGCCAGCATCCCCATGATTTCGGCCGCGTCGCGGTGCTCACGGACAGTCAGTGGGTGACGTGGAGCGCCTGGCTGTCACAGGCTTTCGTCGATGCCGATATCGCCGTCTTTGCCGACGAGACTGAAGCGCGCGCCTGGCTCGAGGGCGCACAATGAGCGGCTTGCTGGTCAGCGTCGCGGAGGTGGCGGCGCATCTTGGCGACTCTTCATGGCGCATCTTCGACTGCCGCCACGACCTCAAGCGACCCGACTACGGCAGCCAGGCATACGCCCGCGGCCATATTCCCGGGGCGCAGTTCCTGAACCTCGATCGCGACCTTTCCGGCGCCGCCAACGGCAGGAACGGCCGCCATCCCCTGCCCGATGTCGCGGTCATCAGCGGCAAGCTGTCTGCCTGCGGCGTTGGACCGGACACGCAGGTGGTCGCCTACGACAACGAAGGCGGTATTTTTGCTTCCCGTCTTTGGTGGCTGCTGCGCTGGCTGGGACATGAGAAGGTCGCCGTCATGGACGGCGGCTTGGCCGGTTGGAAGCGCGCCAAGCTGCCGCTTGAGGAGGAGCAACCAAATGGCGCAGCTTCGGTTGCCACGGCGCGCTTCGCGGCCAGGCCAGGCTGCTCTCCGGTCACTGTCGGCGAGGTTATGGCAACACTTGGCCAAGCAGGCTCGCTGGTGATAGATGCGCGCAGCCCCGAGCGTTTTCGCGGCGAGAATGAGACCCTTGATCCCGTCGGCGGCCATATTCCCGGTGCGGTGAACCGCTTCTATTTCGACAACCTCGATGACGACGGCTGCTATTTCAAACCGGCCGGCGAGCTTCGCAAAGAATTCACGGAACTGCTGGCCGGACGCGACCCCAGGAGCGTCATCCAGCAATGCGGCTCAGGCGTGACCGCCTGCCATAATCTCCTGGCGATGGAACTGGCCGGGCTTTCCGGCTCAGCGCTTTATGCCGGTTCCTGGAGTGAGTGGTGCGCGGATCCGGCGCGGCCGGTGGCAACGGGTGCAGGCTAAGCACCGTGCTGGGCGAGTGCCCAGAGAACATGTTCCCTGACCAGAGGCGAATCATTGTCGCGGTGTGCTTCCAGCGCGGCCACGACTGCCGCAGTCGTTGGCGCATTGCCCAGGCCTACTGCGATATTCCGCAGCCAGCGGACAAATCCGATGCGGTGTATGGCAGAGCCGGCCATTCTTTCCCTGAATTGCGTTTCGTTCCAGGCGAATAACTCCGTCAGCAGGGCAGAGTCGAGTCCATGGCGAACGGCGAAGTCGTGCTCGCGCGCTTGTGGGGCATCGCGATTCCATGGGCAGAAGAGTTGGCAGTCGTCGCAGCCGTAGATGCGGTTGCCTATCAACGGCCGCAATTCGAGCGGAATGCTGCCCTTCAGTTCGATGGTGAGATAGGAGATGCAACGGCGTGCGTCGAGGCGATAGGGTGCGGTGATCGCTCCGGTCGGGCAGGCCGTGATGCAGGCCCGGCAGCTGCCGCAGTGGTCAGACACAGGAGGGTCGGGCGGCAGCGGCAGATTGGTATATATTTCGCCGAGGAAAAATGTCGAGCCCGCCTCACGCGACAAGAGCAGGGTGTGCTTGCCGCGCCAGCCAAGTCCGCTCCTCGCGGCGAGATCGACTTCCAGCACAGGCGCGGAGTCGGTATAGACGCGGTGAGCGAATGGGCCTAAGCCGGGACCCGACTCGGACTCAATACTCTTTGCCAGTGTCTGCAGCCGTGCGCGCAAGAGCTTGTGGTAATCGCGGCCCAGGGCGTAGCGCGAGAGATAGGCTCGCGTCTTGTCGGCGAGATTGGCAAAAGAGTCGGCAGCCTCTGGCCAGTAATTCATCCGCGCCGTGATGACCGAGACCGTGCCCGGAACCAATTCGCCAGGCAGCGCGCGCTTGGCGCCGTGGCGTGCCATATAATCCATTTCACCGTGGAATCCTTCGGCAAGCCAGGCTGAGAGGCCTGCTTCTGCGGCGGTAGCGTTGGCAACTGCGGCGATGCCGATGGCGTCGAAGCCGAGTTCACGGCCGATATCCTTGATGCGCAGCGCGAGCGCGGTCCAGTCTGGAGGATGTTCAGAATGCATAGAGGCGACGGAATAGGTCCGGAGAAGTTATCCCTGCGGGATGATACCTCTCTGACCTTGGCCCTGCCCGACGAGGCGGCGACCCTGGCCCTGGGCGCCGCCCTTGCTCCGGGACTGAAGCCCGGTATGGTCATCTATCTCGAAGGCGAACTGGGTGCCGGCAAGACCACCTTGGTGCGCGGCCTGCTGCGGGCTCTGGGCATCCCCGGGAAAGTGAAAAGTCCGACCTATACTTTTGTTGAACTTTATGCTATTTCTAGATTAAACTTGTATCATTTTGATTTTTATCGGTTTGATCAGCCGGAAGAATATCTCGATGCGGGACTCGACGAATACTTTCAAGGCGATGGGGTCTGCCTCGTCGAATGGCCGGACAAGGCGGGCAGCTATCTCGCGCCTGCCGACCTTCGCCTGCGCCTGTCCGTCGTCGAAGATGGCCGCAGCGTCGAGATCATCGCCGCCAGCGCCAAGGGCGGGGCGTGCCTGAGATGTTTGACGAACTGAACAGCCCCTTCTCCCGACGCGACATCCTGAAATTTGCCGCAGCGTCGCTGACGCTGCTGGTCTCGCGCGCCGCCGGCGCAGCTATCGTGAAAGGACAGACCAGTGTGCTGGCCGTTCGCGTCTGGCCGGCGCCCGATTACACACGAATCACTCTGGAACACGACCAGCCGCTGAATTTCAATTATCAGCAGCTTAAAGGCCCGGCAAGGCTTATGGTTGATCTCGAGGGCGTCGAGTTCAACTCCGTGCTCGCCAACCTGCCCGGCAAGATTTCCCAGGCTGATCCCTATATTGGTTTGATCCGCGCCGGGCGCAACAAGCCCGGCGTGGTGCGCCTGGTGATCGAACTGAAGGGTGATGTCAAGCCGCAGGTATTCACGCTGAAACCGGTCGGAGAGTATGGATACAGGCTGGTGCTAGACCTTTATCCCGCCGAGCCCATCGATCCGCTGATGGCATTGCTTGAGAAGCAGCCGCTCAAGGAGCAACCGCGGCCGCTCGAGAACTCAGGTATTTCCCGGCTTGTCACCATCGTGCTCGACCCCGGCCATGGCGGCGAGGACCCCGGCGCCATCGGCCGCGGCGGCAGCCACGAGAAGAATGTCACTCTGTCCATCGTGCATCGCCTGAGGAAGCTGATCGATGCCGAGCAAAACATGCGCTCTGTGCTGACCCGCGATGGCGATTACTTCATCCCCTTGGGAAGCCGCGTGCAGAAGGCGCGGCGTGTCCAGGCCGACTTGTTCGTATCGGTGCATGCCGATGCCTTCATCAAACCGACCGCGCGCGGTTCCAGCGTCTTCGTTCTGTCCGAGAACGGCGCCTCATCCTCTGCCGCGCGCTGGATGGCGAAGCGCGAGAATGCCGCAGACCTGATAGGCGGCGTCAATTTCGCCGTCAAGGATCCCTATCTCGCGCGCACTCTGCTCGACCTTTCCCAGACGGCCACCATCAATGACAGCATGAAACTGGGCAAGGCCGTGCTGAGCGAATTGGGCAACATCAACCAGTTGCACAGGGGCCGGGTGGAGCAGGCGGGTTTTGCCGTGTTGAAGGCGCCCGACATTCCATCCATCCTGGTCGAGACCGCCTTCATTTCCAATCCGGAAGAGGAAAAGCGGCTCAATGACGAGGCCTACCAGAACGAGATGGCCGTCGCCATGCTGCGCGGCATCAAGCTCTATTTCTCCAGGAATCCGCCCTTGGCAAAGTCCAAGCTGGCCTAGGAGCAGCGCTGTTATAATCGACGTTTTTTTGGCGCGTTCATGCTGGTTTTTCGCGGAGTCCCTGAGCAGGCAACGACATCCACGGTGCTCACCATCGGCAACTTCGATGGCCTGCATCGCGGCCATCAGGCGCTGCTCGAACGGCTGACGGCGAGGGCGAAGGTTCTAGGGCTGCCGGCTGCGGTGCTGACATTCGAGCCGCACCCGCGCGAATTCTTCGCACCCGAGCAGGCACCGGCGCGCCTGACCAGCCTGCGCGAGAAACTCAGCCTGCTGGAGCGCAGCGGCGTCGATCATGTCCATGTCTGCCGCTTCAATGCGGCGCTTGCCTCCTTGAGCGCGACAGACTTCATAGAGCGCATCCTGGTGGGCGGGCTGTCCGTGCGGCATCTC
This sequence comes from uncultured Sterolibacterium sp., assembly GCA_903930535.1. GTDB lineage: Bacteria > Pseudomonadota > Gammaproteobacteria > Burkholderiales > Rhodocyclaceae > CAIYYX01. The sequence continues at coordinate 839 of CAIYYX010000053.1, read as the reverse complement.
ATCATAGGCGATGACTTTCGCTTCGGCAGGGGCCGCAGCGGCGACTTCGCGATGCTGCAGAGCGCAGGCGTGGCAAATGGTTTTGGCGTCGAGGCGATGGACACCATCGATTGGCAAGGCGAGCGAGTCTCCAGCTCGGCGGTGCGCGATGCCCTGGAGGCCGGCGGCATAGAGCATGCGGCGAGGCTGCTCGGCCGTCCCTACTGCATCGCCGGCCGGGTCGTGAAGGGACAGCAGATAGGCCGCCAACTGGGATTCCCGACCGCCAATGTGCAGTTGAAGAGGAAGCGTCTGCCGCTTTCCGGAATTTTCGTTGTGAGCGTCTCCGGCATAGGCGACAAGCCCTTGCCGGGTGCGGCCAGCCTGGGCGTGCGGCCGACGCTGGGAGAGGGTCTGAAACCGGTGCTGGAGGTGCATCTGCTCGATTTCGCCGACACGATTTATGGCGCCCACGTCACGGTGAATTTCCTCTCCAAACTGCGCGACGAGGCGAAGTACGACAGCCTGGATCTGCTCAAGGAGCAGATTGCGCAGGACGTCACGGCTACCCGAACTTACTTGGCAAATAGGCAAAATGGCTGATTATCGCAAGACCCTGAATCTCCCGGACACCTCTTTCCCGATGCGCGGCGACCTGGCCAAGCGCGAACCAGCCTGGATCAAGCAATGGCAGGAGCAAGGTCTCTATCAGCAGATTCGTGCCGCCTCGCGCGGCAGGCCGCGCTTCATGCTGCACGACGGCCCACCCTATGCCAACGGCGACATCCATATCGGCCACGCGGTCAACAAGATCCTCAAGGACATCATCGTCCGTTCCAAGACCCTGGCTGGTTTCGACG
>CAIYYX010000052.1 GCA_903930535.1 uncultured Sterolibacterium sp. | reverse complement strand
TCGGATGGTTTGCCAGTCGCGCACGTCGCCGTTTTGCGTGAGCCGGTGGCCAATCCAGCACAGGAGGTGATAGGCCAGGACACTGATGAAAATGTGCCCATCGATCCGCCCTTCCAACTGATGAAAGTTGGGCCGCAGTCCGAGCGAGCCTTTCAGCGCACTGAAGCCCTCTTCCGCACGCAACAGCGTCATGTAGAGTTTCCACAATTCGGGGCCATCGAGGTTGTGATCGGTTTTGAGCACGTAGTCGCCGCAAAGTTCCAGCGCGGCTTCGAGCCGACCGTCATCGCGATCAACCCGCAGTGCGCCACCCTCGTGGGTGATTTTATAGAAGCGGCCGACTTTGGGATGCTTCTTGAGAAGTGCGCCGATGGCCCGCTCGATGAGGGCCTCGCGCTTGAGTTTGCCCTTGGCAATCCTCGCCTGCAAGCGGCCAGAGTCGATTAAAAAGCGTTGCTCCGCAGTGGAGATCATCGCGGCTTCCTTGAGTCGGCGCTGGGCGCTTCGGCACAGCACCAACACGCTGTCGGCGTCCTCGGGGTCGGTGATTTTCCGGACTTCCACCTGTAGGTTTTCCGCCCGGTTTGGCAGCAGTTCAAAGCCGCTGGCGGCAAATTCGTCGGCATACTTCTTGCGACTGCCGCGGGTGATGTTGATCAAATACGAATAGCCCAACTCGCGGAGCAAGGCCAGGTTTTGCGCTGAAGCGAAACCGGCGTCGAGGATCACCACGGGCTTGAGGCCGGCCTCGGGGAGCGCGAGGCGGGCGAGGATGAGTTTCAAGGTTTTGGTGTCGGCGATGTTGCCCTCGAAGACTTCGTGGGCGAGGGGAAAGCCGTTTTCATCAAAGGCCATACCGACGGCCACCTGTCGGCAGTCATTGCGCTTCTGCTTGTTTTTCCCGTGTTTGGCCTTTGGATTCTTGGCGCAAATGCCCTCGAAGTGGGTGTTAGTCACGTCGTAGAGAATCACGCTGCGGTTGAGGCTGAAGAGGTCCCGCGTCTTTTCGCGCAGGCGGATTTCGATGGGTTTGCGGTGCTTGAGCAACTCGTCGCTGACCCGGTAAAGGCGGTCTTTGGTGGTTTTGCTCAGGCGCACGTCGAGGAGTTCCGGCAGGGCGGTGCGCTGGGCCCAGTCGATGAGCGCCCATTCGCTGAGTGGCTCGATGAGGCGGTTGGCCACCATCACCTGGGCGGTGGCGATGGCGGTTGGATTCATGCCGAGCTCATTGAGCATCGGGGTGAAATCCAGTGCGTCCCAGGCTTTCATGGCCACGAGCTGCGGCCCGAGGTCCACGCCTTCCCCCGTTTCCATTTCGTCGAGCAGGACGCCGTCAATAACCGTCCCGCTGATCGCTTTGGTGGCCACCTTGGAGCGTTTGACAAGTTGGGCGACCTCAACGACCCAAGCGGCGGTCTCCGTCGTGAGAGCTTCGTCTAACAAGTCCGCCTGACCGCTGATCTGCTCTTCGACCGCCTTGGCCAGGCGTCGGGCATCGCCTGCGGGCAGGGTGGCATTGCCGAGGGAGACAACCACCCTCTGGCGTGGCTGTCCCTCCGTATTGCGATAAGCCTCAACGAGTTGCAGCAACGGCGTGCCCTTGATTTGTTTGGTTCGGAAAAACACACGCGGAAAATAGCGCGGAAAACCAAAAGATGGCAAGAAAAATCTTTTGGCGTTAGGCACTACATTTCGACTTTCGAAAAACATACCCATTGCAAATCAACGAGTTACGATTCAGATACTCAAAAACAGCTAGAAATAGGACCGAAAATCGGCGAAAAAAGTGCAAAAAAAGCAGAATCTAACAACCGTTAAGAAACTCGGGCTAGAGTCCTTGTGAAGGAGTCAAGTTTTCCAGAACCGAATTGATTGACGATTGACGATTGTTGATTTTGGATTTTTGAAGTGAGCTTGGTTCGTGCTGAATCTCGTGTCCAAG
>CAIYYX010000051.1 GCA_903930535.1 uncultured Sterolibacterium sp. | reverse complement strand
GCCGGTTCTGCGACAGGCGCCGGTTCTGCGACAGGTGCAGGTGGGGCAGCTTGAAACACTGGCAACGGTTCTGCCGCTACCAGTGGATGCAGAGAAGGCTCCATGCTCACCGGCAGATGTGAGACGAAAGGCTCTGCGGGAAGGGGTGCTACGGGTGACGGCGTCACCGAGACGAATTCGGCAACTGGTGCCGTCGTAACCGGCAACTCGGCTTGCGCTGCTTCGCTGGGAGCTTGGGCCGCAGTCTGACCTGCATCCTCGGGACGGCGTTCGCGACGGCCGCCACGACGACCACGGCGGGCCCGCTGACCTTCTTCTCCAGGCAAGCCTGCTTCTTTGTCCGGGCCGGGGGAGACAATCGCCGGCATTTCTGCGGCAGCCTGTTCGACCGGTTGCTGGCGCGGGGGGCGGGGCGGGCGCGGCTCTCTGGGTTCGCGCGGTTCGCGTTGTTCTTTCGGCTCTCCGGCTGGACGCTCGTCCCGTTTTTCGCCGCGGCCACGGCGGGGTTCGCGCTGCGCCTCGGCCGGCTGTGCTTCACCACGCGGTGGCCGCGGTTCGCCGCGCTCAGTTCTTTCACCCCGTTCAGCGCCGCGGGATCTGCCGCCACGGCCACGGCCTTCGCCCTTTGCTTCGGGACGGGCCGGGCGTCGCGCCGGCCGCTCAGTGCTCGCTTCGCTGGGAGCTGCCTCGGTTTTTTTGCCGCCGCCGAACCAGGAGATGATTTTCGCAATAAAGCCTTCCGGCTGTCCCTGAACTTCCGGGGCAGCCTTGACCTTGGGCTCGACGATGGGCGCCGGTTGCCCGAGCGCAATGCCTTTGACCGCGGCTTCCTGGCGCACCGGTTTCGCTTCGGTTTGCGCGGAAGGTGTCGTATAGCCTTCCTCTGCCGGCATCTCGACCATCTTGTAGCTGGGCAAGGTGACTTCTTCCAGGTTGAGTTGGTCGTGACGCAGACGCACGATCTGATGGTGGGGCGTCTCGAGATGGATGTTGGGAATCAGCACCAGATTGACCTTGTGCCGCATCTCGATTTTCGCGATGTCCACGCGCTTCTCGTTCAACAGGAAGGTGGCGACATCGACCGGAACTTGGCAGTGCAGGGCGCCGGTGTTCTCCTTCATCGCCTCTTCTTCGAGGATGCGCAAGATGTGCAAGGCAGAGGACTCTGTGCTGCGCGTGTGTCCGGTGCCGCTGCAGCGCGGGCAAGGGATGTAGCTGGTCTCGGCGAGCGCCGGGCGCAGCCTTTGCCTTGAGAGTTCGAGCAGACCGAAGCGGCTGATCTTGCCGGTCTGGACGCGGGCGCGGTCGAAATGCAGGGCATCGCGCAGGCGGTTCTCGACTTCGCGCTGGTTGCGCGTGCTTTCCATGTCGATGAAGTCGATGACGATCAGGCCGCCCAGGTCGCGCAGGCGCAACTGGCGTGCTGTCTCGTCGGCGGCTTCGAGATTGGTCTTGTAGGCTGTTTCCTCGATGTCGGCGCCCTTGGTGGCGCGGCCGGAGTTGACGTCGACCGAGACCAGGGCCTCGGTGTGATCGATGACGATGGCGCCGCCCGAGGGCAGGGTCACCTGGCGCGAATAGGCCGACTCGATCTGATGCTCGATCTGGAAGCGCGAAAACAGAGGCACGTCGTCGCGGTAACGCTTGACGCGGGCGACATTGCCCGGCATCACATGCGCCATGAATTGCTGCGCCTGCTCGAAGACGTCGTCGGTGTCGATCAGGATCTCGCCGATGTCGGCATGGAAATAGTCGCGGATGGCGCGGATCACCAGGCTCGATTCCTGGTAGATGAGGAAGGCGCCCTTTTGCGAATTGGCGGCGCCCTCAATCGCTCCCCAGAGCTGCAGCAGGTAGTTCAAGTCCCATTGCAATTCCTCGAAGCTGCGGCCGATGCCGGCAGTGCGGGCGATCAGGCTGGTGCTCGCCGGCACGACAAGCTGATCCATGATCTCGCGCAGTTCCTGACGGTCTTCGCCCTCGACGCGCCGCGATACACCGCCGCCACGGGGGTTGTTAGGCATCAGCACGAGGTAGCGGCCGGCCAGCGAAATGAAGGTGGTTAGCGCCGCGCCCTTGTTGCCGCGCTCGTCCTTGTCGACCTGGACGATGAGTTCCTGGCCGACGTGCAAGGCATCCTGGATGCGCGCCTTGCCCGGATCGCCGTCGGATTTGAAATAGGAGCGAGAGACTTCCTTGAACGGCAGGAAGCCGTGGCGCTCGGCGCCGTACTCGACAAAAGCCGCTTCGAGGCTGGGCTCGAGGCGGGTGATGACGGCCTTGTAGATGTTGCCCTTGCGTTGTTCCTTGTTGGCCGATTCGATGTCGAGGTCAACCAGTTTCTGACCATCAACGATCGCGACGCGGAGTTCCTCGGCCTGCGTCGCATTGAATAACATGCGTTTCATATGTGCTCCCGCGCGCACAGCACGGGCATGACTAACCTTCGCCCAGCGTGTGGCTGGGCCGCAGGATTCAGTATTGCTGAATCACGGGCATAGTGAAGTCCTTGGGCAAACTCATGTCAGGTCGTCTTCGTTAAGCTAGCCCCGAGGCTGCGGCTTGCCGCCGTCTCGGAGTCCGGTATTCATGCGGTGCTCAGTGCGCGCAAATCTAGTACCATCGCTACTTCGGGTGAGCGATAAAACCTGTGGAGTTTGCTGAGAAGGCTGGGCGGAAAGCTCGGGCGCATCGGGAATCTCCCTGACTGCGGGAACCCGGCGAACGACGCTTTGGGCCGAAAGACTGCTCAATGCACGGTACGTGATGCTTAGGCCAGAATGTGAGGCAGAAGCGCTTACCGGCAACGTCCCTGGCGCGCCGCCGACGTCACTTCGGACCGCCGGGCACGCTTGCCGGGGGACGGCAAACTGAGAAACAGTATATTGCAAATGAAGGGCTTAAGCAAAGATTCCGCGACTTGGCTGGAAGTCGGCGAGGAGGCGGCTGGTCAGCGCATCGACAACTTCCTGCTGCGTGTCTGCAAGGGGGTGCCGAAAAGCCATGTCTATCGCATCCTGAGAAGCGGCGAGGTGCGGGTGAACAAGGGCCGCATCGGGCCGGACTATCGCCTCAACATCGGCGACGCCGTGCGTGTGCCACCCATCCGCGTGGCCGAGAAGTCGTCCCAGGCGGCAGTGCCGGCGCGCGAGTTCGACCAGGTCTTCGAGGACGAGGCCCTGCTGATCATAGACAAGCCCGCGGGAGTCGCCGTCCATGGCGGCAGCGGGGTGAGTTTCGGTGTCATCGAGCAGTTGCGCCGGCAGCGTCCGGAGGCGCGCCTGCTGGAACTCGCCCATCGCCTCGACAGGGAGACTTCAGGACTCCTGATCGTTGCCAAGAAGCGCGCCGCCCTGACGCGGCTCCACGACATGTTTCGCGATGGCGGCATCAACAAGCATTACTTTGCGCTGGTCAAGGGGCGCTGGAAGAATGTGTTGCAGCACGTGCGACTGCCGCTCCTGAAATATTTGAATGGGGAAGGCGAGAGACGGGTCAGCGTCTCCGACGAGGGCAAGGATGCTCACAGCATCGTGCGCCTCATGGCGCGCTGGGAGAACTTCAGCTTGGTCGATGTGGAACTCAAGACCGGTCGCACTCACCAGATACGCGTTCATCTGACGCACTTGGGCTTCCCTCTTGCGGGCGACGACAAATACGGCGATTTTCCGCTCAACAGAGAACTGCAGAAGGCCGGCCTGAAACGCATGTTCCTGCATGCGGCCAGACTTTCCTTCCAGCATCCGTTGACGGGGAGCGAGATGTCTCTGAAAGCACCGCTGCCGCGGGAATTGCACGATTTCCTGCTGCGGCTTGGGCGTAATGAAACACAGGACTTTGGCGAAAGGGATTTTGTTGAAACGCTTTAAACTGATCGTGTTCGACTGGGACGGCACCTTGATGGACTCTGCCGCGGCAATCGTCGCGGCTATCCAGGAAGGCTGCCGCGATCTTTCTGTTACGCCGCCCTCTGATGCCAGTGCGCGCCAAATCATCGGTCTGGGTTTGGACGATGCGTTGCAAAGGGCACTCCCCAACCTTCCAGCATCGTCCTATCCCGCGCTTGCCGAGCGCTATCGTCATCACTATCTGACGAAAGACCGCGAGTTGATGCTGTTCGAGGGCATCCCGGAACTGCTCGCAGATCTGCAGGATGCCGGCCACCTGCTGGCCGTTGCCACCGGCAAGGGCCGCAAGGGCCTCGACCGCGCGCTTGCCGGGAGCGGCCTGGCGCCCTTTTTCCATGCCACGCGCTGCGTTGATGAGTGCCACTCAAAACCGCATCCGCAGATGTTGCAGCAGTTGATGGATGAGTTTGCCGCGACCTCGCAAGACACCCTGATGATAGGCGACACCACGCACGATCTCCTGATGGCGAAGAACGCCGGCGTCCTGGCGCTGGCCGTATCCTACGGCGCCCATGCGCGCGCCGAACTGGTCGCGGAAGAACCGATTTATTGCGCGGAGAGCGTGGCCGAACTGCGGACATGGCTGAAAAAGCACGCCTGATCTGCGCTAGTGCAGATCTGGTCGAAGGCGGCCGCGGTGTGCGCTTCGAAATAGAACAGCAGCCATGCTTTCTTGTCCGCTATTGCGGCGAGGTTCATGCCTTCTTCAATCGCTGCGGTCATTTGCCGGTTGAATTGGACTGGCAGGAAGGCGAGTTTTTCGACGATTCGGGTTTATACTTGATATGCGCTACTCATGGCGCTCTTTATTCCCCAGCCAACGGACGCTGCCTTGGCGGGCGATGCAACGGCAAGGGATTGCAAGCGATCGCCGTCATCGAGATTGACGGACAGATTTTTTTGAAAGAAGCCTAACCCCGATGGAAAACCCGCAGAAAGACCCGCAATGGGAACGCAGTGTCCTGGAAAAAATCGCCACGGACGGGCTCATCGAGCAGCGCCGGCGAAGGCGCTGGGGCATCTTTTTCAAACTGCTGGGCTTCATTTATCTTGGCGTGATGCTCGCCTTCCTCATTGACTGGGGCGATTCTGCCGAAAGGCTTGGCGACGGCAAGAAGCACAGTGCGCTGGTGCAATTGAACGGGGTGATCCAGGCCAAGGGCGATGCCAGCGCCGAGCGCATCATCAGCAGTTTGCAATCAGCCTTCGATGACAAGGGCACCCAGGGCGTGATCTTGCGCATCAACAGTCCGGGCGGCAGTCCGGTGCAGTCGGGCATCATCAATGACGAGATCGGCCGCCTGCGGGCGCTGCATCCGAATACTCCACTTTACGTGGTGATCGAGGACGTCTGCGCTTCCGGTGGCTATTACGTCGCTGCCGGGGCAGACAAGATTTTCGTCGACAAGGCCAGCATTGTCGGTTCCATCGGCGTCTTGATGGATGGCTTCGGTTTTACTGGCACCATGGAGAAGCTTGGCGTTGAGCGCCGTCTGCTCACCGCAGGCGAGAACAAGGGTTTCCTCGATCCCTTCTCGCCGCAGGATGCCCAGCAAAAGGCCCATGCCAAGCTGATGCTGGCCGACATTCACCAGCAATTCATCGATGTGGTCAGGAAGGGCCGTGGCAAGCGCCTCAAGGAGACGCCGGAGATGTTTTCCGGCCTCATGTGGACCGGTGCCAAGAGCATCGAGTTGGGCCTGGCCGACGGCTTTGGCACAGTCGATTCGGTGGCGCGCGAGATCATCAAGGCCGAGGATGTTCGCGATTACACCGTCAAACAAAACCTTGCCGAGAAATTTGCCAGGCAGTTCGGCGCGAACATGTCCGAGAGCATGGCCAATGCTTTTACAAGGATGACTCTACGTTGAAATGTAGGTCGGCCTTTCTCTGGACCCCCTTTATGGTGGCAGGCCGATATGTCGGGCTACACCCGTTCGGGTGTCTCCCTCGAAAGCCCGGCAATTAAGGCACGAGGATGCCCTCGGCGCGCAGCATCCGGCATAGCGCGATCAGAGGCAGGCCAACCAGGGCATTGGGGTCGTCGCCGCGCAGGGATTCGAGCAATGCTATCCCCAGGCCTTCCGACTTGGCGCTGCCGGCGCAGTTCAAGGCATCCTCTTTGTCCAGATAACGCTCGATCTCGGCGTCTGAGAACTCGCGAAAGCGCACCGCGGTCGGCACGCCGCAGACCTGCACATTGCCGCTGGCGGCGTTCAGAAGGCACAAACCGGTATGGAAAACCACGGTTTTTCCTCGCATCGATTGGAGTTGGATCATGGCATTCTGGCGAGTACCGGGTTTGCCGTAAGTCTTTCCGCCTTCAAATGCCACCTGGTCGCTGCCAATGATCAGGGCAGCGGGGAATCGTGCTGTCACCGCCCGTGCCTTCTCCAGCGCCAGCCTTTCCGCGGTCGCGGCCGGGGCTTCGCCAGGGTGGGCGATCTCATCGACTTCCGGCGCCGCTGTTTCGAAAGGCAATTGCAGTCGCCCGAGGAGTTCGCGGCGGTAAGGTGAGGTCGAGGCGAGGACGAGACGTGGCGCGGAAGTTGTCAGGGGATTCATAAGGGAATGTGAAGACTTTGACTGGAAAAGAGAAAAATAATATCATTAGCGGTTTATGTCGCGACAGGAAATGAAGCAAATCGTCGGGATTGTCATAGACAGCCTCGCATTTGCCCGCGAGGAGAGGCACTTGGTCGGGAAACTGGCCGTGAGCGATCTGCCGCGCCTGGTCGATATCTTGGCGGACGACAGCGGGCTGCTCAGTTGCCACTTAAGCGGCGGGCGCAACGAGGAAGGCAAGTTGTTTCTGTTGTTGGAGGTCGAAGGCGAATTGCGCCTGAAATGCCAGCGCTGCCTCGAGCCCCTTGCTTTGCCGCTTGATATCGAGAGCCGGATATTGCTGGTGCCGCCGGGTGCGCCCTGGCCTGACGAGGGATTGGAGGACGATTCGGCCGATGCCATCGAGGCCCTGGCCGAGCAGTCTGTGGCTTCGTTGATAGAGGAGGAGGTGCTGCTGGCCTTGCCGGTTGCGCCGCGCCACGAGTCCTGCGTCCTGCCCGCTGGCAGTGATTCGGACATCCTGGTTGTCTCGCCTTTCGCCACACTGACGCGGCACTGAGAACAACGTTTGAATTTTTGAAGGAGCATAGATATGGCTGTTCAGCAGAATAAGAAGTCCCCTTCCAAGCGTGGCATGCGCCGCGCCCACGATTTTCTCGTCGCGCCGCCGTTGGCTGTCGAACCGACCACGGGCGAAGTGCACCTGCGTCATCACATCAGCCCGAGCGGTTACTATCGCGGCAAGAAGGTCATCGAGACCAAGGGCGAGTAATTTGCGACAGAGGAATAGGGCGCCGGTCTAGCGCGCCCTCCGAGTTTTCACTCGTCTCTGTTTCTATTTCGCTTTTTCTCGATGGCTGTCACGCTGGCAATCGATTGTATGGGCGGCGACCACGGCCCGACGGTCACGGTGCCCGCCGCTTTTGATTTCCTCGATCACGATCCCGATTGCGCGGTCATTCTGGTCGGTCGCCAGGAGGTCTTGCAGCCTCTGCTCGGCAATGCCGCAGCCAGGTTCGGTGCGCGCCTCCGAGTCCACCACGCCAGCGAGACGGTGGCGATGGACGAACCGCTCGCCACTGCGCTGCGCGTCAAGAAGGACTCCTCGATGCGTGTCGCCGCAAACCTGGTCAAGAGCGGCGAGGCGGAGGCGGCGATATCCTCTGGCAACACCGCAGCTTTGATGGCAATCTCGCGCTTTGTCCTGAAGACGCTGCCGGGAATTGACCGCCCGGCGATCGCTTCCACCCTGCCCACCATCAAGGGTCATACCTACGTCCTCGATCTCGGCGCCAACGTCGATTGCCAGCCGGAGCACCTGCTGCAGTTTGCTATCATGGGCGCCATGCTGTTCACCGCACTCGAACACAAGGAAAGACCGAGCATTGGCTTGCTCAATATCGGCGAAGAGGCCATCAAGGGCAACGAGGTGGTCAAGCAAGCGAGCGAGTTGCTGAAAAATAGTGGCCTCAATTTCTACGGCAATGTCGAAGGCGATGATATCTACAAGGGAACCACAGACGTTGTGGTCTGCGATGGCTTCGTCGGCAACGTCGCACTCAAGACATCGGAGGGTTTGGCGCAGATGATTTCCACTTTCCTGCACGAGGAGTTCGGCCGCAACCTTTGGACCAAGCTTGCCGCTGTGGCGGCGCTGCCGGTGCTGAACGCCTTCAAGGCGCGCGTCGACCATCGCCGCTACAACGGCGCCAGCCTTCTTGTCCTGACGGGAATCGTCGTGAAGAGCCACGGTTCGGCAGATGTTCTGGCATTTTTCTGCGCCTTGGAGCGCGCCGCCGAGGCCGCTCGCAACAAACTGCCCAGCCGCATCGCCGCAGGCATGGCGCAGGCGAGCGCGGCACTATGAATCCCATTTATTCGCGCATCACCGGCACCGGCAGCTACCTGCCCGGGGCAGCAGTCAGCAATGACGATCTGGTGGCGCGCGGCATCGACACCTCCGACCAATGGATCACCGAGCGCACCGGCATCCGCGCCCGGCATCTGGCTCCCGAGAATGTCACCAGTAGCGATCTGGCTCTGGAAGCCTGTCTGCGCGCCCTGGAGGCGGCCGGTCGGGTACCCGCCGACGTCGATCTCATTATCCTCGCCACCTCGACCCCGGACTTCATCTTCCCAAGTTCGGCTGCACTGCTGCAAAACAAGTTGGGCATCAAGACTGGCGCGGCGGCCTTCGATGTTCAGGCGGTATGCAGCGGTTTCGTCTATGGATTGTCGATCGCGGAAAAATTCATCCGCTCCGGCTCGCATCGCTGCGCACTGGTGGTCGGCGCAGAAGTTTTTTCGCGCATCCTCGACTGGAACGATCGTGGCACCTGTGTGCTGTTCGGCGACGGCGCCGGCGCGGTGGTGCTTGAAGCGAGCGAGCAGCCAGGAATCCTGTCATCCGCCTTGCATGCAGACGGCAGCTATAGCGGCATTTTGTCGGTGCCCGGGCAGGTTTGCAGCGGGCGGGTCATCGGCTCGCCATTCCTGCAGATGGATGGTCAGGCGGTGTTCAAGTTTGCCGTCAAGGTGCTGGTTGAAGTCGCCCACGAGGTGCTGACCCAGGCCGGCATGACCGTGGCCGAACTCGATTGGATGATTCCGCACCAGGCCAATGTTCGCATCCTTCATGCTACCGCCAAGAAACTTGGCCTGCCTGCAGAGAAGGTCATCATCACGGTCGCGCGTCACGGCAATACCTCGGCAGCTTCCGTCCCGCTTGCCCTCGACGAGGCGGTGCGTGCAGGACGGATCAAGCAGGGCGATACCGTGTTGCTCGAAGGCGTGGGCGGCGGCTTCACCTGGGGCGCTACGCTGCTCAAGTTCTGAGCGCAGGGGACTTTCATGAACTTCGCTTTCGTTTTTCCCGGTCAAGGCTCGCAGTCGCTCGGCATGATGAATGCCTATGGCGACAGCGCGGTGATTCGCCAGACATTTGACGAAGCCTCCGCCGCGCTCGGCCGCGATCTTTGGCAGCTTGTCGGCGATGGCCCGGCAGAGGCGCTCAATCTGACAGTCAATACCCAGCCCCTGATGATCACGGCAGGTGTGGCCTGCTATCGCCTCTGGCTGGCGCAGGGAGGCCCCGAACCGATTCTCTTGGCCGGCCACAGCCTCGGCGAGTATTCGGCGCTGGTGGCGGCGGGCGTCCTCTCTTTTACGGATGCCGTGCCTCTGGTCGAACTGCGCGCAAAGGCAATGCAGGAGGCGGTGCAGGCGGGGGAGGGCGCGATGGCGGCGATTCTCGGCCTCGATGCCGCAGCAGTGGTCGCTGTTTGCGCAGAGAGTGCGCAGGGGCTGGTGGTGGAAGCCGTGAATTTCAATGCGCCCGAGCAAACCGTCATCGCCGGCCATGCCGCCGCCGTTGCGCGCGCCGCCGATGCCTGCAAGGCCAATGGCGCCAAGCGAGCGGTGATGCTGCCGGTTTCCGCGCCCTTCCATTGTTCGTTGATGCGGCCGGCGGCGGCGAAACTCGGTCTGCGGCTGGCAGCGTTGAATTTCTCGGCGCCGAAAATCCCCGTGGTGAACAACGTCGATGCTCTTTGCCTTTCCGCTCCGGAAGAGATAAAGGACGCGCTGGTGCGCCAGGCGGCCTCACCGGTGCGCTGGGTGGATACGATGCGTTATATGGCGGCGAAGGGCGTCGTCCAGGTCTATGAATGCGGACCTGGAAAGGTGCTGGCGGGTCTCGTCAAGCGCTCTGCTGACACCATGGCCGGCGTCGCGCTGGTCGATCTGGCAGCAATCGAAGCGGCTCTGGCCAGCGTCAAAGGATAAGGAACAATCATGGAAACTACGCCGCCTTTGGGCCCGCTTGCTGGCCAACTCGCGCTGGTCACCGGCGCTTCGCGCGGCATAGGTCGCGCCATCGCGCTGGAACTGGGCGGGCAGGGCGCTACCGTGGTTGGCACGGCCACCACCGATAAAGGTGCCGCAGACATCCAGAAGTCGCTCGATGACGCCGGCATCGGCGGCTGGGGTGCAGTGGTCAATGTCACCGACGCCGATGCCTGCACAGCGCTTTTTGCCGAGATCGAGAACAAGTTCGGCGCGGTCGGCATCCTGGTCAACAACGCCGGCATCACCCGCGATGGTCTCGCCCTGCGGATGAAGGACGAGGATTGGGACGATGTCATCGACACCAATCTGAAGGCGGTGTTCCGCCTTTGCAAACTGGTGATGCGCGGCATGATGAAGGCGCGCCATGGCCGCATCATCAATATCACTTCTGTCGTCGGCAGCTCAGGCAATCCCGGCCAGGCCAACTATGCTGCAGCCAAGGCAGGCGTCGCCGGCCTGACGCGATCGTTGGCCCAGGAGCTGGGCAGTCGCAACATCACCGTCAATTGCGTGGCGCCCGGCTTCATCGATACCGACATGACCAAGTCGCTACCTGAAGCCCAGCGTACTGCCCTGCTTTCCAAGATACCGCTCGGCCGTCTTGGCGAGGCCGACGAAATCGCCGCCGCCGTGGCTTTTCTCGCGGGACCGCGCGCCGGCTATGTCACGGGTGCCGTACTGCATATCAATGGCGGTATGTACATGAGTTGATCCGAACTGCGACTGATCTTCTGGTAAAATGTCGCGGTTATTCATACCACACCAATAACACCCTATATTCAGGGAAGGAGCAACACATGGAGAACATCGAACAACGCGTCAAGAAAATCGTCGCCGAGCAACTGGGTGTCAACGAGTCCGAGATCAAGAACGACTCGTCTTTCGTTGATGATCTCGGTGCCGACTCTCTCGATACAGTGGAACTGGTGATGGCGCTCGAGGAAGAGTTCGAGTGCGAGATACCCGACGACGACGCCGAAAAGATTACCAACGTGCAACAGGCGATCGACTACGTCAATTCTCACGTCAAGAAGTAGCCCCCTCTTTAGCGCTGGAGCCCACATTGTCGCGTCGCAGAGTAGTCGTCACCGGACTCGGCATTGTTTCGCCGGTCGGCAACACCGTCCCTGAAGCCTGGGACAACATCCTTGCCGGGCGCTCCGGCATCGGTCCTATCACGCGCTTCGACGCTTCCCTTTTTTCGGCTAGGATTGCCGGCGAGGTCAAGGGTTTCGATGTCACCGCCTACCTCTCGGTGAAAGAAGCGCGTCGCATGGACACCTTCATCCATTACGGCATGGCGGCGGCAATACAGGCGCTCAAGGATTCCGGGCTGACGGTCACTCCGGAGAATGGCGAGCGCATCGGCGTCAACATCGGAGCGGGCATCGGCGGACTGCCGATGATAGAGGAGACGCACAACGACTATCTTGCCCACGGCCCGCGCAAGATTTCGCCATTCTTCATCCCCGGCACCATCATCAACATGATCTCCGGCAATCTGTCCATCATGTACGGGCTCAAGGGGCCGAATCTGGCGATGGTGACGGCGTGCACCACGGCGACGCATTGCATTGGCGAGTCGTCGCGGATCATCGAGTACGGAGATGCCGACGTGATGGTTTGTGGCGGTGCCGAATCATCGATGACGCCGCTGACTGTCGGAGGCTTTGCCACGGCGAGGGCGCTGTCTACGCGCAATGACGACCCGGCCACCGCCAGCCGGCCGTGGGACAAGGATAGAGACGGTTTTGTATTGGGCGAGGGGGCGGGTATTCTGGTGCTGGAGGAATACGAGCATGCCAAGGCGCGTGGCGCCAAAATTTACGCCGAGGTCGCAGGTTATGGCATGAGTGCGGATGCGCACCACATGACGGCTCCGGCCGAAGACGGAGACGGTGCGCGACGCTGCATGGTCAATGCACTGAAGAACGCCGGCATGAACCTGGACGAGATCGATTACATCAACGCCCACGGCACATCAACGCCTCTGGGCGACCTGGCCGAAACCGTCGCGGTCAAGCGCTGCTTCAACGATCACGCCAGGAAGCTGGTGATGAATTCGACCAAGTCCATGACCGGCCATCTGCTCGGCGCTGCGGGCGGGGTGGAGGCTGTTTTTTCGACGTTGGCCCTGCACCACCAGATCTCGCCGCCGACCATCAACATTTTCAATCAGGATGAGGCATGTGATCTAGACTATTGCGCCAATACCGCACGCAAGATGGAGATCCGCGGCGCCTTGTCAAACTCCTTCGGTTTCGGCGGCACCAACGGCACCCTGGCCTTGCGCCGCGTGTAGCTGCCGAGTTACCCTCCCCCGGCGGCCATGCAGCAGCTGCCCATAACCCTAGAACTCAGTCCTTCTTACCGGCTGTCATTCCTCCTCGCCGTCGCGCACGGCTTGGGCCTCGCGGCGGTCACGCTTGTTTTCCTTCCACTGGGGATCAAGCTCGCCCTGATACTGCTGGTGCTCGCCTCGGCCTGCCTTAATCTGCTGCGCCTCTTCGGGCCTCACCGCTTTGTCAGCCTGACTCTGCGCGGTGACGGCATCCTGGAGTTCTGTCGCAAGGACGGCTCGCACGGTGAAGCCAGCATCCACAGACACTCAGCGGTGACCCCGCTCATGACGGTATTGCTGTTGTGCACTGAGGGGAGGAGCGAAGCCCTGGTTCTGCTGCCCGATGCCATCGCAGCCGAGGACTTCCGTCTGTTGCGCCTGTGGCTACGCTGGCGCACCTAGGTCGGCCTTAAGGCTTAAGGCTGAAATATTCCACAGAGACTTCTTCTGGTCGTCGGGCTACATCCGGCGCGGTGGCTTCAGCCTTGTGTCGCGGGCGCGAGGCAGGAGTTCTGGGTAGTCGCGGCTGAAGTGCAGGCCACGGCTTTCGCGGCGGCGTTGCGCGCAACTCACGATCAGATGTGCAGTTTGCACCAGATTCCTGAGTTCGATCAGGTCATTGGTGACGCGGAAGTTCGCATAGTACTCATCTATCTCCCGCTCCAGCAGCCTGATGCGGTGCAGCGCGCGTTCCAGGCGCTTGTTGGTGCGCACGATGCCGACATAGTCCCACATGAAACGGCGCAACTCCTCCCAATTGTGGGCGATGACGATTTCCTCGTCGGCATCGGTGACGCGGCTTTCATCCCACTGCGGGAGTTCCGGCAACTGGCGTGGTGCGGCTGCCAGGATGTCCTTGGCCGCGGCCTCGCTGAAAACCAGGCATTCCAGCAGGGAATTGCTGGCCAGCCTGTTGGCGCCGTGCAGGCCCGTGCAGGCGGTTTCTCCAACGGCATAAAGACCGGGCAGGTCGCTTCTCGCCGAAAGATCGGTGACGACGCCGCCGCAGGTGTAGTGCGCGGCCGGCACCACAGGAATCGGGTCGCACGTGATGTCTATGCCAAACTCCAGGCAGCGGGCGTAGATGGTCGGAAAATGCTCGAGCAGGAAATCTTTGCTCTTGTGCGTGATATCGAGGAAGACGCAGTCCAAGCCGCGCTTCTTCATTTCGAAATCGATAGCGCGGGCGACGATGTCGCGCGGTGCCAGTTCGGCGCGCGTATCGTGTTCAGGCATGAAGCGCGTACCGTCGGGCAGGCGCAGGATGCCGCCCTCGCCGCGCACTGCCTCGGAAATCAGGAATGACTTGGCTTGCGGATGATAGAGACAGGTCGGGTGGAACTGAATGAACTCCATATTGGCCACCCGGCAGCCGGCACGCCAGGCCATGGCGATGCCATCGCCCGTGGCCGTGTCCGGGTTGGTGGTATAGAGGTAAACCTTGCCGGCACCGCCGGTGGCGAGCACGGTCTGAGCCGCCGCGAAGGTGATGACGTGGTTTGCGTCGATGTCGAACACATAGGCGCCAAGACAGCCATACTGCGGCTGCCCGATCTTGGCGCCGGTGATCAGGTCAACCGCGATATGGCGTTCGAAAACGCTGATGTTGGGATGGCGGCGCACCTTCTCCGTGAGGGTTTCCTGAACGGCATTGCCGGTGGCGTCGGCTACATGAATCACCCGCCGCTGGCTGTGGCCCCCCTCGCGCGTCAGATGGTAGCCCAGGGTGCTGCTCTCGTCGCGGGTGAAGCGCACGCCTTCCTTGATCAGCCACTCTATCGCGGCGCGGCTGTGCTCGACGACAAAATGCGTCGCCACCGGGTCGCACAGCCCGGCACCGGCGGTGAGCGTGTCCGCGACATGGGAAGCGATCGAGTCGGTGCTGTCGAGCACCGCGGCGATGCCGCCCTGGGCCCAGCCCGAAGCCGAATCCTCCAGCCCGCTCTTGGTGACGAGCGCTACCCGGCGCTGTTCTGCCAGGCGAAGCGCCAGGGACTGGCCGGCCAGGCCGCTGCCGAGAATCAGGACATCGAATTGTTGCACGTGGTTTCTTGCGGGAAGGGAGGCGATACTATATCACGTGGCCGCTTGTCTCCGTCCCTGCGGGTAGAACTTGAAGCCACTGAACCATTTCGCGGTCGCGTTGTCTTTTGCATAGTGTTTGACACCGGCGGCGGTCCCTGAGGGCTTGATGTGGGTGGGCTTCAGGTATACTGGGCATTCCGGGTGACCGGACTCAGACTTACTCAGGCAATACCAGTTCGCCTATGGGAGATCGCGAAGCTGACCAGGTTCTGGTCGAGCGCGTGCAACAGGGAGACAAACAGGCTTTCGGTCTGCTTGTCTCGAAGTATCAGCGCAAGCTGGTACGCCTGCTGTCGCGATGGATCCGCGACCCCGCCGAAGTCGAGGACATCGCGCAGGAAGCCTTCATCAAGGCTTACCGCGCCTTGCCGAGCTTCCGTGGAGATAGTGCGTTTTACACTTGGCTGTACCGAATTGGCATCAATACCGCAAAGAACTACCTCGCCGCGCAAGGCCGTCGTGCGCCTACCAGCACGGGTGTGGACAGCGAGGAGGCGGAAGGCTTTGAAGAGGGTGAACAATTGCGTGATCTCAATACCCCTGAGAGGATATTGATGACCAAGGAGATTGGCAACACGGTGAATTCGGCCATGAATGCCCTGACAGAGGATTTGCGCACTGCGATCACCTTGCGCGAGATTGAAGGATTGAGCTATGAAGAGATTGCCCAGATCATGGGTTGCCCGATCGGCACGGTCCGCTCGCGCATCTTCCGCGCCCGTGAAGCGATTTCCGAGAAGCTGAAGCCGCTCTTGGAAACGGCGCCCGATAAACGCTGGTGACAGCAGTACAGGTGATGAATCTATGAAATCAGATCTTTCCGCCTTTGTCGACGATGAGCTCGAAGCCCGTCAGCATCTCTCCATGCTCGCTGCGATGAATCGTGAAGAGGAATTGCGGCGTGCATGGGACGGTTACCACCTCATCGGCGATGCCTTGCGGCGCACGCCAGTCCTGGCCAACGATCTCACCGGGCGCATCATGTCCTCGCTGCAGAATGAACCCGTGGTGCTGGCGCCCCGGGCCAAGCGGCCGCGTCATCTGCTGCGCGCGACGCTGACACTGGCTGCCACGGCAGCAGGCGTCGCTGTCGTTGCCTGGCTTGCCCTGACGCCGCCACCGGCGGAGACCATCGCCCTCGTGAAACCGCCGCAGCGCGTGGTCAGCAATGCCGAAAGCAAGCTCATGCAGAAATATCTCGTTGCCCACCAGGCGTACTCGCCGAGCAACGGCATTCAGGGCGGGACGGCTTATGTCCGCAGCGTTTCGGCGACCAGGGGCAGCGCTGCTCCATGATGCGCTGGCTTGTCTGCAGCCTCAGTTGCCTAAGCTGCATTTTCCTCAGCCTCCCTGCGGCGGCCCAGGATGCGCGCCACTGGCTCGACCGCGTCGTCACCGCGGCGCACAAGGTGAATTACAGCGGCACTTTCGTCTTTCAGAACGGCGCGATTGCCGAGACATCCCGCATCACGCATCTGATCGAGTCTGGGAAAGTGCTGGAGCGCATAGAGGTGCTCGACGGCAGCCCACGCGAGGTGATACGCAACAACGACGAAGTGAAGTACTACCTTCCCGAGAGCCGCATCCTGATCGTCGAGAAGCGCAATCAGCAGAGGAGCTTCCCTTCCTTGCTGCCGGCCGAGTTGAACGGGCTTGTCGCGAACTATGTCGTCCGCAAGGGCTATTTTGGCAGGGTCGCCGGGCACGAAACCCAGTCCATCCTGCTCGAACCCAAGGATGATTTGCGCTACGGCCACCAGTTTTGGGTCGATGTTAACTCCGGCCTGTTGTTGAAGTCTGAAGTGATGAATGAGCGCAATGAAGCGGTTGAATCCTTCACTTTCACCCAATTGCAGATAGGCGGTCAGATCGAGCGCGAAGCCTTGAAGCCGAAGTTCGCTGTGCAGAGCAGGGATTGGCCGGTGCAAAACATCCAATCCACTGTGGCCCGCGGCGAGGATGATGCCTGGCTGTTCAAGTTCAGGCTGCCGGGCTTCAGCAAACTCGCCGGCATGAAGCGCCAGGGCGGCAAGGATACGCCCGAGAGCCTGCATTTCGTATTTTCCGACGGCCTGGCCGCGATTTCAGTATTCATCGAGCCTTTTTCCAGCGATCCGCAGATGGTCGATCTGGACAGGGTCTCGGTGGGCGCGACCACCGTTTATCACCGCACCGTCAACGGCCACCAACTCGTCATCATGGGGGAAGTACCCATGGCGACGCTGAAGAAGTTCGGCGATGGCATAGAGCCGAAAAGAAACCATGGAAAGTGAAGCGATTGTCGCCAGGGTTGATGGCCAGATGGCTTTCGTCGAGGTGCAGCAGGCGGCCTCTGGCTGCGGCCGCTGCTTTGAAGCCGGCGGTTGCGGCAGCGGTCTGCGGAATCAGAAACCTCGCCTCTACCGCTTGCCCAACCCTATTGGCGCCAGAGCGGGCGATAGCGTCATCCTGAGCGTGGGCGAAGGTGTTCTGTTGCGCGTTTCTCTTTTAACCTACGGCTTACCCGTGCTTGCGGCAATCCTTGGTGCAGCCGCAGGCACTGCATTTTGGTCCAGCGATAATGCGGTCGATTCTGCTGCCATGGCAGGCGCCGGCCTCGGTCTGGCCCTGACTCTTCTGCTGCAATCTCGCACTTTCGGCCATGGGGAACCATTGCTGTCGATGCGTCTCAAATATCCTGTCATCAACCAATCCGAGGATGCTCTCTCATGATTCGTAAATTCCTGCTGCCGCTCTTGCTCGCGTTGTTTTCCCTGGTAGCCTTTGCCCAGGCGAAGGATCTTCCCGATTTCACCGACCTCGTGGAGAGGCAGGGATCAGCCGTGGTCAATGTCAGCACCACTCAGATCGTCCGCGGCAACCGTCTCGGTCAGCAATTCCCCTTCGATCAGGACGATCCCGCTTTCGATCTGTTCCGCCGCTTTTTCCCGCATCAGCAGCCGGGGGTCCCACAGGAACAAGAAAGCAAGTCGCTCGGCTCGGGCTTCATCATCAGCGCCGATGGCCATATTCTGACCAATGCCCATGTCGTCGATGGCGCCGACGAAGTGGTGGTCAAACTCACAGACAAACGCGAATTCAAGGCCAAGGTGCTGGGAGCAGACAAGCGCACCGATGTGGCATTGATCAAGATCGAGGCCACGGGCCTGCCTGTCGTCAAACTGGGCGACCCGGCCAAGCTGAAGGTCGGAGAATGGGTCATCGCCATCGGTTCCCCATTCGGCTTCGAGAGCAGCGTCACCGCGGGCATTGTCAGCGCCAAGGGACGTGCGTTGCCGCAGGAGAATTTTGTTCCCTTCATCCAGACAGACGCCGCCATCAATCCCGGCAATTCGGGTGGGCCCTTGTTCAACATGAGGGGCGAGGTCGTGGGCATCAACTCGCAGATATACAGCCGGACGGGTGGCTATATGGGGCTGGCTTTCGCCATTCCGATCGACGTGGCGATGGAAGTGCAGAGCCAGTTAAGGACCAGCGGCAAGGTTAGTCGAGGCCGTATCGGCGTGGTCATCCAGGAGGTGACCAAGGAATTGGCCGACTCCTTTGGCCTCTCCAAGCCGGTCGGCGCCCTGGTAAACTCGGTGGAGAAGGATGGCCCGGCAGACAAGGCCGGCCTCGTGTCTGGTGACGTCATACTCAAGTTCGATGGCAAGAGCATCAATCAGTCAGCCGACCTGCCGCGCATTGTCGGCGCGACCAAGCCAGGCAGCAAGGTGACGATGCAGGTCTGGCGCAAGAACGAGCCCCGGGAGTTGACGATTCATGTCGGCGAAATTCCTGCCGAGAAGGTCGTCCAGCGCAAGTCCAAGCCGACCGAGAAGGCCGCAGCCAATCGCCTTGGTCTGGTGCTCTCGGCTCTGACGCCTGAGCAGAAGAAAGAACTCAAACTGAGCCAAGGCCTGCTCGTGGAAGACGTTCGCAACGGCACCAGCCGCACCGATCTGCGTGCTGGCGACATCATTCTCGCCCTCATCAGCAAGGGGACACAGACCGAGCTGAATTCGGTCGAGCAGTTCAACAGGCTTCTGGCCCCGTTGGACAAGTCGGCGACGATGACCCTGCTGGTGCGTCGCGGCGACAACCAGACCTTCATCATCATCAAAGGCATCGGTGAGGGCAAGTGATGCTGCGGTGCGACCGCAACTGACGCCGCATTTGACACCGCATTTGACACTCTACAGTCGGGAATATTGTCACCTTTGCCACGACATGCTCGCCGCGCTGGAACTGCTGCGCGGCGAGTTCGATTTCGCGGTGACGGTCGTCGATATAGACGCCGATGACGCCGACGCCGGACTCCTGACACGTTACGACGAGCGGGTGCCGGTGCTGATGGCCGGCTGCGGCGAGGAGACCCGCGAGCTTTGCCACTATTTCCTCGATGTCGCAGCGGTCCGCGCTTATCTCTTAAACGAGAGCATCAAGCGGACGTAAAAAGAGGACATGAAAAAGCCCGCGGGCCGTGAGGCGCGCGGGCCGGCAAGTGCGAACGGTATCAGCGCCCGGTGCGTGCCAGGGACAATACCCAACCTTCCATGCGCGACTTCATTGTTTCGATCTGCTTCTTGTCGAAGAAGTCCTCGGGTTTGACCTTATGGATCGCATAGACCGGGCGATGGAAATCCTGCTCATAGCCGTAGGGAACGGTGGCATCTATGCCCATGCCGCCCTCGAAATTGGTATTCGAGGCTGTCCACTCCTTGCCGCCCGCAGTCATCCGCTCTGCCGGCATGAATGTCTGGCCGCGGCCGCCGGGAATTGGATTGAGGATGTCGGTCAGGGGGTTCACCCTTGTGGTCAGGCACCACATGATGTCGTCCATGGAGTAGATGTCGGTGTCTTCTGACACCGCGATCGCCAGGCGCATGCCTTGAGAGGTTGCGAGAATCGCGCCGAGGAAGTTCCTTTGCCAGCCCTCCTCGATCTTGTTCCTTTTCTTCACCTGGATGATGCAGCCGCCCCAGTCGGTCATGGCATACGGGATATGCACGTCCTGGACGATGCCCGGTTGCAGACGCTCGCAGAGTTCGAAAATTGCCGCCTCGCGCACGGTGGTGTCGATGTTCAACTCGTCCAGCATGTGCACGCCCAGCGGGAAAATGATGGGGCGTGATTCGGGCTTCCTCATGGTGAGGGCGGTGACATGGAAGGTCGGCGCCTTGTACGCCTTGCCTTGATAGCCCGACCATTCGGGGTGGAAGAAGGTCTTGCCCTGGACACCCAGTCTTTCAGATTCCTCGGTCTCGTAGCGCTTGTCGCCAGGCATGATATAGCCCTCGAGCACATATTCAGCATCGGCAAGGGCGTAGGCTTCCTGGGTGCGCGCCTTCACCAGCCGCACAGGCGATCCCTGGATTGCGCCCGCCACACCGATCTCGTCGCAACCCTTGGGGAGAATGACGTAGTCGAACCCCGCGCCGGCCAAGAGGGTGCAGGCAGGAGGCACACCGAAGCACACCGTGAGAGGAATCTTCTTTTCCTCATAATGCTCGGTGAACACCTGCCACATGTGCGAGCCGGGAGAAATCTGGAAGGTACCGACATCACCCCAACGGAAATTCATGCGGTTGTAGCCAAGGTCGCTGCCGCCGCCGAATAACTCTCCGGTGATACAGCGGATGCCCGAGCCTATGGTCATCTCCGATTCAAATTCGGTGTGCCGGATCGGCAGGATCCATTTGTTGACGTCGATGTTCTCGGTGATGACGTGTTCCTGGACAGGAGCGTCCTTCTGCTCGATGATCAAAGGCTTGATCGGATGGTTGATGGCCTTCGCGATCTTGCGGGTGCGTTCGGTCGGATTGGCGAAGCCGAACAGCCGGTCGGAGACGCTGCTATCGGCAAACAGGTTGGTGATGGCCCGCACGTGCGGGTACCCCTTCACATGATTGAACAGCATCGGCAGGCTGCCGTCGAAATGCTTCTGCAATGCGATGATTTCGAGGTCAGGATTGACCTCCTTATCGGTCTCCATTAGCAGGCCTTCGCTGCGCATCCACTCGATGGCGGAGCGCAGGCTGGTGGCGTCGGGTTTGACCGGATTGCGCTTCGTGGGTTCGCTCATGATGTTCCTTTCTGGTATTGTCCAGCCGTAACTTTGGGATAATTGCAGCAGTGATGCTGCGTCGCATCTTGCGTCGGAAAATGAATTATTATACCTTAACCCTAACCTATGGGAATGCAGCGTCTATATAGTGCGGTCACGATCCTTATCGTTTGAATCCGAGAGAAACCGGTATGAACCCTCGCATCCCCTATCAAAGCATAGACCAGATCATCAGCCGGCACGCCAGCGAGCGCGGCGATAAGGCCTATGCCATCAGCGCCGAGACGGGCGACGAAATCAGCTACGCAGAACTTTCTGCTGTCACCAACCGCATCTGCCATTTCCTCGCGTCGCGCGGCATCAAGGCCAACGAAAGAATCGCCGTGCTATCGGACAACTGCCTGTCGCAGATGGTCCTGTACCAGGGCGTACAGCGCTATGGTGCAGCCGTCTGTCTGGTCAACTGCGATGTGAACGCCATGAACGTCGGGCAGATCCTCTATGACGTGGAGCCGAAGATCGTGCTCTGGCACCGTTCGTTGGCTTCTGAGTTGCAGCTCATCGCCAAGGCGGCGGGGGTCGAGAACCACCGCTTCGACGATCTGCCCGTGGCCGGGGCCGAGAACGAATTCTTCAGCCTGGTGGCGAAACTGCCAATAACGCATTGCGACCAACTCGTCGGCGGGCCGGATGATGTGACGCTGATCAACTACACTTCAGGCACGACCTCAAAGCCAAAGGGCGTGTGCTGCACCAGTGCCGGCTATTTCTATGCGACAGACTCCGAGGCTGTGGGCTTCGGCTTTACCGAGAGCGATCGGGTGCTCGACTATCGAGCCCTGACCTGGTGCTCGCCGCAACTCCTGACGATGACCTCGACGCTGTTGGTGGGTGCGACCTCCGTGCTGGCAAAGAAATTTTCAGTCAGCCATTTCTTCGACTGGATCCGGAAGTATGGTGTGACCATTTGCGCAGGGGTGCCAACCACGATCACGATGCTGCTGGAGCGCCCGCACGACATCACAAAGGATGACCTGCCGACCCTGCGCTACATGACCACAAGCAGCGCGCCCATCGCGCCGGAAACCTACGAGGCTTTCCAGAAACGCTACGGCATCACGCTATCGCAGAGTTGCGGCATGTCTGAGGCCGGCACCATGTTCTCGAACGACCCCGAGGCGCCGCGGCGCGGCACGGTGGGCAAACCTTTGCGCAACCTGATCGCCCGCTTCGTAGACGAGGATGGCAAGGATACCCCTGCCGGTGTCGAGGGCGAACTGATGGTCGATGGTCCGCAAATGTTCGCCGGCTACCTGCTCGGCCGCGGCGAGATCCAGCCCCATCCGCCCGGAGGATTCCGCAGCGGCGATCTGGGCTACATGGACAAGGAAGGCTATGTCTTTCTCACCGGGCGCAAGAAGGACCTGATCATCCGCGGCGGTGTGAACATCGCACCCCTGGAAATTACCGCCATGCTTTGCGAGCATCCTGGCGTTCTCGAAGCCGCCACCATAGGCGTGCCGGACAGCATTTACGGCGAGGCGGCGGCCTGCTTCGTCGTGCCCAAGCCAGGCCATACGCTCACAGTCGAAGCCATTATGGCGCATCTTAAACCGCGGCTCTCCGAATTCAAAATACCGAAGTCGGTGAGCTTCATTGAGTCCTTGCCCAAGACCGACCGCGCCAAGGTCTCCAAGGAAGGCCTGCTGAAGTACTGGCAGGAACATGTTCAAGCGCACTAATCACCACTAAGTGCAAATCACGAGAAACAATATGAAACCCAGCGTCCCGTATCAAAGCATAGACCAGATCATCAGTCGGCACGCCAGCGAGCGCGGTGACAAGGCTTATGCCATCAGCGCCGAGAGCGGCGTCGAAATCAGCTATGCAGAGCTTTCCGCAGCCACCAACCGCATCTGCCATTTTCTCGCATCGCGCGACATCAAGGCCAACGAGAGAATCGCCGTGCTGTCGGACAACTGTCTGTCGCAAATGGTCCTGTACCAAGGCGTGCAGCGCTATGGCGCAACCGTTTGCCTGGTCAACTGCGATGTGAATGCCATGAACGTCAAGCAGATTCTCTATGACGTGGAACCGAAGATCGTTCTCTGGCACTGCGCCCTCGCGCCAGAACTGCAGGTTATTGCCAAAGAAGCGGGGGTTGAGAATCACAGCTTCGATGATCTTCCCAAGGCCGGGGTCGAGAACGAATTCTTCAGCCTGGTGGCGAAACTGCCCGAGACGCATTGCGACCATCTCGTTGGCGGGCCGGATGATCTGACGCTGATCAACTACACTTCGGGGACGACCGCAAACCCCAAGGGCGTGTGCTGCACCAACGCCGGCTACTTCCACGCGACAGACTCGGTCGTTGCCGGTTTCGAAATCAGCGAAAACGACCGGCTGCTTGAATATCGGGCCCTGACCTGGTGCTCGCCGCAGCTTCTCTCGATGACCTCGACGCTGCAAGTCGGGGCGAGCTTCGTGCTGGCGAAAAAATTCTCCGGCAGCCATTTCTTCGACTGGATCCGGAAGTATGGCGTGACCATTTCCGCAGGGGTTCCGACGGCGATCACGATGCTGCTGGAGCGCCCGCACGAGATCACCAAGGATGACCTGCCGACCCTGCGCTACATGACCACGAGCAGTGCGCCTATCGCGCCGGAAACCTACGAGGCTTTCCAGAAGCGTTACGGCATCACGCTGTTGCAAGGCATGGGAATGTCGGAGGCGGGTTTCATTTTCTCGAATGATCCCAAGGGCCCGCGGCGAGGCACGGTGGGCAAGCCTTTGCGCAACATCGTCGCCCGCTTCGTCGATGAGCAGGGTAGGGACAGGCCGGTCGGCGTCGAGGGCGAATTGATGCTGGCTGGGCCGCAGATGTTTGTGGCCTACCTGCTCGGACGCGGAGAGATGCAGTCCATCCCTGCCGAAGGCTTTCGCAGCGGCGACCTTGGGCATCTCGACGAGGATGGCTATGCCTTCCTCACCGGTCGCATGAAAGACCTGATCATTCACGGTGGCGTGAACATCGCACCCATGGAAATCACCACCATTCTCTGCGAGCATACGGGCGTTCTCGAAGCGGCCACCATAGGCGTTCCGGACAGGATTTACGGCGAGGCGGTAGCCTGTTTCGTCGTGCCCAAGCCCGGTCTGGTGCTCACGACCGAAGCCATCATGGAGCATCTGAAGCCGCGGCTCTCCGAGTTTAAGATGCCGAAGTCTGTGAGCTTCATGGCGTCCCTGCCCAAGACCGACCGCGCCAAGGTCTCCAAGGATGGCCTGCTGAAATACTGGCAGGAGCATGTCAACCCGAGCAGTGAAAAGACAGCGTGAGCGATGACCCCGCAGCTATGGAGTAGAATTCTTTCCCATGACTGTGCCTGATTTTGTAGGCGCTGCGCTGGAAATCCCTTTATAGAGTCGAAGGCAGCCGAAGGATAGCAATGAAATGTGTGGATGATTTTCGCCTGCGGTTCGGCAAGCAGGAACTGGTGCCTATCATGATCGGCGGCATGGGTGTTGATATCTCGACGGCAGAGCTTGCGTTAGAGGCAGCGCGTTTGGGCGGCATAGGTCATATTTCTGACGCCATGGTGCCCACTGTTTCCGACCGGCGATTCAAGACGCATTTTGTAAAGGAAAAGCTCAAACTTTACAAATTCAATGTCGCCAGTGCGGACAAGTCCCCAGTTCATTTCGATCTCGGACGGCTCTCCGAGGCGACGCATAACCATGTCGGCCGAACCATGGAGGCAAAGATTGGCGAGGGCATGATTTTCGTCAACTGCATGGAGAAACTGACCATGAACGCACCCCGCGAAACACTGCGCGTGCGTCTTAGTTCTGCCCTGGATGCGGGTATCGACGGCATCACGCTTTCCGCCGGGTTGCATCTCGGTTCTTTCGCATTGATTGCGGATCATCCGCGCTTTCGCGATGCCAAGCTCGGCATCATCGTTTCATCATTGCGTGCGCTGCAGCTATTCCTGCGCAAGAACGCCAAACTCAATCGACTTCCAGACTACATTGTGGTGGAGGGGCCTCTGGCCGGCGGTCACCTGGGTTTCGGCATGGACTGGGCGAAGTATGACCTGCTCCTCATTGTCAGCGAAATCCAGCAGTATCTGCAGTCCGAACAATTGGCCATTCCTCTTATCCCGGCTGGCGGCATTTTCACCGGCAGCGATGCCGTTTCATTCCTCGAGAAGGGTGCCGCGGCGGTGCAGGTGGCGACTCGCTTTACCGTGGCGCAAGAATGCGGCCTGCCGGCGGAGGTGCAGCAGGAGTATTTCAAGGCGAGCGAGGATGACATCGAGGTCAACACCATCTCCCCGACCGGTTATCCGATGCGCATGCTGAAGAACAGCCCGGCGATCGGCTCCGGCATCCGCCCCAACTGCGAAGCCTATGGCTATCTGCTCGATGGCACAGGAAGCTGCGCCTACGTCATAGCCTACAATCGCGAGGTTGGAGCCCATGCCAAGGCCAAGAAAAAGACCAAGCACATCTCCGTGTTGGACAAGACCTGCCTGTGTACCCACATGCGCAATTTCGACTGCTGGACCTGCGGCCAATACACCTACCGCCTCAAGGACACCACCCGCCGCCTGGAAGACGGCAGCTACCAGATCTTGAGCGCTGAACATGTGTTCCGGGATTACCAATTCAGCACCGATCAGAAAGTTGCATTGCCGGACTAGTGGTCAGTCATGCTGCCGTTGATGCGTAGGTCGGGCTTTCGATGGGGACACCCAGACGGGTGCAGCCCGACAACGGCACTTTTCCTTCATTCCGGTCGCGATGGCGGCGCTGACCCGGATCACCGCGACGACCTCGCCCTGGTCTGACTCTTCCGCGGCCTTATCCGGGATGACGGTGCTTGAAGCGGACTGAAGTCCTGCTTCCGCCCTTCACCAGGAGGCGGTCATGCAGCGGGCGAATGCTCATGGTCCTCGCTCCTCGATGAACTCACCCCTCCACGGTGCCTGATGGAAGGGTGAGGTGTCGCTCATGAAACGGTGATTTGCTTGGCTGCGGTCCCGGGTTTCTTGGGCAGCGTCACCTCGAGCACGCCGTCGGAGTACTTTGCCTGGGCGCCGCCCTGATCGACTTCCTGGTCAAGGCTGAAGCTGCGATAGACCTTGCCGTAATAGCGCTCGCTGCGAAGTAGTTTCTTGCCTTCCTTTTCTTCCTTTTCCTGCTTGACTTCGGCGCTGATGGAGACTTGGTTGCCTTCTATGGAGACGTGGATATCCTCTTTCTTTACGCCGGGAATTTCCGCCTTGACCAGATAGGCCTTGTCCTCTTCCGTGACGTCCACCTTGATTTGCGGTTCTGCCTCAAGCCCACGGAAAACGGGCCTGAGCATGAAACCCTTGAGGAAGTCATCCATATTGAAGGGATCGAGGCGGGTGAGTTCGTTGAAGGGATCGAAACGGGTGATGTTTGCCATGATGATTCTCCTCTTGAAAGAAAGTGTCGGACTCTGTCGGCGCCAACAGACATCTGTTGCTGCCGACGATGCGTTATCATATTACGTCGATGTCATGCAATTAATATAGATTTCACCTGCAAAAAAGTCAAATGCCGACCAAGGTCAATGGGCCGGGTTTCTTGAGGCTGGATTCAGGCTCAAGGATGAATGCAATAAAGCGTTGACAGGGGCAGACGCGCGGCGTAGATTTCGCGCGTCTTCATTTCAGGGGGCAATTGCCTTGGACAGTAGCTGTTGTAAATGCTTCGACGCCTAGCGCTTTAAAGTTCTCGTAACACGGTATTCATATACTGCTCACGGGGCTTTCCTGCCGGGCGAAGAGGCTGGGGAAGATCGGAGCAGTCATCCGCGGTGTCTTGCCGTGGGTTTCAGCCCAATATTATTGTTGAACGTATGACCGTGCAGAGGGTGTTTCGTCTGCCGGGTCATGCGTCCGCTCACATTTCCAGGATTAGGAGAAGGGCATGGCGCTGAAAATACCTGGACGGTTGGGTTCCTTTACGGGATCGGCAGGCAGCGGACGCGAGCAGTCTCGGCCTGGGCAGGCCGAAATTCTGAGAATTGCCTGTCTCGATAGCGACGCTGTGCTGAGCCAACTCGACGCCTCCTTTGAAGGACTGCTGGAGCGTGATGCCCTGGCAAGGCTGGAAAATTACGGCAAGAACGAGGTTGCCCACGAGCAGGCCAGGAGTGCGCCGCGCCAATTGCTGGGGCACTTCGCTACGCCCCTGTCTCTGCTGCTCCTGGGCCTGGCCACCGTTTCCTTCCTCACCGGTGAGATCAAGGGTGCCGTCGTGATCTCCATCATGGTGCTGCTCTCCGGACTGTTGTCCTTCATCCAGGAGTTCCGCTCCAACAAGGCCGCCGAGAAACTGCGCGAAATGGTGAGAACGACTGCCTCCGTGCTGAGGAAGGATGTGACCGCAGGGGTTCCGGAAGAGGTGAATCGCCATTTTCAGGTCAAGCTCAATATCCGGCCTTCGCATACCACTGAAATCCCGCTCTCTCATGTCGTGCCGGGCGACATCATCCATCTCTCGGCCGGCGACATGGTTCCGGCGGACCTTCGCATTCTTTCGGCGAAAGACTTGTTCGTAAACGAGGCGGCGCTCACCGGCGAGGCCATGCCAAAGGAAAAATTCCCCGGCGCTGCGAGTCCTGACATCAAGTCAGTGCTGGAAATGCCCAACATCTGCTTCATGGGCACCAATGTGGTTTCCGGGACCTCGGTTGCGGTCGTCGTCGCCACCGGAGCCTCGACCTATTTCGGCTCCATTGCCCAGACGGTCGCAGGCCTGCGCCTGCAGACCAGCTTCGACCTCGGCATCGAGAAGTTCACCTGGCTGATGATACGTTTCATGCTGGTGATGGTGCCTCTTGTCTTCCTGATCAACGGTTTCTCCAAGGGCGACTGGATGGAGGCCTTGCTGTTCGCAGTGGCCGTGGCGGTCGGACTCACGCCCGAGATGTTGCCGATGATAGTCACCATCAATCTTGCCAAGGGCGCCATCGCCATGTCGCGCAAGAAGGTCATCGTGAAAAGGCTCAACTCCATCCAGAACTTCGGCGCGATGGATGTGCTGTGCACAGACAAGACCGGCACCCTCACCCAGGACAAGGTGTTTCTCGAAAGACATGTCGATATCGCCGGCAACGAGAGCGAGCATGTGCTCGAATACGCCTACCTCAACAGCCATTACCAGTCTGGCCTCAAGAATCTGCTCGACGTGGCGGTGCTGGAGCATGCCGAGGTCCGCGAGAAGCTTCATGTCGCCGAGAGCTTCGCCAAGGTGGATGAGATTCCCTTCGACTTCCAGAGGCGCCGCATGTCTGTGGTCGTCGAGGAGAATGGCGGCAAGCACATCCTCATCTGCAAGGGCGCGGTTGAGGAGGTATTCAATGTCTGCAATCGGACGGAACTCGCCGGCAACGTCGTTCCTGCGGAGTCAGGCCACCTCGAGGATCTGCGCTATGTGGTGAATGACCTCAACGAGGACGGCTTCCGGGTCATTGCCGTGGCCTACAAGGAGATTCCAGTCGGCCAGAAGATCTACACCCTGGCGGACGAATCAGACCTGATCCTGACCGGCTACATCGCCTTCCTGGATCCGCCAAAGGAGAGTGCAGCGGCGGCCATCAGCATGCTGCGCAAGCATGGCGTCGCCGTGAAGATCCTGACCGGAGACAATGAAGTGGTGACGCGCAAGGTCTGCCGCGAAGTGGGATTGGAAGTTGAGCATGTGGTCTTGGGCAGCGAAATAGAGAAACTCACCGACCTGGCGCTGGCCGAACTGGCGGAGCGGGTCTCGGTCTTCGCCAAGCTCTCGCCGCAGCAGAAGGCGCGGGTCATCAAGGCGCTGCACCTGAAAGGCCACGTCGTCGGCTTCCTGGGCGACGGCATCAACGACGGCCCGGCATTGAAGGCCGCCGATGTCGGCATCTCGGTCGATACTGCGGTGGACATCGCCAAGGAGTCCGCGGACATCATCCTGCTCGAAAAAAGCCTGATGGTTCTGGAGGAGGGGGTGATAGAGGGCAGAAAGGTGTTCGGCAACATCGTGAAGTACATCAAGATGGGCGCCTCCTCCAATTTTGGAAATATGTTCAGCGTGCTGGGTGCCTCGGCCTTCCTGCCTTTCCTTCCCATGGCGCCGGTACAGATTCTTTTCAACAACCTGCTCTACGACTTCTCGCAGACGGCGGTGGCCACCGATACCGTCGATGAAGAGTACGTCAGCCTGCCGCGCCAATGGGATATCGGCAACATCGCGCGTTTCATGTTCTTCATCGGACCGATCAGTTCGATATTCGACTATGCGACCTTCTTCACCCTGCTTTATGTGTTCGGCGCCTGGGACAAGCCTGAACTCTTCCAGACCGGCTGGTTCGTCGAGTCTCTGCTGTCCCAGACGCTGATCGTGCATGTCATCCGCACCGGCAAGATTCCCTTCCTGGAAAGCAAGGCCAGTCTTCCCCTGATGATGATGACCCTGACCATCTGCGTCATCGGTGTGACGCTGCCTTACTCGCAGTTCGCCCATGCCCTGAACCTGGTTGCCTTGCCGCATCAATACTGGTTCGCACTCACGGCCATCCTGCTCACCTACATGAGTCTGACCCAATGGGTGAAGACCTGGCTGATCCGCCGCTTCGGCCTGGGCTGACGAAGTTAGTTTAGTTCGAAGGCCGCGGCCAGAAGTTCGTAGGAGCGCAGACGGGCGCTGTAGCTCGCCGCCACCGTCAGGACTATGATCTCGTCGGCGGCAAAGCGCGCCTGGATTTCCAGCATGCGCTCGGCCACCTGACCTGGCGTGCCGACGATGCTTCTTGGCCGCTCCTTCTCGATGATTTGCCGGTCGCGCTCTGTGTATTGCAGACCGCGCGCCTGGTCCACCGTCGGGATAGGTTCGTCGATGCCGTAGGCCATCTGGACGCGACGCAGGTCCACAGCGGCGGCAAGATCCTTCGCTTCTGCTTCACTGTCGGCGCAAATCACGAACAGCGCCACGGCGCAGTAGGGCTCCTGCTCATGGCCCGCAGCGAACTGCTGGCGGTATAGCTGCGCCACCTGATCGCCGTACTGGGCATTGATGAAGTGAGCGAAGGCGAAGCGTATGCCTGTTTGCGCCGCCAGGGCACCGCCAAAGTCCGAGGACCCGAGCATCCACAGTTGTGGCCTCGTGCCGACGGCCGGTTGCAGGAGCACGCCATAGGCGTGATGGGACTCGGGCAGCTGGCCGGAAAACAGGGCCGCGAGTTCCGCGACCTGCTGCGGGAAAACATCGCTGTCGTAACGCCCGCCGGCTACGGCCCGCGTCGTGCTCATGGTGCCGCCGGGGGCGCGGCCGACGCCAAGATCGATGCGGCCGGGGAACAAGGCTTCGAGCATGAGGAATTGTTCGGCGACCTTGAATGCGCTGTAATAGGGCAGCATCACGCCGCCGGAGCCGATGCGCATGCGCTTCGTGATGCTGCCCAGGCGAGCCAGCATGACCTCGGGGCAGGGGTTGGCCACCGCCTGAAGACCATGGTGCTCGGCGCACCAGTAGCGGGTATAGCCTAGCTGGTCCGCCGCCTGGGCGAGGTCAATGGTCGCCGCGATGGCATCGGCGACCGAATGGCCATGGATGACCGGGGTCTGGTCGAGGACGGACAGTTTGGCGAGTTTGCTCATGTCGGGTTCTTGGCAATCATCAAGGAGGCGACGATTATGCCTTGCTCCGGTGGTCTGGTCCTAGCGTACGATAGATGCTTCAACCCTAAACGAGATGCCGATATGAGACAATCGAAATTCAGGGTTTTCTTGAAAACGAGACAGGGGACAGCCGCATGAGAATGAATTTCCTGGTTTGGACAATAGCCGTTGGCTGCATGGCTGCAGTGATTGCGCAGCCAGCCTTGGCGGACAATGTGAAAGTGACGCCGCTTGGCGGCCAGGAGGGCGAGTTTTGCCCGCAAGACCGGGCGATGATCTTCGAGGATCCAAACGGCACGCGCATTCTTTACGACGCCGGTCGAACGGTCGCCGGAGCAAACGACCCCCGCCTGGGCAAGATTGACATCATCCTCGTCAGCCACATGCATGGCGACCATCTGGGCAATGCGCACAACAAGGCGCCCAATTCCGGCAGCTGTGACAAGCCCGACGTTTCGGTCTCGGCGGTGCCGAATTCGAACACGGTGAATATCGCGCTGGCCAAGAAAGCGAAGATCGTGACCGGCAGCGAAATGCCGCCTTTCTTCGCCAACAAGCTGAAGGCGAACGGCGGCAATCCGAGCGATGCAATCCTTGCGCGCTTTGGTGGCAGCGTGACGGTCGGCGGCGTGAAGATTGCGACGGTGCCCGCTTTCCACAGCAATGGCCTCGACCCTGACTACATCGACGGCGAGCTGGGCAAGAGCATGGCGGCAGCGGGAATCGCCGGCTATGTCGGCGACGCTACGGGCTATGTGCTCCAGTTCAGCAACGGCCTCGTGCTCTATCTCTCCGGTGATACGGGCATCACGGCCGAGCAGGACAAGGTCGTGCGGGGCTATTACAAGGCCCAGCTCGCCGTGATGAATATGGGCGACGGCTTTTCCACAGGCCCGAAGGAGGCGGCTTATGTCATCAACGACCTGGTCAAGCCCAGTGCGGTGATCGCCTCGCACGCGAATGAAGTCGGGACCGTTGGCGGCAAGGTACGGCCGGGGAGCAAGACCGAGACTTTCATCAAAGCCGTCAAGGTGCCAGTCCATATTCCGTTGAGCGGCAAGACGATGGAATTCAACAGCGGTGGAAAATGCGTCGCAGGATGCTGAGCTAGCCTCGTATTGAATTTCGCCGAGGGGCGACGCGGTTTTCCGCGTCGCCCCTTTTGCTTTGGAGGGGGTAGGATTGTTTCTTCTGAAGTGATCCGGCTTGGCCGGCGCAAATGAGGATCCACCAACTCTCAGTCGCAGATGCACTCGCCAGCATCCGCAGCAGTGCAGCGGGGTTGTCCGCGGATGAGGCCAGCCATCGCCTGCGCGAGTTCGATCCAAACCGGGTCGAACAAGTCACCGGTGAGCAGTTGCAAAGGCTTTCCAGCACCCAGCTCCAGTTAGCCCTCGATGCACCGGAAATCATTTTTGCCCGTGTCGCAGCCGACCAGAAAATGCGCACCGCTCTCGGTCTGGCGTGGAAAGAGCCGATGCCGAGCTCATGAGGCGGCCGCCACGACCCCAGGGCGAGCGGTTGTTAAACCTTTCCCTGGCGCTGCGCGCCTATCTGTTCCTGGGGCTAATGGAGGCTGCGGCCGCGATGGCGGCATTCCTCTATGTGCTCTACGGAGCCGGCTGGAGGTATGGCCAGATGCTTGCGGCCAATCATCCGCTTTATCTGCAGGCGATCACGGCGACCCTGTGCGCTATCATCCTCATGCAGGTGGTCAATGTGTTTGTCTGCCGGAGCTCGATCCGCTCGGTATTCTCGACGGGTCTCTTCGGCAACCGCCTGATCCTCTGGGGCGTGGTGCTGGAAATCGCGTTGATACTGCTGATAGATTACACACCATGGGGTAACAGCCTTCTGGGAACCGCACCCATTCCAGGGGAGGTCTGGCTTTTCGTCATCCCTTTTGCCATCGGGATGGTTCTCCTGGAGGAGTTGCGCAAGTGGCTCGCCCGCAGAGGCTTGCGCTAGTGTGATAACTACTGCCAGCGCTCGATCTCGACCTTGAGATAGGCATAGTAAATCGGCGCCAGTATCAATCCGGGGAGACCGAAAGTCGCTTCCATCACCAGCATCGCCACCAGGAGTTCCCAGGCAGCCGCATTGATGCGCCGGCCGACGATGCGTGCGTTGAGGAAGTACTCAATCTTGTGGATGCTGACCAGAAATGCCAGGGAAACCAGCGCCAGGGCTGGTGAGTGCGCCAGAGAAATCACCACGATGACCAGGTTGGAGACGAGGTTGCCGGCGATGGGCAGCAAGCCGGCGACGAAGGTGAGCACCACCATGGTTTTCGCCAGAGGCAGATGAATGCCGAACCAGGGAAGGGCAACAAACAGATACAGGCCGGTGATGACGGCATTGATCGCGGCGATCTGAACCTGGGCGAACACGATCTGGCGGAAGGCATTGTCAAAGCTGGCTGCATAGCCAGCCAGATCGCTCACCAGCGGGCCGGTCACTCTTTTCCCGTCGCTTTCGCGCAGTGCCAGCAGGGCGCCGATGACCATGCCGAGTCCAGCATGGACCAGGCCGCGCACGCTTTCCCTGCCAAAAAGCTGAATTTCCCCTGCATGCTCGCGCAGCCAGACGGCGGCCGCTGCTTGCAGTTCGATCCGGTCTGCCGGCAGGTAGGCGTCTATCCAGTCAGGCAGCCAGGGGCGTGAAGAGTCGATCACCTCGGCCATCTTGGTCATCAGGGCAGAGAGGCTGCCGACATCGCCATGGAAGAAGGCAAGCACTCCGATGACCAGCGCAGCGAATACAGCGACGATGACGGCGGCGAGCAGCGCTACCACCGTCACGCGGGCGCTGCGGGTAGACAGGCGCCGTTCGAGATAGGGCGCCAGGGTGCGGACCAGGGCGTGGATCAGGAGTCCTGAGAGCAGGGCGGGAAGGAGGTGGAGGCTGATCGCCGCAATCGGTGCAGCGAGCGCGATCACCCAGGCAATGCGCCTGGGGCCGGTGTCGGTGATTTTCATGGGCATGGCGGCGATTTTGCCTTAAGCCGCCAGATGATGCCATCTATAAAATCAACGCCGCAGCTTACCGGAGAGGCTTCCGGCTATCCATTGCAGGGTATGATTAGGCGCAGTCGGGAGCAGGGAACATCGAGGGCCTCGAATGAATTTCTTTTCAAAACTGTATTACCGGTTCCGCAAGATGTGGAAGGCGATCCGGCTCTACCTGATCATCGCCGGCCCGGGAATCGTGGTCATGGTTGCCGACAATGATGCCGGTGGCATCACCACCTATGCGGCAACGGGTGCCAAGTACGGTTATAGCTTGATCTGGTTTCTGCTCATCCTGATTCCTGTCGCCTACTATGTTCAGGAAATGACGGTGCGCCTGGGAGCAGTCACCAAGCGGGGTCACGCCGAAGCCATTTTCGACGGTTTCGGCGCCTTCTGGGGCTGGTTCTCACTGATCGACCTGATGATTGTGGACTGGCTGACGTTGGTCACCGAATTCATAGGCATGACTTCTGCGCTGGCCATTTTCGGCGTGCCGCCCTGGCTCACTGTCCTGGGCGTCTGTGCCTTGCTGGCGGTCATCGTGCTCAACGGCCGCTACTGGACCTGGGAGAAGATCGCACTGTTGTTCTGCGCCCTGAACCTGATCTATATTCCGGGCGCCTTCATGGTCCATCCTTCGGTCTCCGATATTTTCAGGGAGGGCTTTGTCCCCAATTTCCCGGGCGGCATGAACGGCGAACTGTTCTTTTTCCTGATGGCCAATATAGGCACCACCATCGCGCCCTGGATGTTGTTCTTCCAGCAAAGCGCAGTGGTCGACAAGGGCATGCTGGAGAAGGACATTCCCTGGGGCAAGTTTGATACATTGCTCGGTTCTGCGCTCACCATCCTGGTGGCGGTATTCATTGTCATCGTGACCGGCACCGTTCTGAAGGGTGTGGACATCGACAGCGCTTCCCAGGCCGCGGAACTCTTGATGAAAAGCAATCACTGGGTCGGCACCTTCATGGCCATCGGCCTGTTCGATGCCGGTCTGCTCGGCGCCATCTGCATTTCCCTGGCGAGTTCCTGGGCCTTCGGCGAAATCTTCGGCTGGGCCCACTCGCTCAACCAGAAGATCAAGGAAGCACGCTGGTTCTACGCCAGCTATTTTTTCACCCTGATCACCGCCGGCCTAGTCGTGCTTATTCCCGGCGCCCCGTTGATATTGATCACCCTGTTTGTCCAGGTGATTGCGGTCACGCTGCTGCCCGCTGCCCTGGTCTTCCTGATTCTTCTGCTCAACGACCGGCGCACCATGGGCGAGTATTGCAACAAGCCCTGGCAGAATTGGGTTGGCGGCTTCATTGTGCTCAGCATTGTGGTTCTTTCCTCGCTCTATGGGATCAGCGTGATGTTCCCGAGTCTTTTCCAATCATAGGGAGTTTTTCATGAGTAACAGCCTGATGCGTCTCGTTCGCAAGATCGGCGAAATCAACCATCGCTACCGCACACCCAGGATAGCGATGTCCAGCGGGGTCAAAATCTCCCTGATGGCTCTGCGCTTTTATCTGCTCTTCCTGGTCAGCGTGATGGTTTACAAATTCGTCTTGCTGCTGAAGTGAGGAGAGAGCCGTGATCGCCGTTCTCGAACACAAATTCTTTCTGAGTGAAATCCTGGGCCGCAAGGTCTTTCTGAAAAACCAGCGAATCGGCCGCCTGAGCGACCTGGTGATCATCGAAACCGGCAAGGTTCCCGAGGTCAGCCATCTGGTCGTGGGCCGTTCCTACGGCTACCCGTCCTTGCTGCTGCCCTGGGACAAGGTTTCCCTGATTTCCAATACCGAGATCGTCTTCGACATCGTCGAGCCCTATGACTATGAACGACCGCCGCCGGAAGGGTCGATATTGCTCAAGGATCATATTCTCGACAAGAAAATCCTCGACATGGATGATCACGAAGTGGAGGTCGTTTATGACGTGAAGCTCGTCTACCAGAGTGGCAAACTCTACGTCAGTGAAGTGGATTTCAGCCGGCATCGTTTGCTGCGCAGGATGGGGTTGAAGAAGCTGGCGAACTGGATGGCAGATCACTCCGAGGACGCCACGGTTTCCTGGATGTATGTCCAGACCTTGCCCGAGCATATCGGCACTTTCAAGGGACATGTCAAGTTGAGCGTGCTGAAGGAAAACATCCGCGACATCCATCCGGTCGATCTGGCGGACATACTGGAAGAACTGGACGGCGATCAGCGCCTGGCGGTCTTCAACGAGATCGACCCGGAGCATGCCTCGGACACGCTCGAGGAGGTCGAGCCGCGTGTCCAACGCGAACTCATCAACGCGATGAAGAAGGAACGCGCCGCTCAACTCATCAATGCGATGAGTCCGGCCCAGGCTGCGGATATCCTCGCCATCCTGCCGACTGCCGAGGCTGACGAGATCCTGATGCTGATCGACAAGGAAAGCGCGACCAAGGTGCAAAAAATCATTGATCAGCACGACGAGAATATCATGCTGTTTACCACCCAGAAGTACATGAAAATGCCGGCAGCGATGCCGGCGAAGGACTTCATGGCCGATTACCGGAAGTTCGCCCGCGGCATGGACGTCATCATGTACGTCTATGTGAGCGACGGCAACGACACCCTGCAAGGCGTCGTCGATCTGCGCGAACTGCTCGCCGCGGAGCCGGAAAGGACACTGGGAGAAATCATGATGGACAATGTCATCAGTCTCAATCCGGATGAATCATTGAGCGATGCGGTGGAAATCTTCTGCCGCTACAGTTTCCGGGCAATCCCCGTCACGGACAGCGAGGAAAGGCTATTAGGCGTCGTCTCCTACCACGACATCAAGGGCATCAAGCCTAGACTTGACTGACGATTGCCACGGCCGTTTGGGCCTCGCAATGATGAGGTGGTGTGTCATTGCGTGCCGATGGCGAAGCAATCTCCCCCCTCAGGCAAACTGCCCCGCCACCCAGCCAGACGACCAGGCCCACTGGAAATTGTAGCCGCCCAGCCAGCCGGTGACATCGACCACTTCGCCGATGAAGTAGAGGCCCGGCAGCCGCTTCGCTTCCATGGTCTTCGACGAGAGTTCGTCGGTTGATACGCCTCCCAGCGTGACTTCGGCCTTGGCAAAGCCCAGGGTTCCCGAAGGCATCAGCGCCCAGCCCTTCAGGGCATGCGCGACTCCCTCGAGATCGCGCCTGGAGAAATCGCTGACGGGCCGCAGTTGCCAGCCCTGGAGCGCACACCATTCCAGCGCGAAACGGCGGGGCAGATAGAGGGCGAGCAGGTTGGGCAGCAGCATCTTGCTCTGCCTTGCCTCGGCCAGCCAAGTGGCCGGGTCGATGCCGGGCAGAAGGTCGATTTCCACAGGTCCGCGCATTCCTCCGTATTCCTGCATCTGCCAGTAGCTTGAAATCTGCAGTATGGCTGGCCCGGAAAGTCCGCGGTGGGTGATCAGCACCTGCTCGCGGAACTCGGGATTGCCCGTGCCGCAACGCGTGGCGGCGGTGAGCGAGGAGCCGGAAAGCGGCTGCAGGGGCCCCAGGGTTTCCGGAGCCAGCGCCAGTGGCACCAATGCCGGCTTGGGCGCCACGACGCCGATGCCAAATTGCTTTGCGACCTGATAGCCGAATGGGCTCGCACCGATTTTCGGGGCGGCCAAGCCGCCGCAGGCGATCACCAGCGACTGGCAATGGAATAACCCCTGGTCGGAACTGACAGCAAAGCCTTGTCCCTCCACGCTGCGCTCTATGCCATGAACCTTGCAGGGAAACGCCCATTGCACGCCGCCGTCGTCGCAGCCGGTGCGCAGCATCTCGATAATGTCCTGTGCCGAGTCGTCGCAGAACAGTTGGCCATGCTCCCGCTCGTGGTATGGGATGCGGCGGCGCTCGACCATGGCGAGAAAGTCGCGCGAGGAGAATCTGGCGAGCGCCGAGCGGCAGAAATGCGGGTTCTGCGACAGATAGTTTGCCGCGGAGACTTCGCGGTTGGTGAAATTGCAGCGCCCGCCACCGGAAATACGGATGCGCTCACCGATTATTTCCACATGATCTATGATCAGCACGCGGCGGCCGCGGCCACTCGCCTCCATGGCGCACATCATGCCTGCGGCGCCGGCACCGATCACGATGACATCGAAATTCAAGATATAGGGTTGTGCGGCTTCAGTTGCCGCAAGAGACGATCCTCATGCATACTCTACCATGTCGTCTAAATATGA
The DNA here is from genome assembly GCA_903930535.1 of uncultured Sterolibacterium sp. Classification (GTDB taxonomy): domain Bacteria; phylum Pseudomonadota; class Gammaproteobacteria; order Burkholderiales; family Rhodocyclaceae; genus CAIYYX01. Next base: position 37,683 of record CAIYYX010000051.1, on the reverse strand, counting down.
GGAATGCCTGAGTCCGTCATCTTGCATGGCTCTCAGATTGCTTTGCTTATCTCATTGCGAGTCCTGCAGGGCCGTGGCAATCGCAATGACGAAGTTGTGCTTGATCAGCGTTTCCCTAAGTGCCACCTTCCTATAGCGAGAAAACTGCGATGAATTCAACCTCTGCGAACACCCTTGCCCATTTCGTGAACGGCACCCTGGTGGCTGGCGAGAGCGGGCGCTGGGGGGATGTCTTTGACCCTGCCACGGGTGACATCACGGCGCGCGTCCCCCTGGCTAGCCAGCAAGAAACCGCGCGAGCGATTGCCGCTGCCGCCGCTGCCTTTCCAAAATGGGCGGAGACGCCGCCCTTGCACCGTGCCCGGATCATGTTCAAGTTCAAGGCACTCATAGAGCAGCATGCAGACGAACTGTCGACACTTATCAGCAGCGAGCATGGCAAGGTATTTTCCGACGCAAAGGGCGAACTGATCCGGGGTCTGGAAGTCGTCGAATTCGTCTGCGGCATCCCGCAACTTTTGAAGGGGGAGTTCGCCGAACAGATAGGCAACGGCATAGACAGTTGGTCCATGCGTCAGCCCCTGGGCGTCTGCGCTGGCATCACGCCGTTCAATTTCCCGGCCATGGTGCCGATGTGGATGTTTCCTGTGGCCATCGCCAGCGGCAACACCTTCGTGCTGAAGCCCTCGGAACGCGATCCTTCGACCGCCCTGAGACTCGCAGAACTGCTGCACGAGGCGGGGCTGCCGCCGGGGGTGTTCAATGTCGTCAATGGCGACAAGGAGGCGGTGGATACCCTGCTCACCGATCCCCGCGTGGCGGCGGTGAGCTTCGTCGGCTCGACGCCTGTCGCCGAATATATCTATGCGACCGGCGCCGCCCACGGCAAGCGCGTCCAGGCCTTGGGCGGCGCCAAGAACCACATGGTGGTGCTACCCGACGCCGACATGGATCAGACCGTGGACAACCTCGTCGGCGCCGCTTACGGCTCAGCCGGAGAGCGCTGCATGGCGATTTCGGTGGCGGTCGCCGTTGGAGAGATCGCCGATGAGTTGGTGAAGCGCCTGGCCGAACGTGCGCGTTCGCTAAAAATCGGGCCCGGCACGAATCCCGAGGCCGAGATGGGGCCCTTGGTGACCCGGACGCATTACGACAAGGTGAAGGGCTTCGTGGATCTGGGTGTGGCCGAAGGCGCGGAACTGGTGGTCGATGGACGCGGGTTCAAACTCGCCAAACATGAAAAGGGTTTTTTCCTCGGCGGCTGCCTGTTCGACAAGGTGCTGCCGGCTATGCGCATCTACAAGGAAGAGATCTTCGGACCGGTGCTGTGCGTGGTGCGAGTGCCCGACTTCGATGCTGCCGTGGAACTCGTCAATGCCCATGAATTTGGCAACGGCACGGCGATCTTCACCCGCAACGGCAACGCCGCGCGTGAATTCGCCCGCCGCATCCAGGTCGGCATGGTCGGCATCAACGTGCCCATCCCGGTGCCCATGGCCTTTCACAGCTTCGGCGGCTGGAAACGCTCGCTGTTTGGCGACCACTCGGTGCATGGTCCGGAGGGCGTGCGTTTCTACACCAAGCTAAAGACCGTGACGGCACGCTGGCCGAGCGGCATGGCGAGTGGAAACACTTTCGTCATGCCGACGAATTAGGCGGATTTAGGCGGATGTGAGAATGGTCAGGGCCGCCTGGGCGTGCTCGGCCGCTTCCCGCCCCAAATGGGTTAAATAGCCGCCGTCCTCCAGGGTTACCAGGCCTTTGTCATGCAAACGCCTGGTTGCCGCGATCACCGCCGGTTCCGCATTCTTGTGCACTTTGACGCCCTGCTGGTTGGTTGCCAGGTCGTAGCGTATCAGGGTGTTCAACTCTTCGACCAAGTCTGGAGTATAGGGCATGGCGCGTCCTCGTATTGATTGATGTGTCGGCAGATTCAGTGCATGTGCTGATGGTTGTGTGACATCGTACCGGAGTAACCGCGCATCTCCATGTATTTAACCACCTGGACTGAGGTGAGAATGCTCGTCTGCTCCAGATGGGCGGCCAGGTGGGCTCTGCGGATCTGACCCTGAGTTTCGCCTATGTTCTTCATCAGCGTCGCCAGAGACTCGTTGCTGACGGTTTTTGCCGCAAACTGCTGGTCAAGTATTCTCTCCTGCTCGATCAGTCGGCTCCCCAGGGCGATCGCCTCTGCCTCCATCTGCCTGAATAAGGCCTCCGTGCGCCGCTTTTGCTCCGGCGACAGGGCCAACTCGGATGCGAGCGCCATGACATGGGACGGACCGGGGTAGCCATTGAGTTCGGCTGCCTTGGCAAAACCCATACCCTTGCCGGAGAGATATCCCTCGATCTCATCGGCTGCGAGCGCCTTGATCTCGCGGCCTTCCTGTCCTGCATAAGGCGATACGGGCGCCGCAGAGGCGAGGCAGGCGAACAGGAAAAACGAAAAAAACAACTTGTTCATGAATTATTTCCTTCTTGAACTTTTGACTCCATAGATTTTAAACCACTCCACCCACTCCCACCATTGCCGCGCTGCTACAATTACTCTTCACGAGGTCAAAGACCTCGGAACCCGCTTGATTCCAATTCACTGAGACGCCACACTTGGAGGAATATATGGTCTTAGGCAATAAATCACCTTTCCCGCTGCCATCCCGTGCAGACCACGTGGGCAGCTTTTTGCGCCCGAAATATCTGCTCTCCGCCCGCGAGCAGGCAGAGAAGGGGGAGATTACCCAGGCGCAATTGCGCGCCGTGGAAGACAAAGCCATCAGCGAAATCGTGCGTTTCCAGGAAGACGTGGGTCTGAAAGCGATTACCGATGGGGAGTTCCGTCGCACCTATTTCCATATCGACTTCCTCGAGCAGTTGGGCGGCGTCAAGACCGAAATTCCGGTCACCGTCATCAAGCCCGACGGCAGCCAGGAGCTTGCCCCACCGGTGATGCGCGTCATCGACAAGGTTAGGCATGTCAAAGATATCCAACTCGCCGACTTCAAATACCTGAAGAGCCAGGTTTCCGTCGGCAACACGCCGAAGGTCAGTATTCCATCGCCCACCATGCTGCATTTCCGCGGCGGGCGCGATGGCATCAGCAAGACGCACTACCCTGAACTCGATCCCGCCTTTTATCAGGACGTGGCCAACGCTTATGGTGACGAGTTACGCTCCATGGCTGCCGCCGGCTCGCGCTATGTGCAGATGGACGATACCAACCTGGCCTACTTGTGCGACGACAAGATGCGCGAGGCGGCGCGTCAGCGTGGCGATGATCCCGATGAACTGCCGCACCGTTACGCCAGTTTCATCAATCGCGTCGTTGCCCAGAAGCCGGAGGGCATGATTCTCGCCGTGCATCTTTGCCGCGGCAACTTCAAGAGCACCTGGGCCGCGTCCGGCAGCTACGAACCGGTGGCCGAGGCGCTGCTGTCCGAGATGAATGTCGATGCCTATTTTCTTGAATACGACAATTCCCGCAGCGGCGACTTCAGGCCTCTGCGCTTCTTGCCCAAGGGGAAAATCGTTGTTCTGGGGCTGGTCACCACAAAGCTAGGTGAACTCGAATCGAAGGATGACCTCAAACGGCGCATCGACGAAGCCGCGAAATATGTGCCGCTTGAACAGTTGGCTCTTTCGCCGCAATGCGGTTTCTCAAGCACGGTTCATGGCAACGATATCGCCGTGGAAGCCCAGCGCGCCAAATTGGCATTGGTCGTGGAGACGGCAAGAGAGGTCTGGGGCTGATAGACGGTTCAGCGCCAGGTCAATTTGACAAGTGCCCGTAGTTGTCGAAGAGAACTACGGGCACTTGTGCCTGTGAGGTACTGGCGCTTTTCCCTGCCACGGAAGCTTTTCTACTTACTTATAGGATTGCTGGACCAGGCGGAGTTCCCAGGGCAGTATGACTTTTGAAAATATGACCGGATCCGTCCAACCGCGGGCTTCGCGGCCAAGATGCCCCCCTATGGGATTGATCCAGGCCTCCTTGGGCGTATTGCCGCTGCGCAAGAGAAGGTCAAGGTCGGACATGGGAACCTGGGTATCTTTCGCCCCTCCGACAATCAGCGTGGGGGCCGAGGGCTTGTTCAGCAGACTGAGTTTGGCCAGTGACATCTCCGGCAGCAGGCGGGCCAAGTCATCAATCGAATTCGCTCCCTCGATGACGTTCATGAAAGCGGGGGCGAGGTCGAAAAGATATTCGCGGTTGCCAAGAGTCCCTTCACGCAAGAATTTTTCCGTAAAAAAGACATCGACCGGCGGCGATTGCACCACCGCACCCAGGAGACGCTTTTGTTCAGTGATGGCTATCTTGGCAGCCCAATAGCCGCCGAAACTGACGCCATGGGTGAATATTCTCGTCTTGTCGATTTCCGGTCTTTTTTCAAGATAGTCCAGGATTGCGCTAAACATCCGCTCTGCGGTGGGGCTCACCTTTAGCGGAGCCTGGCCGGTGCCTGGGCTATCCACCGCGAAGAAGGCGATGTTGTGTTTAAGCAGAGCCTCATAGGTTTCAGCGACGGTTTCCTTGCGGCTATCCAGACCACTGATGGCAAGCGCCAGTGGCACAGGTTGCTTGCCGGCTTTGGGCAGGCGCAGATAGCCAACGATTTTCGTCCCTTCAAAAGGAATATTGACGACCTCCAGGGGAGGGTCAAAAGCCTTTGCATATTTCAGGTAGGCATCGATGCCTTTTGCATATGCCTCCTTCTTGCCAGCCGACGCAGGAACAGGCCACTGTGCGAAATAATAAAGTCGCCAGGCGCGTTTATAGGCGGCACTCGCTTCCGCAGGCGTCTTGGCGTTTTCTGCAGCAGCCATATAGCGGCCGGCGACTGTACCCCAGCCTTTTGCCCATTCGTCGCGGTCGCGCGTCTTGATCAGCGAGAGGGCTTCGCGGACATCACTGGGATCCAGTCCACCCAAGGGATAGGCGCCACGCTCAGCGCGGGCTTGCGCTTCGACCTTGATTTCCTCAATCGTTCTTTCAGGAACTTGCGAAAAAGCAACGCTGTTGAACAGGGCAAGCCCGACGAGCACGAGTAGATCAAGATTCTTTGAGATTTTCATCGAATTCCCTTCCTGAATAAGCCATCTCTGGCCAGCAGATGCTAAGGATAGCACCCAAAGAAAGGAACTCTAACCCAGAATTGGCCACACAAGTTGCTGTCAAATCCAACTTCGAGGCTGTGGCATTGGCAGCGCTCAGAGTCGAACCCTGTCGGGGGATCTATCGTGTCGGGGCAATAGGGGTAATACTTTGCAGGAGGGCGATTCGACAGCAGTGTAGACATGTCTGATGACAGACGGATTCTTTGCGTCATGGCTCAGACTTTTAAGCTCGTCGCCCAGTTCGTTCAGAGATTTGACCATCATTTGGGAAATGACGACAAGAGCTTTATCTGCCGTATGCGAGAGCTTTCGTTTGGCGTCTATCTTGAATTGCAGGCCTTCCAGTCTTCTCTTGTGCTTGCCTGACGCGCATATGAATTGATCGATACATTTCGCCCGGAGTTGCTCGAAGGCTTCGGGGTCGGTCTTTGCCAAGCATGCCCATTCATGAAAATCAAAGTCAGTTTCCATTTTGGCGCCCCATGAGATGGTTAGGAGTCAATCTGCCGAAATAAATGACGAAAGCATTGTAGCCCGGGTAAATAATAATGGCAATGACATACTGTGCTGGCGCTAACCGTCCTAAGCGCGATCAGGACTCGGTGCTGGTGCATGGGAGCTTGACGCGAAGGTGAAGCGCAGCCCTATGATCAGCGTCGGCAGGGCAATCACCAGAAATGCCGCGGGATAGCCAAATCCTGCGCCGACAATCGCGCCAAACAGCGGTGGGCCTGCAACCACGCCGAAGAAGAAGAAAAATACCGAGCCCCCCGTTGCCAGGGCGGCCTTGCCAGGCGGCGCCAGGCGCGCCACCTGCGCCAGATGCACGCCATTCCAGCCCAGTGCAGAGGCTCCGAACAAGGAGCATGCAGCCAGCAAGGCCGGGCTTGACCAGGCCGCCGAGAATGTCGCGGTGATGGCTGCACCCATGGTCATCAACAAACCGAGAAGCCCGAACGCACGGTTCGAAGCGATCCAGCGATCAGCCATGGTGCCCCAGCAGATTCGCCCGACGATGCCGCCGGCTTGTGCTACAGCCAGCATGATGCCTGCCTGCACCAGAGACTGGCCGAGGTCGCTCACCAGGTAGGTGACCAGATAGCTCGTCAGGCAACCCTGCATTGCGGCATAGAACAGCGAGGCTACGGCCAGCGCTCTGATCTGGGCAGTGCCAAAAACCAGCTTGAGCGGGGCGACGGCAGCATCGAAGCTCATGCGCCGGCGTGGTTCGCGATCGGCATCGAGGGTGAATCGCACCGGCTGCGACAGCGCTGCCACGGCGAGGCAGATCAGAGCCACTGTGATGAGTGCAGCCTGCCAGCTTGCTGCCACCACCAGCGGCGGCACCAGCACTCCGGCCAGCGCACCGCCAAGTGGCACGCCGGTCTGCTTGAGCGAGAATACCAGCCCGATGAGATGAGCTGGTGTGCTCTTCGCCAGGATATGCGAACTGGCCGGGGTGATCGGACCACCGCCTAAGCCTATCAGTATCGCCCCGATGACCAGCGCCGTTGGCGCGGCCAGCATGGTGGTGACCAGGCCGATGGCACAAAGCAGCAGTCCGGCTTGGCTGACGCGGATGGCGCCGAAGCGAAGAACGAGCGTACTGCCGACGACACAGGAGATCATTGCCGCAAAAGAGAGAATTGCGACGAACACGCCCACGTATGTCGCAGATATGCCGACATCGGCCGCTGCGGTGGTTGCCAGCACAGGTACCGTCAGCATTGAAAGTGTGGTCATCACCTGGATGGCAAGGGTTGCCAGCAGTGGAGCGAGGGTATCCTTCATGAGTACAATTCTTCCAATGCATGTCCAATTCTTTTGCGGGGCTCAATTTTCACCGTGTTCCTCATGAAGGATAGCAGAGTCAGGCTCCTGTCTTGAAGAAGCGGGGAAGAGGGTGTATAAATGTACTCTGTTGCTTGAAAGGAGTAGAAAAATGGCGATCAATTCAGTAACCTCCAGTACCGTATCCTCCAATCCGCAGAGCCAACGTCCGCAGGCTGACCAGACCCAGCAGGCGCAGCAAGCTCAACAGGCACAGCAAACCCAGCAGGCACAGCAAGCGCAACGCGCACAGCAAGCGCAAAATCAGCAAGCCCAGCAGGCACAACAGGCCGAAGAGCCGTCGCCCAAGAAGCCCGTTGTGAATACCCAGGGTCAAATGACCGGCACCCGCGTGAATACCACGGCTTAATCGCAATAATTCTGCTCTCGCGCCGGGCACTGGAGCTGACATGGGTTTTTGCAAGTTGAGAATCACTATGGTCGTGCTGATTCTCGGCTCATTGCTGAGCGGTTGTGCGGTGGTGGCCGTTGCTGATGCCGCCGTGAGTGTGGCGGCGACGGTAGTGGAAACGACGGTTGATGTCGCTGTTGCCGGCGTCAAGGCTGTCACGCCCGGGGGCAATTCCAAGAAATGACGATGTCTGGCTGCACGGCAGCCAAAAACTCCTTCTATCCGCTCGCTCTAGCACTCTTTATTTTCTGCTCCGGATGCTGTCTGGCAGAGGGCCGCATGCTCCCCGATCCTGTCGCCGACGAGCCTCTTATGAAAGTTTCTGGCGAGCAGACAGCGGTTTTTGCCGGAGGCTGTTTTTGGGGCATCCAGGCCGTCTTCCTGCACGTCAGGGGGGTGGGTTCGGCGATCTCCGGCTACTCCGGAGGCGCTGCCGGAAACGCTCAATACGCAGCGGTGAGTTCAGGGAAAACCGGCCATGCGGAATCCGTCAAGATTGTTTTTGATCCCTCCAAGGTCTCTTACGGGCAGTTGTTGAAGGTATTCTTTTCTGTCGCGCACGATCCGACCCAACTCAATCGGCAGGGGCCCGATACCGGGACGCAATACCGTTCTGAGATTTTCTACGCGAATGACGGACAAAAACGGGTCGCGAATGCCTATATCGAGCAGTTGGGCCGCGCCAAGGTCTTTGCCGGGCGCATCGTGACAAAACTGGCGCCTCTGCAGGCCTTCTATCCCGCCGAAGCCTATCATCAGAATTATGTGGCGCGGCATCCCGACGAGATGTATATCGTCATGAATGACCTGCCCAAGCTGGCGGGGCTCAAGGCGCAATTTCCCTCACTCTATAGGAGAGAAACGCCTGACTGATTCTGCTATTTGCGGTTGTAGTTGTCGATGCAGCGCTTTAATTCTTCTGCGCTTTTCTCGCCGACCAATAGATCGCAATTGCCGCTCTTGGCCGGGATGGGTGAGGTGAATGTGCTGGACTGCGAGGGCTGGCCTGTCCTGGCCGTTGCACTTTTCGGCACCGGATTCTTGAGCTCGGCGGCGCGTATCTCGGGCTCGGGCAGCTTCACGACAGTTTCGCTCAGGCGTTTCTCGATTTCCGTGAGATTTGCTCGCTGTTTGTCGAGCTCTCTCATGAGTTCGGCGATGCGCGTTGCCTTCTCCTGATTTTCCTGGCTGTAAGCGCTGATTTCCTCCGACTGGGTTCTTATTTTACTGGACTGCTCGGAGAGGACTTTCGCTAGCAGCAAATACGCCAAGCCCATGCCGACAATTGCCACCATGAGCATCAGCATCACATCCGTTAGGGTTCGTCGCAGGCGGCTCATGGGCAAGGGCAAGGCCGGCTCGACGGTCTTTTTCTGCTCGGGCGGGTGTCTAGGCTCAGCGGAGTGTTTTGCTTCTGACGGATGTTTGCTGCCAGCCCGCTCTTCGCGTGACTCTTCCCGCATCTGGCTATCGGCACGGGGCTTAAGGCGCTCCAGCAAGCGAATCCCGGCATCAAGAACGACCACGATCCCGGCCTTGATTCCTTGCACGAGGCGCGCATACCAGCGTGGCCGAGCGGATGCCTCCTCTTTGGCAGGATCATCTTCTCGTTGCCGGCCGTGGTGTTCTTCAGCGGGTTTTTCTGTAGGCTCGTTCAAGTAAATCCTTTGGCTATTGACTTCCACGCCAGTAATATCGGCCTAGGCTTAGGATACTTGAACTCGAGCCTCTGGCATAGAAGCCTCGCGCCATTCGGCAAGAGGCCGTCGCTCTGTCGCTCTTGCGGCCGGATATAAGGACAGGTAAAATTTTGACGGCGTTAATCAGACATCTGTATAGTTCCTCAGGCGCTAATTTAGGAAGACTGACATGAGCAGCGACGATCTACCCTTCTTTTATTCGGAAGACTGGCGCTCCTGGAAAGAGCCGGAGTGCCCTGAGTTCATCGATCCGACCCACTGGCTGCTGGACCGCCAGGCGTCGGGTGTGCTCGGCGAGAAGACGGCACTCGTCTGCGACGACAGGCGTCTTTCCTATAGCGAACTGCTCGCCGAGACCTGCCGCTTCGCCGGTGGACTGACAGCACAGGGCTGTGCGCGCGAGTCGCGCATGCTGTTTTTCGCCACCGACAGCGTCGAGTATGCCGCCACTTGGCTTGGTGCGGTGCGTGCAGGACTGGTTCCGGTCGTGGTGTCCGACGCCCACAAGGATCACCACCTGAAGTATTTCCTCGAAGACACTGCGGCGGCAACACTCTACATCGACGAGGAGCAACTGCCCAAGCTCCTCTGCATCGCGGCAGAACTGCCGACGACGCTTTCCCGGATAATGGTGCGCGGCTCGGCCGGACAACTGCGGGGAATAGTGAAGGGCGTCGAAATCGTCGAACTGAGTGAGCTGAGGGCGAAAGGCACTGCGAGCTTCAAAGGTCTGCTGCGCCACCGCCACGACATCTGCTATATGTTCTATTCGGGAGGTACCACCGGCACGCCAAAGGGCATCATCCACTTGACGCACGATTTCCTTATCGTGCCGGAGCGCCACGGTGCATTCTGGGAATACCGTCAGGACGACATCGTTCTTGCCACCTCGAAGAAATACTTCACCCACGGCCTCTGGCCCGGTTTGCTGATCCCACTTTACTGGGGCGCGACCTGCCTGCTTTCGCGCGAGCAGTTTTCCGGAGAAGCGCTCGTCAAATGGATCGAGAAGCATCGCCCCACCAAACTCGTGACCGTGCCCACACTTGTCAAGCTGCTGCTTCTCGAAGTCTCGAAGAGGGACAGCAAGCCAGACTTCGGCTCGCTCGAGTTCGTCGTCGCGGCCTCGGAAAAAATGGCTCCTGAGCTCTTCGAGCGCTTCCATCAAGTATTCGGCATCGAACTGATGGACTCCATCGGCAGTTCGGAAGTCACTTATGAGTGGATCGCCAATCGGCAGAAGGAGTTCCGCCGCGGCAGCCTCGGCAAGCCGGTGTTCGGCGTTGAGATCAAACTCACCGATGACCAGGGGCGGGAAATCCTCGAACCGAACCAGGTCGGCGACGTCTGGGTGAAAAGTGTCACCCGCTGCCTGTTTTACTGGCGCAAGCTTGAGCAGACCCAGAGCACCTTCAATGGTCCCTGGACGCGCACGGGAGACCAGCTTTATTTTGACGAGGATGGTTATTTCTGGTTCGCCGGTCGCGGTGATGACGTATTCAAGGTGAAAGGGCTTTGGGTTTCACCGATCGAGGTCGAGGCGGTGATCACCAGCCATCCCGAGGTGCTGGAGGCTGCGGTGATAGGCGTCGATGCGAAGGATGGCTTGACGGTGCCGCGGGCCTTCGTGGTGCTGAAAAATCAGGCGCTCGATCAAGTAGCGCAGAAGTCGCTGGAGACAGAACTCTGCGAACTGATTCGCAGCAAGATCGGCGGCTACAAGGTGCCGGACCGGGTCGTGTTCGTGGATTCGTTGCCGCGCACGCCGCTGATGAAAATCAGCCGCCGCGCATTGCGGGATGAACAGAAGGATTAGACTTTAAATAAAACAAGGGCCCTGTTCAGGGCCCTTGTTTTTACTCGATGAGACGGTTATTACTTGAAGCCGTATTCCTTCCAGCGCCGATTGACCATGTCCAGATCCTGCTGGTGGGGGCGCACGGTCGGGGGGTAACGCTCGCCGCCATACTGCTCCTGCGGTTCGAAGTCCATGTTCACCGTCGCATCGATCAGTACCCGGGCCCACTTGCCGGTGCCGAATTTCAGCGTGTCGCGGTACTGCAGCCTCGTGCTGGGATCGAGCGCGGAACCGAAGGTACCCGGCACGAAAATGATGTCGTCCTCGGCGGCATTGACGCGATAGGCGAATGCCCAATCAAGCGAAGCGTAATCATGGATGTCGATGTCCTCATCCACCACCCAGACATGCTTGTAGCGCAGGTGCGAGGCGTTTGAGCCCCAGATCGCCATGGCCGCCTGCTTGGCCTGGCCGCGGTAGCGCTGGCGCATCTGGATGATCAACGTCGTGCCGTTGTTGGCGGCCGGGCAATGAACATCGGTGATGCCTGGAACGCCGGAGCGCTCGAGGATGTTCCAGGCGAGTGCTGCGCGCTGCACGGAACTCATGATGCTGTTCTCGTTCAACATCTTGGGCAGCGTGCCTTCCAGGGTGCCGCGGAATATCGGATTGTTGCGGTGGGTGATGGCCGTGATGCGGATCTTGTGCTTGGGCCCCTGGTCGCCGCCGAAATAACCGGTGTATTCGCCGAAGGGTCCTTCCATCTCGAAGGTCGAGGGGTCGTTGGAGATATAGCCCTCAACCACCATTTCGGCAGAAGCCGGGACCATCAGCGGCACGGTTTCGCACTTCACCAGATCAACCGGCTCGCCGCGCATCGCCCCCATGACGTCGTATTCCGAGACGTCGGGCGGAATGGGTGAGGAGGCACAGAAGGGCAGGGAGGGCTCCCAGCCGTAGACGCAGGCCACGGGCATTTCCTCGCCGCGATCGACCCACTTCTGGAAGTCGCCGCCCCAGTTTTGCGCCCGCCACAGCAGCACCGGCAGAGTGTTTTTGGTCCCTATCATGCCGCGGTACATGCCGACGTTCATGCGGCCCGTGTCCGGGTCCATGGTGACGTTGCCCTGCATGGTGTTGATGTAGCGGCCGCCGTCCTCCCTGTGCCATTTTGGAATCGGGAAGTCGAACAGGTTGATGTCGTCGCCCTTGAGGATGTTCTCCTTGACCGGACCGTCCTTGACGATTCGCGGCGGGATGCGGCCGGAGTAGGCCTTGCGCGCGGCCTTGACGAGTTCGGTGATGGAGGCGTCTTTCGGCAGGCCGAACATCATCGCCACGCGCGAATATTTCGACAGGCCGCCGGTGAATACCTGGCTGCAACGGGCGTCCTTTTTATTGTAGCCCGTGATGTTGTTGAACAGCAGCGCCGGGCCGTTGCCCGTGCCGAAGGCCTTGCGGGCGACGGTGCCAAGCTCGCAATCCCAGTTTACCTCGGCGTTGATCTCCTGCAGTTCGCCTTCCTTGCGGAGATGGTCGATCCAGCCGCGCAAATCACCAAATGACATACGATACCCCTTCGTCGTTGATTGCAAATCCGTGAGCCGCTAGAAGATGCTGCATTCTATCGGTTTCTACACCAATTGATCAGACATCTGTAGATGTTGTTGCAAAGATAGAACATCCGGGAAGGACTGTCAAGCCCACTTTGAAAACGGGGATTCTGCCCAGGACTTGGGCGGGGAGGGAAGTGCCGGAGCCGACAGGCTCCGGCAGAACAGCCTTAAGCGGAGATGCGGTTCCTGGCCACTTCAAGAATGGCCCGGACCATGCCGACATAGCCTGTGCAACGGCAGAGATGGCCGCTCAGCATGTCGCGCACTTCTTCCTCGCTGGGATCGTGATTGATTTCCAGAAAGGCTGAGGAAGACATCAGGATGCCCGGCGTGCAATAGCCGCACTGCAGCGCGTGGTGCTTGCGGAAGGCGAGTTGCAGGTCGGACAAAACACCGCTCGGCTGCGCCAGGCTTTGCACCGTGTCGATGCGATGGCCTTCGGCCTGAATGGCGAATGTGAGGCAGGCGCGCGCCGGCAATCCATCCATGCGTATGGTGCAGGCGCCGCAGACGCCGTGCTCGCAGCCGACATGGATTTCCGTCAGTCCCATTTCCTCGCGCAGGAAATCGGTGAGCAGCATGCGCGGCTCGGCATAGCCTGTGACCGGGTTGCCGTTGAGGATGAAGCTGACGGAACTGCGGCCGTCGTTGTTCAGTTGCGACATTCTCTTGCCTCCAAAATTGCCCGACGACCCAGGCGCCGGATGAGTTGCCGCCGGAACGTGGCCGTCGCATGAACGTCGTCGCTGCCGCCCAGGTCCCAGGCGAATTCATTGAGTGCCTCATCGAGTGCAGCATCGCCGAGATCTTTCCACTCGCGCACCGCCGGCTTGTCGGCGACGCCGCCCACGCCCAGGCGAATGCTGCCATCCCTGACCTCTGCCGCGACTGCGCAAATTGCCAGGTCGCCCTTCCTCATAGCCATCTCCAGGAAGGAGTAACCCGCACCCTTTTTGCGAATCGGGAATCTGACTGCGACGACCATCTCGTCGGGGCGGCGTGAGGTCTGCATCAGGCCGACCTGGAAATCCTCCGCCGTGACTTCGCGCGAGCCGGCCTTGGAGCGCAGCATCACCGATCCGCCCAGTGTAATCAGGCATAGCGGCAACTCGGAACTGGGGTCGCTGTGGGCGATGCTGCCGCCCACGGTACCGCGGGCCCGCGTCTGGAAATGGCCGATGAATGGCATGCCTTTGGCGAGCAGGGGAGACAGGCTTGCCAGTTCCGGCCAGGCCAAGAGTTGCGCCTGCGTGGTCGCCGCCCCTACCTCGATGTGGTCAGCATCGACGCGGATATAGTTCAAGGCCTTGATGTTGGCGACGTCGACCAGAAACTTGGTTTCGACCAGGCGGAAATTCATCATGGCGACCAGGGACAGGCCGCCGGCGATGATGCGCGCATCCTCGCTATGACGCGCGAGACAAGCGACGGTTTCCTCGATGCTGGCGGGACGGAGGTATTCGAAACTGTGCGGCTTCATCGGGCAATCCCCAACAGCTTGAGAAGGCGCTGCCACCAGGAGGGCGGCGCGGCGGATATTTTTCCAGGCCCTTCAGTCAAGGAGCCCAGCCTCTGAAAAAACTGGCTCATCAAGACCCTTGCGGCGCCGTCGAGCATGCGCCCGCCGACGGCTGCGACCTTGCCGCTGATGTCGAAGCCGTAATCGTAGGAAATCCTTGTGCCGCCTTCGACGGCCACAAGCCTGACGTTGCCGCTGCCGCTGGAGGAGCCGAGCGGGCCTTCGAGGCTGCCCGAGATGACGGCTGACTTTGGCGGATTGAGATCGGTCAGGCTGACCCTGGCCTCGAATCTCCCGCGCACGATGCCCACGCCCAGAGACATTTCGGCGCGATAGCTGCCGGGGCCGACGAGTTCCATTTTGTGGCAGCCCGGGATCACGCGGGCCAACTGGTCTGGATCGACAAGGGTCTGCCAGACCAGTTCAGGTGCCGCGGCGACGAATGCCGTGCCTTGTCCGCGGATGCCTCTGTCGCTTAACTCCATGGGTGGCGTAGCTTGATTTCCTTTAGGCCGCGCAGGTTCCTGCCCCTGGATCAGGGCGGCGACCTTGGCCGGGGTCAGTGGCAGGCGCAAATCCCTGATGCCGGTGGCGTCAGCGACGGCATTGGCGATGCATACCGGGGTGCTCATGACATTGCCTTCGGCGATGCCTTTCGCCCCCAGAGGGGTGAAGGGTGAGGGTGACTCCATGTGCAGAATCAGGGGTTCCGGCACTTCGCAGGCGGTGGGGCAGAGATAGTCCGCGAAAGTGCCCGAGAGAAAGCTGCCGTCCTCGCCATAGACAAATTCCTCGCGCAAGGCCGCGCCCACGCCCCAGGCGAAGCCGCCATAGACCTGGCCGTCGGCCAGAAGTGGATTGAGCAGTTTGCCAGAGTCGTGCATGGTGACATAGCGGTCGATATTCACTTCGCCGGTATCCCTGTCGATTTCGACGCCGCAATAGTCGAAGACGAAGCCATAGGTCAGCGAGGTGTTGATCTGGTCAGCATCGTTCGGGGGCTCGAGCTCAGGCGCCGACCAGACACCGATCTCGCACATCCCCGGTTCCATGTCGGGCGGCAACTCGCCAGGCGACCAGTGCGCTGTGCCGGCGACGCGCGAAAAACGCAGCGTCTTCTGGGGATCTTCGATGGCGAAAATCTTGCCCTCGGAAAAGTCGATCTTGTCGGGGGAGACCTTGAGGAAGTGCGCGGCGATTTTTGCCATCTTTGCGCGAATTTTTCGCGCAGCGAGCCTCGCTGCCGGTGCCGTAGCAGAACTGAAGCGGCTGGAATAGTTGCCGGTGGCAATCGACCAGGGATCCCGCTGTGTGTCGCGTTCCATATTGCAGACGATGTCGTGGGGCTCGATGCCCAACTCATCGGCAACAATCTGGCTGAGCACCGTGGCATGACCTTGCCCCTGGGGCAGGCTGTCGGCGGTGAGACTCACTCCCCCCAGGGCATCGACATTGACCGTGCAATAGGCGACGTTGCCGCCCTTGGGGCCGGCCTTGTGGCGCTCTTCGACGGTATTGATGGTGCTGAGGTAACCCATGTTCGATTGCGCCGGCTCGACCACCACGGCATAACCGATGCCGTAAAGCCTGCCCTCGGCACGCGCTTTTTCTCGGCGGCCTTTCAGCTCGTCGAGCTTGCCGTCGCGGGTGGCAATTTCCAGGGCCATCTGGTAATCGCCGGAGTCAATCAACGCACCTGCCGCGGCCCGATAAGGGAAGGAGCCCGCGGGTATGAGATTCTTCCGGATCAGGTCCAGATGATCCATGCCCAGCTCGACCGCCACTGTTTGCATCAGCCGCTCGATGGCATAGTAAATCTGCGGTCCGCCGAAGCCGCGAACCATGCCCGAGGGCGTCTTGTTGGTCATGACCAGACGGTTGGTGATGGTCATGTGCTTGACATCGTAGCCGCCGGTCATGATGCCGTGCTGGCGATAGAGCGGCCCCGGCATTGGCGGGCGCAGGTAGGCACCGTAATCGTCGAGCTGCTCGAAGCGGAAGCCGATCACCTTGCCGTCGTTCATCACTGCAGCCTGGCCGCGGATGATCCGGTTGGGGGCGGCGATGGCCGCGGTCAGATGCTCCAGCCTGTCCTCGACCCATTTCACCGGACGGCCGACGCGGCGCGAAGCGATGCACATCAGAACGACATAGGGAAACATCGCCTGCTTGACGCCGAATCCGCCGCCCGAGAAGGCCGGCGAGCGCATGCGCAGCTGCGGCCCCTTGACCCGCAAGGCCTTGGACATCACCGGGTGTACGGTGAATGGCCCCTGGAAATTCGACTGTACATCATAGACCTGCTCTTCGCGCCGGTAGTCTGCCAGCACCACATAGCCTTCGAGTGGCGTCTGCGAGTTGCGCGGATAGTCTATGGTCAGTTCCACCACCCGGTCTGCTTCGGCAAAGGCCTTGTCGGGCTCGCCATAGCTGAAGTGACGCGTCGATACGACGTTGGAACCGACTGCTGGATGCACCAGAGGCGCACCGTCCTTGGCCGCTTCCAGGGGGTGGAGGGCAATGGGCAAGGGCTTGTAGACGACTTTGATGTAATCCAGCGCGTCCTCGGCGAGATAGCGATCCTTGGCCACCACCACGGCCACCGCTTCGCCGACGAAGCGGACGCGATCGGTGGCAAGAGACCACTGATCCATCGGTTGGCGCAGGACGATCAGGAAAGGATCGGAGTCCTCCTTGATTTCCTTGCCGGTGAGTATGGCCTCGACTCCCGGCTGCAGGAGCGCCTCAGAGGTGTCGATGGAAAGGATTTCGGCATGGGCATGGGGGGAGCGCAGAATCGCCGCCTGCAGGGTGCCGTCGCGCTCGGGCATGTCGCCGCAAAACAAGGCCTGACCGGCAAGCAACTGCGCATCTTCGACGCGCTCCATGGGCCGGCCGACGTGTTTGCCGACATGGACTTCATGCTTCATGAAGGATTTCCTCTTCTGCCCCGAAGACGGGAGATATATGGGGGTTACCGCGGCATTTTCCGCAGCCTTGCTTCATCTGAAACGCTTGTGATATTCTACATTATCAGCCGCCGCCCGGAGGCTGTCAAGAGCACTCTTGTTGCTTGCTGTGCATGCGGCAATGGCGCGAGAGGAGAAAATCGGATGGCAGAATTGGCGACAAAAGCGCATGAAGTCATTATAGACAACAGTGAATCACCGGCGGCGATTCGTTTCCCTTCGGTGTTCAATGTGGCCGTTTCGTTTATCGATCGCCATGTGACTGAAGGGCGCAGCGATACGATCGCATTAAGGAGCGATCGCGAGGAGGTGAGCTACGGCCAACTGGCCAGGAGGGTGGCGCGTTGCGGCAATGCCCTGCAGTCGCAAGGCATTGGGCGCGGCGAGCGGATACTCATGGCGGTCAAGGACTCGCCGTTGTTTTTCTATGCCTTCTGGGGAGCGATCAAAGCCGGCTTCGTTCCCGTCGTGGTCAATACGCTTCTCAAGGCGCCTGACTACCGGCATCTGATAGAGGATTCCGCGTGTGTCGGGGTGATCTATTCCACTGAGTTGGCCGAGGAGGTTGTTGCCGCTGCCAACACCGCCTCGCATAAACCCGCTCATATGCTGTCGACAGATGCCATCGCCGCGCTGATGGAGACGGCTTCTGACAGCCTTCTTCCGGCGCAGACGCGTCCGGACGAAGACTGCTTCTGGCTCTATTCCTCGGGATCGACAGGCAAGCCCAAAGGCGTGGTCCATGTTCACCGCGATATGGTGGTCACCAGCGCCAGATACGGCGTCGGCATCCTTGGCATCGAGCAGAGTGACACGGTGTTTTGCGCCAGCAAGCTGTTCTTCTCCTATGGCTTCGGTGGCGGCATGACTTTTCCGCTCTGGGCCGGCGCGACGATAGCGCTCTGCGAAGAACTGCCCTCCGCCGAGATGGCCTTCAGGATGATAGAAAAATATCGCCCCTCCATCTATTTCGCCGTGCCGACCCTTTATGGTCAACAGCTTCATGCGCTCGAAAGCGCCTCGCACGATCTTGGTTCCATCAGGGTGGCCGCTTCCGCCGGCGAGGCTCTGCCCGCACCGATTTTCCAAAGGTGGCAGGAGAAAACCGGCATTGCCATTCTCGACGGCATCGGCTCGACCGAGGTCTTGCACATTTTCATCTCCAACCGCCACGGCGACATCAAGCCCGGGTCTTCGGGCCGGGCAGTGCCGGGCTATGAGGTGAAGGTGGTGGACGATATGGGAAACGTCGTGGCCCCGGGAGAAGTCGGAATACTGATGGTCAAGGGACAGTCAAACGCGCGCTGCTACTGGAACAATCCCGAGAAGACGGCGCAGACCATGTGCGGGGAATGGATCAATACCGGCGACATGTATACATACGACGCGATGGGCTATTACACCAATGCCGGTCGCGGCGACGACATGTTGAAGGTCGGTGCCATGTGGTGTTCTCCCGTGGAGATCGAAAGCAAGCTTCTGGAACATCCCAAGGTGCGCGAGGCCGCAGTGGTGGGACGTGCAGACGAGGACGGACTGATCAAGCCGGCGGCTTACATTGTGGCGAAAAATGCCGCTGACGCGTGTGATGCGACAGTCGAGGAGTTGAAGCAGTTTTGCAAGTCCAACCTGGCGGGTTACAAGTACCCGCGCTGGTTTGCCTTTGTGGAGCAGTTGCCAAAGACCGTCACGGGCAAGATCCAGCGATTCAAGCTGCGGCAATTGGACAAGCTATGAGTGGAAATGGCGGCGCAAGGCATGCGGTCAAGGCCGCGGCGAGGATTTCAGTTGCGGCCAAGGAGCGCGCGCCCAAGACGGCATTGCATACTCAGGCCTACGAGCAGATCAAGCACGAGATCATCACCTTGCGCTTTCGCCCCGGCGAATATCTGAACGAGGCCCAGGTCAGCAAGCTGCTCAAGATCGGCCGCACCCCTGTGCATCAGGCCCTGAACCGGTTGATGCTGGAAGGCATGGTCGAGGTGATTCCGCGCAAGGGCGTCATCGTCAAGGCGGTCAGTCTCAACGACATCCTGGAGATGATTGATGTCCGCATCATCAATGAGTCCTACTGCGCCAGGCTGGCGGCGGCACGCGCCGGCGAAAGCGATATCGCCGAAATGGAAAGAATCCTCGACGAGGCGGAAAAAACCGCTACGGACTCGGATACCGATAGACAGATGCTTCTCGATCGCGACTTCCATAATGCCCTGTCGCGGGCGGCGGGAAATGCGGTGCTCACCGACTTCGTGCGCACCCTGCACGACTCTTCGCTGCGCTTCTGGTTCATCTCCCTGCGCGATCCGGTGCATCACATCGCCGTCAAGGAACAGCATCGGGCCATCCTGGAGGCGATCAAGAGATCCTCTCCCGATGCCGCCAGCAATGCCGTGCGCAATCACATCGAATCGTTCCGCAGCCACATCATGCAGCACCTTGCTGGCCAGGTTTCTTACGGAACGTAGGTCGGGCTGCAGCCGTCCGGGTGTCTCCATCGAAAGCCCGACTTACCGATATTCGGAGAGCAGTTTCTCCATGGCCAGGGCGATGGAGAACAGGCGATGGTCGGCGCCATGCCGGCCGACCAGCATCAGACCCACGGGTGCTTCGCCAGGAACATGGCAGGGGATGGAGATGGCGCAGCCATCAAGGAAATTCACCACCGTGGGATTGCGCAGCATCAGCAGATTGACTCTGCCGTACTCCTGATCGTCGGCCAATTCGCCAATGGTCGGCGCCACGATCGGTACGGTCGGCAGAATGAGGGCGTCGAACGGCGAGCACAGAGCATCGACGCGACGCATGAAATCCTTTCTCGCCGCGCAAAGATCGATGTAGTCGGCGGCGCTTTGCTGAACGCCTTTCTCTATTCTGACCTTCACCCTGGGGTCATAGTCAGCGCCCTTGCTCGCCAGCAGATGGCGATGCCAGGCATAGGCCTCGGCCGCAGGGAAGCCGCCCTTGGCGTTGATGGCCGGCAGTTCCAGCAATTCCTTCAAGGCGATATCCTGCACCAGTGCGCCGCCGCTGGAGAGCGTGGCGAGTGCCCGCGCGAAGGCGGTCGCGACCGTGCTGTCGACATCCTCCATGACCAGCGACTGCGGGACGGCGAGGCGCAGGCCTTTGAGCGGGAATGCTTGCGGCGCAAGTAAAGGTTCTCCGGCGAGGATGGCGTCCATGATGGCGCAGCATGAAACCGAAGGCGCTATGCCGCCTATGGAGTCGAGGCTGGTCGCCAGCGGCAGTGCGCCGACCAGAGGAATCCTCTTAGCCGTCGGCTTCCATCCGACCGTGCCGGTCAGTGCCGCCGGAATGCGGCAGGAGCCACCGGTATCTGTGCCGAGACCGGCGGCCGCCATGCCATCGCAGACAGAGATCGCGGCTCCCGAGGATGAGCCGCCTGGGATACGTCCTGCGTCACGGTCGTAGGGATTGCGTGGCGTGCCGTAATGCGGATTGAGTCCAAGGCCGGAGTAGGCGAACTCCGTCATGTTTGTCCGTCCGACGATGACCAACCCCGCTGCACGCAGGCGGGCGATCACTGGCGCGTCTGAAATTGCCGGTGATGCAGTGGCAAGCACTCTCGATCCCGCGGTGGTGATCTCCCCCGCGACGTCGAACAAATCCTTGATGGATACCGGAATGCCGGCATAGGGTGAGGCGGCAATGCCGGCTCCACGCATCTTGTCGGCGGCGTCGGCTGCGGCGCGTGCCGACACATCATAGGTCTTGATGAAAGTTCTCGCCCCTTCGCCGCGCGGGTCTGAGATTCTGGCAAGACAGTCCTCGACCAGGGCTCTGCTGGTGGTGCGTCCTTGGCTAAGCTCGGCCGCGAGGTGTAATAAGGGGCGGTTCATCGAGGCATCGTCTCGCTTCAGGCCGGATCGAAGTAATGGATTTCCAGCAACATGCATCCCTGTTCGGATTTGAAAGGTCCATGCGGTGCCCCGGGTGGACGGCAGGCGTAGGTGTTCGGTTTGAAGGCAACGCCGCCCTTGCCATTGATGTCGTTGCCCACCGTCAGATCGCCCGAGACCTGATAGACCTCCTCCCAATATTCATGGACGAAGGGCGCCGTGGTAAAAATGCCAGGCAGGAAGCGCAATAATCTCGTGCGGCTGCCGCGCTTGTTAACCTCGTCCAAGGCGCCGGACAATATCTTCTGCTCGATGCCGGCGGGATAGCCTTCTGGGACTTCCCATCCGCTTTTTAGGTCCAGGGTATGGAATTCGTCGTGCAATTTGTTTATGGCCATGCTAATCCTTTCCGCAGTCGGTTGTGGGTGAGTCTTGTGAAACATCTCAATAATATCAGAATGCAGGAAGTCCATGGTTACTGGACCTTGCGCCAGCCGGGGAAATTCTTTTGTGTATGTGTTCATACGTATGCTAAGCTCGATCAAAAAAGGAATCTGCTCTAATAACCCAACTGAGGAGGAAAGTCATGAGAGCCTTATCCAGCGTATTTTTGATTGCCGCGTTAGCGGCGGGGTTAGCTGCAGATGCAGCGTTCGGGCAAACGCCCATGACGGTGCTGATAGGCAACGCGACCGCCAACGATACCCAGGCGTCGGCCAACGACAAGTTCGCCGAGCTTCTCACCAAATACTCCAACGGCCGCATGAAGGCCAGCGCCCGCCACGGCGAATCCCTGGGCAACAATGCCCAGATGCTGGGGGCACTGCAGGCCGGATCGGTGCAGGGAATGATTTACCCGGCAGGCTTTCTGTCGACGGTGGTTCCCGAGATGTCGCTCTTCGACCTGGCTTTCCTGCTTCCCGGCGAGCCGGCGAAGATCACCGCCTTCACAGCCCAGAGCAAGGCCGCGGCGAAAATGATGGAGCAGGCCGAGAAGAAGGGCATCCATGTCATCGGCTTTCACGGCATCGGTCCACAAAGTTTTCTGACCAAGTTCCCTGTGAGCAAACTGGCGGATATCCAGGGCAAGAAGTTCCGTGTCATTCCCTCGCCGCCGCGCGTGGGCGCCTATCAGGACTGGGGCGCAGTTGCCCGGCCGATGGAATTGGGTGAGGTCTATACGGCGCTGGAACAGGGTACCCTCGACGGCATGGAGAACCCGCCCGATGTCATCTACAAGATGAAGCTGCACGAAGTGGCCAAGTACTACACCGTTTCCGAGCACTTCTCTTTCGTCTCCAATGTCATCGTCAGCAAGAAGTGGTATGACGCGCTGCCCAAGGACCTGCAGGACGTGGTGACCAAGGCCGGTCGTGACACCATCGCCTTTGCTGACAGCGCCTATACCAAGTCGCAGCATGACAGCCTGGAAGCCATGAGGAAGGTCATCACCGTCACCAATATGCCCGCCGCCGAGCTCCAGAAGATGAAGGATCTGGTGCGCAAGGGCATCTGGGAAAGAATGAAGGCGGACCCGGTGAAGGGTCCCGTTGTGAAGCTTCTCGAGGAAGATGCGGCCAATTACGAGAAGAAGAAGTAGGAGAGATGCCGCGTGAGTTCTGAAGGAGGCTCGGGGGCAGAGGACCCGAAATACGCCGGCTTGTTAGTCGCCTTCGACAATGCCATCAATAAGGTGGCGATGCTGGCCGATCAACTCTCGGCCATCATCTGCGCCTTCCTGATCGTGGTCACCACCATTGCCGTCATTGTCTACCAGTTGGGCATCGCCATCGTCTGGCTCGACGACCTCTTGCGCATGCTCTTGATCTGGCTGGTCTATCTCGGCACGGTTTCCCTGTGCCTCGACAACGACCATATCTCCATGGACGCGGTGTATCTGCATATGCCGCCGCGGATGCGCAGAGTCATGGACATCATCATTGCCTTCCTGGGCATCGGCTTGTGCTCGTACATCGCCAAGATAGGCTATGACAGCATGAGGCAGGAGATCGCCTACGACACGCTTCTGGCCAGCGGCTATCTTCCCTCCTGGCCGCAAACCCTGGCGATTCCTTTGTGCTTTGCCCTGATGGCGGTGGCTTATATCAGCTACCTGCTTTCCATATTTACCGGAAGGCGGAGACGCCATCTTTCTGAGGAACAAAGAATGGCCGAGGGTTTGTAGGATGTTGACGGCGATTGCAATATCATCCTTCGTGCTCCTGGTTTTGGGCATCCCCATGTGGATGATTTTCATGTTCCTGGCCATCACCTCGATGACCTGGCAGGGAGTCTCCATGGAAGTGGTGGTGCAGGGACTGACCGGCACCATCAACAAGCTCGCGCTTCTGGCGGTGCCAGGCTTCATTTTTGCCGGCGGCGTGATGGGCGAGGGCGGCATGTCAGCCCGCCTGATCGCCTGGCTGTCGGCCTTCCTGGGCCGGGTGCCCGGCGGCATGGCGCTCACCACGGTGGCCGCTGCAGAGACCTTCGGCGCCATTTCCGGTTCGAGTTCTGCGACCGTCGCCGCTCTGGGCAAGATCCTCTACCCGGCCCTGCTCAAGGAAGGCTTCAGCGAGCGCTTCTCCCTGGGCCTGATCACCTCTTCGGGCGCCATCGCCATCATCATTCCGCCTTCCATCACCATGATTCTGTTCGCGGTGATGACCAATGCTTCCGTCGGCAGGCTTTATCTCGCCGGCTTTCTGCCGGGCATCACGGTCGGGATTTGCGCGGCCATCTACTGCGTCTGGTATGCCTGGAAGAACAAGATCACTTCGGGCCGCACCTGGAGCCTTACGGAAATTGTGCGCACCTCGCGCGAAGTGGTATGGACCCTGGGCGCACCGGCTGTGATATTCATCGGCATCTACGGCGGGTTCATGACCCCCACCGAGGCCTCCATGGCGGTGTCCGCCTATGCGGTATTCGTCAGCGTCTACATTTACAAGGAACTCAACTGGACCGACATCTGGGCCATCACCCGCGAGACGGCCTTGCTCTCCGCCAAGGTGTTCATCATAGTTGCCGCTTCCGGCGTGTTTTCCTGGATACTCACGGCTGAGGCGGTGCCGCAGAAAATGGTCGGGTTGATAGAAGCCTACCAGTTGTCGCCGATGATGGTGCTGTTGATGATTAACATAGTCCTGCTCATCGTCGGCATGTTCATGGATCCGAACTCCGCCGTCGTGCTGTTCACCCCCTTGCTCTGGCCGCTGGCACAGCACGCCGGGGTCGACCTCATTCACTTCGGCATCATTTTTACGGTGAACCTGGCCATCGGCATGTTCTCGCCGCCCTTCGGCCTGAACATATTCGTCAGTTGCAGCATTTTCAAGGTGTCGTCATCGAAGATCGTGAGCGGGCTGTGGCCTTTCTTCGCCGCCTATGCGATCGCCCTGGCCATTGTCACCTATGTGCCGATACTGTCTCTGTATCTGCCCAACCTGGTGATGAAATAGCCCGGGCTTAGGGCTTAGAGTCGCGCGATAACCTCGTCTGTCGTTTGCACGTCGCCGAAATAGAGATAGAAATTTCCCAGGGTCGCGGCATGCTCGGCGTCGGTTGCCGTGGCGCAGGCATCCGCGACCATGAGGGCGCGATAGTTGAGCATCATGGCGTCGCGCGCAGTCGATTCGCAGCAGACGTTGGTGGCTACACCGGTGACGATGAGCGTATCGATGCCACTGTCTCCGAGCACATTCTCGATATTCGACGAGCCCTGGATGAAGGCGCTGTAGCGGCGTTTGACGACCCGCTCATCCTCTTCCCTGACCTCCAGATCCGGCCAGAGTTGAAAGCCGTGGGCGTCACGCTGCATCGCCTCCCAGCGCTGTTTCGCCTTCTCCGCGGTGTACATCTGCCTGGCGACCGACCAACTCTCCTCTGACTCCCAGGGTGCCAGGTTCTGCAGCCAGACGACCTTGCCGCCGGCCTTACGCATCGCCTTTGCCAGCCGGTTGACGTTGGGCACGACTTCCTGCGCGATTGGACAGGCGGCGAGATAAGGCGCGGTCATGAAAAAATTCTGCATGTCGACCACGATCAAGGCGGTTTTCGAAGCGTCGAAGGTCTCGCAGAGATGAGCCCGTCCCTGGCGGCCAACGACGCGTTTTACATATTCCTGCGGCATCTCGAACTTGTGCATGGCTATTGCCTCGGGAGGTTGGCGCTCTTTATTATTTGTCCGAATTTTTCGATATCGGCCCGGATCTTTTCGCCGAATTGCTCGGGTGTATCGCCAACCAAGGCATAGCCGATGTCCCTGAAGCGCTGCTGGACCTCGGCGGTCTTGGTTGCCTTGACGATTGCGGCGTTGAGCTTTTCCACGATCGCCCTGGGGGTGGCCGCCGGAGCGATAACCCCGATCCAGATATCCAACGAGTAACCCTTGACTCCTGCCTCATCGACGGTTGGCAACTCCGGTGCGGCGGGAGCTCGCTTGGCACTGGTTGAGGCAAGCAGGCGCAGCTTGCCATCTTTTGCGTGTCGCGCCACGGATGCGAGGTCGGAGACCGTCATGTCGACCTCGCCCGTCAGTACGGCCATCACCGAAGGTGCCAAACCCTTGTAGGGTACTTGCAGGATATCGAGCCCGGCCATGGACGCGAACAGGATGCAGCCGAGGTTGGATGACCCACCTGGGCCGGTGGAGCCGCAGCTCATGGGATCCTTTCTTGATTTGGCCAGCGTGATCAATTCCCGAACATTGTTGGCAGGTACTTTCGCGTTGATGGCGAGCGTGTAGGGCAGCAATGCGACGTTGGATACGGGGATTAGGTCGATCAGAGGGGTGTACTGGAGCTTGGCATAGAGGCCGGGCGCAATGGCGAGTTGTCCGGTATCGGCCACCGCCAGAGTATAGCCATCGGGAGCTGACTTGGCGGTGAAGCTCATGGCGATGGTGCCGCCCACGCCGGGATGGTTTTCGACAAGGACCGGCTGACCCAGGATATCAGCAAGCGGCTTGCTTAAAATACGGGCGACCAGATCGTCCGGGCCGCCGGGTGCGTAAGGGACGATCAACTTGATCGGTTTTGACGGGTAGTCGGCTTGCGCAACAGCTTGTTCCGTGAGTCCGAAGGCAAGCAGGAAAAGCAAAGTTCTTGAAAGTGAAATCATCATGGGGCTCCTCAATTGTTGTTTTCCAAAGGACATTACATTGTCAGGTGGAAGCGGGTGACATCCTTGTGTTTGGCCACTTCGCGGATGAGATCCGCCAGGGGTCCGGTTGAAATCTTGTCCTCTTGCTGCATGGGGCCGGCTGCGCGCAGCGTGCGGATGTGTTCCGGCATGAACAGGTATTCGAGAAGCATTTCCTCGTCCGAGGCGAAGGGTCCGCTTTCCCTGCGGAAGCGTTCAATCACCGGTTCCACGGTGAGCCCCGGGCGCTCCGTGATGGGTTTCTCGCCGGTGCGTTTGCAGATCTGGTCGAGCAGGTTCTGGCTCACCGGCGCCGGCGTCAAACCATAGTAGCCCAGCACCAGGCGGTCCACCTCGGCCAGGGTCACCTTGTAGCGGCCATAAAGGACATTGAGCGCTGCCTGCGTGCTTATTACCTGCGAGAAGGGCGTGACCATCAGGGCCCAGCCGAGATCCTTGCGCACCGACGGGATCTCCTCGAAGACTTCATCCATTCTGTGCTCAAGCCCCAGTTGCGCCATCTGCGATCTGAAGTTGGAAATCATGCCGCCGGGCACCTGGTGTTCATAGAATGAGGGATCGTACTCCACGGGCTTGCCGACGGGCATGTTGTGGCGTTTCGCCACCGAGAAGAAATGATCCTCTATTGTCTGGACGCCCTCCTGATCGAGAGCTATGTCATAGCCTGCGCGCTTCAGATGCCTTAGCATCGAACTGGTGGCCGGCAGCGATGAGCCATTGGCCAGGGCGCGTGACGCAGTCCACACGACGTCGGCTCCCTGCGCTATGGCCTCGAGGTTGGTGGCCGGGCCCAGACCCGTCATGCAGTGGGAGTGGCAGTAGAAGGGACGGCCTTTGGAGACCGCCTTCATCGCCGGCAACAGGGTGCGCACCCGCTCGGGGGTGAGGATGCCGTTCGGATCCTTCAGCACCAGGATGTCGGCGCCGAGTGCGACGAGTTCGCGGGTCTTTTCCACGAAGTGGGCATCGGTATGCACCGGGCTGATGGAATAGACAACGCTGCCCAGCACCTTCGCACCGGCCTTGTGTGCGGCCCGGATCGGTACCTCGAAGTTGCGGATGTCGTTGAGTCCATCCATCAGGAAGAAACGGTCTATGCCGGCAGCGGCGCAGCGGCTGAAGAAGAGTTCGAGCATGTCGTCGGGAAACAGCGCCTTGCCGACGGAAAAGCCGATGCAGATGCTGATCATCTGCAGGGGGGTATGCTTGACCCTTTCCCTGATCAGGCGCATGCGTTCCCAGGGATTCTCCTTCAGGTAGCGCACACAGGAGTCCATGGCCGCCGTGCCCATGCACTCGATGGCATCGAAGCCGACTTTGTCCATCACCGGCAGTATGGGCAGCATCATGGCGGTAGTCATGCGCGTCGCCCACAGCGACTGCTGGCCGTCGCGCAATGTGGTCTCTATGAGGTTAACTTTTCTTGACATGGCTTCAGGCCGGTTCGATATACATCAAGGGCTGACCATACTCCACCACCGTGGCATCGGCTATCAGGATCTCGGCGATGCGGCCAGTGCATGGGGCGGAAACCCCGGTGAACATTTTCATCACCTCTATCAGGCAGAGCGGATCATTGGCATTGACCTGGCTGTCTATCTGGACGAAGGGTTGCTGGTCCGGTGCCGGGCGGCGATAAAAGGTGCCGATCGAGGGCGAGTTGACCAGCACCCAACCCTCGCGAACTGGAGCCGGGGCAGGCGCTATGGCGACCGGAGAGGCCGCAGGCGCCTGTGTCACGGCAGCTGTCGCCGGCGCGGGAGGAGGCGCAATTGGATGATTCGGCGCCGGAGAACTGAAGGGCTGGGTCGACAGACCGCCTCCCTTGGCGACGGCCAGCCTGACATTGCCGATCTCAAGCCGCAAATCCTGTAATTCTGAATCGAGAAATATCGCCAGGACTTCCTTGATTTCCTCAATGGACGGACTCATACATTTATCTCCGCAAGATCAATTGCAAATAGTTCAAGAGCAGCCGTTTTCAGCCTTCCACCGGCAGACAGACGATGTCGTAGCCATTGCCAATCTTACGCTTCAATACAGGGTCTTCCAGTTCGAATATGAATCGCGGTGCTGGCCGGATGCCTCCCTTCGCCGCGAGCGTGCCACAGAACATCAGGGAGCCCTCGGTCAGCCCTGCCTTGGCGGCAGGATAGCCGGCGATCAGCAAGAGGGGGTCCATCATGGTCGTGACCGGTCCCTCCTGATAAAGCTTGGTCTGGCCGTCCTCGACCACATAGGAGCGCAATATCAATTTGTCCCAGTGGTCGGCGACTTCGTCATAGGGCCACAATTGTGAGCTGACGGGCTTTTCACACATCTGCTTGGATATGGTCACGCCAGTTGTTTCCACCTTGCGATCGGTGTGGTCCGAGCCCACACCGACCCAGAGTCGGCCGTCTATGGTCGTCAGTATGAACTCTGCCTCGCCGCTGGAGTCATCTCCCGCGACCTGGATCTCGCTGGATGTCGTCAGGTGCGCGGCAGCCACGCGGTAATAAGTTGGCGTCTTGGCGGGACGTTTCACCCCTATCGCCTCCAGTTCGACGATGTGTTTTTCCATGGCTTCCTTGTCGCGGCCGGTCCAGCCCGCAATGATGGCCGTGGACACTATCGTCGGACGGGAGCTCTCCCCATGTTTGGTGATCAGATTGAATACCAGATTTGCACCGCTCATTGCTGTTCCTTTTTCAAAGTTATACAAAATGGTTGCAGTCTTATTTCGCCAGTGTCCTTAAGTCGGCACGGCGTATTTTCCCTGTCGGCGTTTTCGGTAAAGCAGAGGCGAACTCGATCACACGAGGATACATGTGCGGTGCCCCGTGCTGCTTGAAGAATGCCTGGATCTCTTGTGCGAGCTCGCCCGATGCAGAAAATCCTTCGCGCAGGACGATCCAGGCTTTGACCACCTGGGAGCGCTCACCCTCCGGGTCGGGCGATGGGACGCAGGCAGATTCGAGAACCGCCGCGTGGCTGGCGAGGACGGCTTCGACCTCGGTGGGTGCGATGTTATAGCCCGAGGTGACTATCATGTCGTCCTGGCGGCCGAGATAAAAGAGGAAGCCTTCCTCGTCCATCCAGACCGAGTCTTGCAGGATGGACCAGCCATTGCGCACGGATTTCGCCTGCACTTCCGGTTTGCGCCAGTACTTGGTGCCGGTGGGACCCCTGAACGTGAGCAGACCGGGGTGGCCGCGCGGCATTTCCTCGAAGCTATCGGGATCGCGGACAACGATTTCAAAACCTTGTATGGCCTGACCGCATGAGCCCTCGCGGACGGGGTCGCCGTGCCGGGTCGAAGAGATGATATGCAGGGATTCGGTCGAGCCCATCGAGTTGCGCACGGGGGAGCCCAACTGATCCAGAACGCGGGCGGCGACGGCGGCCGAGAGCGTCTCGCCGGCGCTTCTCAGATCGCGCAGGGAGGACATGTCGGCGTGGACTCTTTCCTCGGCAAGCGCCAGCATGTTGTAATAGGTCGGGACGGCACCGAAGATGGTGGCGCGATAGCGCTCGATTGCGTGCAACATGGCCTCCGGACTCTTGTCCTCCATCAGTACCGCGGGTACGCCGAAGCGCAGGGGATAGGAGAGAAAGAAACCGACGCCCATCGAGAACGCGAGCGGCGGTTGCCCGGCAATGACATCGCCAGGCTGCAGCGGCAGCTGGTAGTTGCAAAAGCCGTCGGCGATTGCCAGGAGATCGCTGTGGCTCTCGCAACAGCCCTTCGCTTCGCCCGTACTGCCGGAAGTATAAAGCAGCAGCGCGAGGTCGTCCTTCAGCGTCGGTGCGGGCGCGAGTTCGTCGGAAGCTGCCGCGACAAGCGCCTCATAGGAAAGGCTGCAGTCGTTTCCACCTTCGCCGATCACAATAATCTG
This sequence comes from uncultured Sterolibacterium sp., assembly GCA_903930535.1. Classification (GTDB taxonomy): domain Bacteria; phylum Pseudomonadota; class Gammaproteobacteria; order Burkholderiales; family Rhodocyclaceae; genus CAIYYX01. The sequence goes on along the minus strand of CAIYYX010000051.1, from coordinate 7,829 downwards.
CCGGACGAAGCTGAAGGATGGCCGGGCGCTCTCGACCTCCTTCATGTGGCGTGAGTCAACAATCAGCGCGACCGCCTCGGAATCTTGCTCCCGATAGAGGATGTCCTTGGCGCGCAGCAGCGTGAATGTCGGCACCGCCACCGCGCCAATCTTCAGCAGGGCGAGGATGCAGACGATGTGCTCGGGTCGGTCCGGAATCCTCAGCAGTACGCGGTCGCCAGGTTGAATTCCGAGAGCGGCTAAGGCATTGCCGAAGCGATTGACCTCGCGGGCCAGCTCGTCATAGGTCACGCGACGGTCGCCGAAGAGGTAAATGGTGCTATCGCCCCAACCCCGGGCAAGGGCGCGATCGACGAACTCGAAAGCCGCATTGAGCCGCAACGGATAGTGCAGTTCAGGCAGGGAAAATACCAGTTCGGGCCGGTGCTGCAGCGGAGGCAGATAGGCGGCGGGCAGCGACTGTATGCTGATCCCGGGCGGTGGCGTCGCTGCTAAATTCATGCTCGCGGATGAATCTGGCCGTTCTCGTACTTCTTGGCGGAAGTGGAGCGGTCGTACATCAGCCAGCCGGCACCGCTCTTCAGGTGGAATTTCTTGTTCCAGATCATATCGTCCAGCCACAGTACCGTCTTGCGGAAGACCCTGCCCCTGGGGATGGCCCAGATGGCCAGTCGGAACCACCATTTGTCCGGCTTGTTCCAGGGGCAGACGGTGATGCAGCGGGCGCAATCGTTCCAGCGGTCAGGGTTGGCGTTCCAGTATCCGATGCAGGTGTCGTTGTTCGTCACCCAGTGGGAGTAACCACGCTCGACTTGTTTCGCTCCTTTGGGGATGCTCTGTGACGGGCACAGTGCCGCGCACTTGTCGCAGTCTTCGCACAATGCCTGGACGCCGATGTCGATCGGCAAGTCGATGGCGAGCGGCAGATCCGTGGTCACGGTCGCCAGCCTCAATCGCGGACCGAACTTCTTCGTGATCAGGCAGTTGTTGCGCGCCAGTTCGCCCAGTCCGGCCTGGACGGCGATGGGGACATGCAGCACCCGTTCCGAGACATGGAAGTGTGCCATCGCCGGGTAGCCCAGTTCTCGGATATAGCAGGCCAGCGCGGTGGCGATTTTCGCCGACTCGAGATAACCGAAGCCGACCTCGGCGCCATCGATGAATCCCGGCGAATAGCGCAGGCGCTGATAATTCATCTCGTGGCCGATCGAGATGGCAAAACGGTGGCTAAGCTCTATGGGCTCGCCAAAGCGCCCCTTGCGGGCGTCTATGCGCAGACCGCGATGGGAGTACACCATCCATGGTTGGAGTTCGCAGACGCCGACGAGATGGGCGCCGAAGAACTTCGTGACCTCCTTCACGTGCGCCGCCATTTTGGCAGGATCCTTGACCGGAGCGGCGACGGGATTGACCGGCCCCTCGGCCACCGCGAGCAGGGAGCGCAGCGGCGAATTGAAAGGGCGATTCTCGGGATAGAACACGCGCCGGAAAGGGTCGACGGATTCCGTTGTCCAGCGCTTCTGTATCATCTCGCCGAGGGCGCCTGTCGCGGCCCGGGTATGCTGCTGCTCGCGCTGATCGAAAGGAGGAATGGTTCCGACGATTTCAGACGTGGGATGCGCTACATGTCGCGACTGACTGGCGAAGAAGCTCATCGGGAATTCCCCCTTTCTGCTGGCAGCGTCATCGTGATTATTTCGGGTTGCGCGTATCGAGCAATGTCCAGGCGCCACTTTTGGCCTCGATGACATAGACGGGCTTGAGCGATTCGCGATCCTTGTCGAAGGAGATGTCACCCTCCAGACCCTTCAAATTTTTCAGGCTGGCAAGATAGTCGCGTATCGCCGTCCGTTCTTTGGCGAGACTCGCCGCATCTCCCGTGGTGCGGGTCTTGGTCATCGCCTCGGCGTACATGAGGACGATATCGTAGGTGGCCGCGTCGAACTGGTTGGACTCCGAGCGAGACAGGCCGGCCGCCTTGGCGCGTTTCTCGAACTCGGCCGCGAATGCTTTTGTTCTGGGGTTGAGATTCTTGAAGTAGGTGGTCCCTATGGTCATGTTCTCCCCGGCCGGTGCCATCCGCTTGGGCAGGTCAGGATCGGCAATCGTCGTACCGGCGATCATCCGGCCTTTGTATCCCTGGCGGTGAAGCTCGGTCGCCAGCTTGATGGCAGACTCGGGCGGCGCGCCGACGCCGATGAGGTCGGGTTTTGCCTGAACCAGTTGCGATACCTGCGGCGACAGATCAAAAGCCTTGAATTGGAAATCTACGGTCTGCTTTACCGTCGCATTGAATTTCTTGAATACGGCAGGCAGGACGGCGGTGCCGACGGATTTGGAAACAGCGTCGTCGGTGGCATAGGCGATGGAGGCGGTCTGGGTGGGGAACTTCTTGGCGGCCAGCGTCTCCATCACATCCTCGATCACCTTGCCCTCATCCACGGTATTGCGGAAAGCGTAGGAGAATCCTGCGGTCAGTCCCGGCGCCGACGACGCCATGCTCATCTGCACGATGCCATCGGGTTCGCCGGCAGGGAAGGCGACCTTGCATTCGCTGGAACTGAACGGACCGATGACGGCAAGCGCCTTATCGTCCTGGGCAAAACGCCGGATCGCTATCACCGCGTCCTTGGGATTGCCGCCGGTGTCGAACTTGACCAGTTTCAGTTTCTTGCCATTGATGCCGCCCTTGGCATTGATCTCATCCACAGCCATGTCGGCGGCAATCTCATTGCCGTTGGCCAGGCTGACAAATGGGCCGGTCTTGGCCATGGAATAACCGATGACCAGCTGGCTCTGTGCCTGCGCGGAAGGCTGCAGCATCAGCGTCGCAAGAATCGTTGCGGCGAAAAGTCTGTTCGTGTATTTCATCGCTTTCTCCTTTTACAGCGGTTCCTCAGTCGGGATGCGAGAGAAACCTTTCACCTGCAGCGGAACTGCGCTGCTCCGTTATTTCTTCCATCTGTGACCCCTATCATCGACTCATGCGCCGAGATAGGCTTCCTGCAGTTTTTTGTCGGCTTTCAACTGCTGCGGCGTTCCGTGGGTGATTTCCCGTCCCAGTTCGAGGACATGGCACGCGTGCGCCACCCTCAGTGCCATGCCGGTGTTCTGCTCGACCAGAAGCACCGTCAGACCGTTGCGATTAAGATCAGAGAGCAGATCGAAAAGACGGGAGATGAACAAGGGGCTCAGACCCAGCGAGGGTTCATCGAGCATCATCAGGCGCGGCGCGCCCACCAAGGCGCGACCGATCGCCAGCATCTGCTGCTCGCCGCCGGAAAGACATGCCGCCTTGGCGTAACGTCGTTCGCCGAGATTGGGAAAGCGCTGATAGAGGGCGTCTATCTCCCTGGCCACTGCAGCCTTGTCATGGCGGTGATAGGCGCCCAGCAGCAGATTCTCCTCGACCGTGAGGCTGATGAGTATGCGCCTTCCTTCGGGGACCAGCGCCAGACCCGCCTTGACGCGTTCGCTGGGTGAGCAGTGAGTTATATCCTGGCCATTGAAGTGGATGTGGCCTGAGGCCGGCTTGACCAAGCCAATCAGCGCCTTGAGCAGACTGCTCTTGCCGGCGCCGTTGGCGCCAAGTACGGTGACGATCTGCCCTTCTGCCACCGTGATGTCGAGATCCTTGACCGCGGTGATGCGGCCATAGCGGACATTCAATCCCTTCGCCTCAAGAAGCATCGCTGGCCTCCGTCGCCACTTCGGCACCCAGATAAGCCTCGCGGACCTTGGCGTCCCGCCTCACCTCATCCATGGTGCCCTCGGCGATTTTCTCGCCGAAGTTGATGACGACGACGCGGGTGCACAACCTGTCCACGAAATGCATGTCGTGTTCGACGACCAGGAGCGTAATGCCGCTGTCGTGTATGGCCATCAACTGCTCGTGCAGTTCTTCGGTTTCCACCGGGTTGAGCCCGGCAGCCGGTTCGTCCAGCAGCAACAATTTCGGGCGAGCCATCACTGCCCGCAGCAAGTCAATGCGCTTCCTGACACCGTAGGGCAGGGTATTGACCGGCCGCTCGGCATATTGCGCGAGCTTTGCCCGCGCCAGAGCTTCCTTCGCTTCTTCGACCCAGGGGCTTCGCCTTTGCAAGCGATAGGGCGTCAGTAGATCGGAGAGCGAACTGGCGGTCGGATGCTGGCCCAGCATGATGTTCTCGATGGCCGTCTGGTGCTCCATCAGCCTGATATTCTGAAAGCTGCGCGATACGCCGTGATAGATGCGTCGCCGCGAAGCCATTTGAGTGATGTCCTTCCCTTCAATCAGGATGCGGCCGGCGGAGAGAGGATAGACGCCGCTGATCAAGTTGAATACCGTGCTCTTGCCAGCACCGTTCGGACCGATGAGCGCAAGACGCTCGCCGGCGTCGACCTTGAAGCTCAGCTGCGTGATGACCGCGAGGCCGCCGAAGAGCTTGCTGACTTCGGCGAATTCGAGCAGCGCAGGCTTACTCATCCCTTGCTCTCCCGGCGCAGAGTCAGCCGCCGCAACAACTCGGTGGTGATCAGACCTTGCGGTCTCAATGCCATCAAGGCGATGATGAACAGCGCGAAAACGACATAACGCCATTGCTCGCTGCCGCGCAGCAGTTCCGGCAGCAGGGTGAAGAAGAAGGCGCCGAGGATAGGTCCGAGCACGGTCTGGGTGCCGCCAAGCAGGACGTAAAGAACGATATAGACACTGAGCAGAATATTGAAGTTTTGCGGCTCGAGGTAGCTGTACTGGTGCGCATAGAGCGCACCGCCGACGCCGGCGATGAGGGCACCCAGGGAAAAGGCCTGCACCTTGATCATGCGGACATTGATGCCGAAGAGATCCGAGACGACAGGATCATTCTTCACTGCCGTCAGGTAAAGGGCGAAGCGCGTGCGCGAGAGCAGGAACACGAGGGCAAGCACCGTGGCCGTGGTAGTCATGATGAGCGAGAAACTGGCGTGTTTCTTGACCGCATATCCGGCCGCTGCGCCGACCACTTCCAGGTTGAGAAATACCGCCTGGATCACCTGGCCGAGGGCGAAAGTGGCGAGTGCCAGATAGATGCCGCTGGCCCGCAACAGTGGCACGGCCAGCAGGACAGCCACCAGCCATGCGGCGAAGGCGCCGCTGACGATGCCCAGCACGATGGGCAGGTCGTATGTGTTGGTGACAAACGCCGAGACATAGGCGCCAATCGCCATGAAACCGGCCACGCCAAGATTGAGCTGGCCGGCAGCCAGCGGCAGATAGCCGGCCTGGGCAACCACGACATTGATCGCCAGCATCAGGAGTATGGCTTCGGCGTAGCCGCTCATAGCTTCACTCCGGTTGCTGCCGAACTGCCGAGAATGCCCTGTGGTCGCAGGATGATGAGGACCAGAAACAGGCCATAGACATAGAAGTCGACCTTGTCGGCGCCGAAGAAATAAATCGACAACACTTCGGTCAACCCGATCAACAGGCCGCCTATGATTGCTCCCCAGATGTTGCCCATGCCGCCGATGACCATGGCGGCGATTCCCTTGAGGCCGACGACGTCGCCCATGGCTGCCGATACCTGCTGGTAGTTCATGGCGAAGAGGATGCCGCTGATGCCGGTCAGGAGGCCGGTGACGACGAACAGGACGGGAACGATGCGGTGCACCTCGATGCCAAGAAGTGTGGCTGTCTCGGCGTTTTCGGCAAGCGCGCGAATGCCCCGTCCCAGTTGCGTGCGCTTCAACAGCAAGGAAATTCCTATGACCAAGAGCAGTGCCAGTGCCAGGCTCAACATCTGGCCGATGCCGATGATGAGTCCCCCCGCGCGGATGTTGAGGTCGGGGATTAGCGAAGGAAACTTCTGCTGGTCAGAGCCCCAGGCGACGAGCACCAGATTTTCGAACAGAATCAGGAAGCCGATGGAACTGACCAGCGGGATTTCGTGGTCAACGTTTTTCATGAAACGATAAGTGAAACGCTCAACCACAAAGGAGGCGCAAATGGCGACCAAGAGACCGAAGGGGATCGCCAGGCCCCAGTGCCAGCCATTCTCCAGGGCGCGCCAGGCCATGATGGCGCTGAGCATGAAAATGCCCGGAATGCTGAAGTTGAGAAAGTTGAGGACGCCTATGGTCAGGGTGAACGAAACGGCAACGAGCACATAGATGCCGCCCATCATCAGCCCATTGATGATTTGCTGAAGCAGCAGCATCTTGCCCTATCCCGACTCAGTGGCCCCTGCTCAGGAACGATCGATGCGCAGTTTCGCGCGCTTCGGAATCTCGAACTCGGGCAGGCCGATTTCCTTCCACAATTCCAGCGCCTTCATCATGATTTCCTTGGACGGCAGCGAGAAGGTGCCGGCGTCTATCTTCTGCGTGGCGTCGCAGACGACCTTGCTGCCCATGGTGCTTTGCGAGGTCTGGGAGCGGACAGAAGGGTCCATGTTGATCGGGAAATAGACGTCATCAATCAGAACGGTGTCGCGGGCCGGGTTGTAGCGCGAATTCATCGCCCATTCGACATGGCTGTGGTCGCGGATATCGACGTCGTCGTCGACGACGGTCACGCGCTTGATGGGCGACATGGCGGCGACCAGGCGTCCCACCTTCTTCGAATGCGCCGGGTAGCCGGGCTTCATGGCGATGATGGCATGGGCGAGCAGGCCGCCGAAGGTGAGGTCGATGAACACATCTGATACGCTGGGTTCGCCCAGGTCATAACGCAGCATCTTCAGCATGACCCCGGCGTTGGTCAGGCTCTGAATGGTGGTGCTCTCTGAAGGCGGCATCTGGCTGGTATAGCCATAAAAGATTGGATTCTTGCGGTGGGTGATGGCGGTGATGCGCACCACGGGGCGGCGGTCTATCGGTCCCATATAGCCGGCGAATTCGCCGAACGGTCCCTCCATGTCGGTCTCGCCCGGATGGATCTCGCCTTCGATGATGATTTCGGCGTCAGCCGGAACCATGAGGTCAACCGTCTTCGCCTTCACCATGTTCACAGGCTGACCCATCATGCCGCCGGCGATTTCGATCTCGTCGGCGCCGTAGGGCAGGTTGGCCACGGTGGCAAAATGCACGGCGGGTGGGGCGGCAATCACCCAGGCGATGGGCGCGACCTTGCCCTTGTCGCTCCAGGTGAGCATGTTTTGATGGCCCTGACGCCCCGGCGCGAGATTCGGAATGACGCTCGTCTCATCGCGAACCATGGTGCGATAGACGCCCATGTTCTGGATGCCCGTGTCGAAATCCTTGGTGACGGTATTGGTCGTGAGATAGGGACCGACGTCCTTGCCCGGCGTCCATACGGGAATCGGCAGGGAGGACAGGCGTACGTCCTTGCCGGTGAATACCACTTCCTGGCACATCGCCTTATCGACAATCTTCGGTTTGATGGGGTTGCGGCAGGCCTTGACCCAGGCAGCGTTGATGTCATCGATCTCGACGTCCAGGGCAACCGCATAGGCAGCCGTATTGGCGCCCAGCGCAGCGGTGACGATGGGGATGTCCGAGCCTTTGACATTTTCGAAATACATGCCGAAGCATTTCTCTGCGGGCACCGCCTGATACATCCATTTCGCCAGGGCTGCGGGTTCCCACGTACGGTCGACGGGTCTGGAAATCCGGCGCAGCAGGCCCTTTTTTTCCAGGGCGGTGAGAAAGTCTCTCATGGTCTTATGGGTCATTTTTAACTCCTATGAATTTGTTTCGCGCGGGCTCGGGCTTCAGTTCTTGAGCAGGGCGAGCGGGGCGAGCGAGATGGCGGGGATGAAGGTGATGAGCAACAAGGCGATGAGATAGACGCCTATGAAGGGCAGCACACCCCGATAGATCTGCGGCAGCGGCACGCGGAACAGGGCGTG
>CAIYYX010000050.1 GCA_903930535.1 uncultured Sterolibacterium sp. | reverse complement strand
GACTTCTTTTTTGACATTGACGGTCAAGCAGTCGTTTCCGACCATGACTACGGGGTCAAGGTGGTGCGCATCGGCGCGGTGAACTTTGCGCTGGGCAGGGGTAAGTTGTATTAGAGGCATACCGGTATTATCGGTGCAATGGTGCGACTCGAGTCGCTTCATTTTGATCCTAGTGATCATCTATATCAGTGAACGGTTTCCCTCTGAAGAGGTTCCGTTCCGCCCCCCTTAAAAGGGGCTAACTTTGTAGCAGCCAAGTGGCTCTATTTGGCTACTACAGCCCACGTCCGTAGGGCGCGGGACTGGTGAACCACGCTCCAAAGGAGGGTGTTTTGTTGCCAATATGAGACACATTCTTGAAAAAGATGGTATCTTTACAATTCTTTACAAATTTGATTTGTATTGAAAGTTACTGATCAAGAGCGAGCCGCTCTTTGTGTCTTGTTTCCTACTGAAACCACGTCTGGAACGGCGTGACCTTGACTGCACGTGCGTCTGGAGTGATCTAGGGGTGCGGAGCTGCAGATAAAACGATCCGTGCGTGAGCACACAAGGCTGATGCAAATCAGCCCTATCTTCCAATGAACAAGACTTGGGAAGGTCGGCAAGGTAAAGGGTACGGGAAATGTAATGTGAACTCTCGCTTGAACCGTCGTAACGATAGTCCAGCTAACGCTTGTTTTCTTTCTAGGAGGAGAGCTGAGGCCAAAAGGCATGAAGTCAGGATGCGTGGATCATTGCCCTCGCATCGTTCCCAAATGACTTCCGGTGGATAGAGGGTCCCTAACCCCATCTTCTGGTTAGCCACCAGATGGACACAAAGGGAAACGAGGTAAGCCCCATTCGGCGCCAACACCGCGAGGTGCTGGCAACCCGCGAGTAATCAACGGCCATGGCGGAGGGGGTAGAGGATTGGGCAAAAAGCGAACGCCAGTCTGTAATGGACTGGATAGGTCATGCCTAAGCGAAAGCGAGCAGACTTGCCCAGAGTGCGACAGCGCAAAGCCGTTGCGACTTTAACTAGACCCGGAGGGTAACTGACCCTCTGGGTCAGTGCCTTCTTCAAATTGGGTTAAACCTAACTGGAGGATGGTATGGAAAACGTCAGAAATGACGCTGCGCCTTTGGACGAATCCATTGATTGGCAATCCATCGATTGGAAAGCCGTCATGCAATTCGTAGGGAAGGCGCAGAGCGTGATAGCGCAGGCAGAAACGGAGAAAGACTTCAGACGTGTCGCAAGACTCACACGAAGCCTGATCCGGTCTTGGCAGGCCAAGGCATTGGCCGTCAGGAAAGTAACGGATAACAAAGGGAAGCGGACGAGTGGCATCGACCGCGTACTTTGGGACACGCCAAAGAAGAAATGGAATGCGATTCGTTGTCTGAACTCCAAAAGGTATCGGCCCCTGCCCCTGCGGCGGGTCTATATCCCAAAGGCCAACGGAAAGGAACGCCCTCTGGGCATACCGACGATGAAGGACAGAGCCATGCAAGCACTGCATCTGCTTGCGCTGGAGCCAGCGGTGGAATGCGCGTCCGACTCGAACTCATACGGGTTCAGGAAGGGACGATCAACGCATGATGCCCGGTCCCAGTTGTTTGTTTCCCTATCCCAAAAGGTCTCGGCCCAATGGGTGCTGGATGCGGACATCTCTGGGTTCTTTGACAACATCAACCACGAATGGTTGCTGAAACATGTCCATATGGACAAGGTGAAGCTACGCAAGTGGTTGAAGTGCGGAGTCTTTGAGCTTGGTCAATTTCGGCCCACGGATGACGGCACGCCGCAAGGCGGTGTCATCTCGCCGACATTGGCGAACATCACTCTCAACGGTTTGGAAACTGGTCTTATGCAATTCCTTCGGGTAAAGCTTGGAGTCGGACAGGCCAAAAGGGGTAAGGTGAACTTGATTCGATACGCAGATGACTTTGTAATTACCGGCGCCTCGAAAGAGATTCTGGAAAATACAGTCAAACCATGGGTAGTTGAGTTCTTGCGCGAGCGAGGACTCATACTTTCCGAGGAAAAGACGCGCATCGTGAACATTGACCAAGGCTTTGATTTCGTGGGTTGGAACTTCCGTAAATACGGAGGCAAGCTGCTAATCAAGCCGAGTCAGAAAAATGTGAAAGCGTTTTATGACAAAGCCAAAGAGATCATCGTCGATTCACTGTCTGTTCCAACAGAAACGCTGATAAAGCGCCTGACTCCAGTCCTTAAGGGCTGGGCTCGGTACCACGAGGGAACGGTTGCCAAGGAAACTTTCAGTAAAGTTGATCATCTAATTTATTGGAGGTTGATGCGCTGGGCTCTGCGACGCCATCCGAGGAAGACTACGAAATGGGTGTACGGGCACTACTGGAAACAGTGTGGCTCACGCAAACAATTTTCTGGCTTGCAGGATGACCCCTTTGGGGGTAACGATCGGATACCGCTACCGCTGTATCTACTGTCGGACACGAAAATTGTCCGCCACGTAAAAGTGAGGGGGGATTACAACCCTTTCCACCCGGATTGGCAGGCCTACGGTGAGAAGCTACGAGTGCAACGGATGGGTCACACCCTCTGGAGCGTTCAAAGGGCTGCTCTCTGGTTCAGCCAAGATGGTAGGTGCGCTCTCTGTCAGCAAGAAATCGACATAACTGATGAGAGCATGGACGACCACCATATCGTCTATCGCCAGTTTGGTGGGAGCGATGCTCTCTCCAACCGGGTGCTGTTACACCCGGCGTGTCACAGGCGTGTCCACGCCCTAGGTTTGAAGGTTATCAAGCCGGTCCCAGTACGGGGACTTTAAACTGGCAAATCAGTCGAGGGTTATGCAACCTGTTGACGCTGCATAGCAAGTGGTTGGGAGGGTGTCCCGAATTTTGTGTAAACGGAGCGGGTGTTAATTGTTTGGCATCCT
>CAIYYX010000049.1 GCA_903930535.1 uncultured Sterolibacterium sp. | reverse complement strand
CGCCGCCGATGATCAGGACGTCGAAGGAGGTCGGTTCGGTCATGGTTTCCCTCCTGTACCCCTACCGGATGCACACATCTCATAAATCCGTGAAGGATGATTCACCACCAAGACACCAAGAGGCTGACGCGGTTTCTTGCTCTCCGTCATGCCCGGCCTTGTGCCACGGCTGTCCGGTTTAAATTTCTGGACTGAGCGCACGGTGTTGATTCTACTCGTGTTCAGACGTTGGCGCGTCTCCTGGACACGAAATGGAGCAACACCGTGCGGCATCAGAATAGCGTTCTTCACGACCTTTTGAAGCAAGTTCCGTGGGGCGTGTTCGAGCAACTGGTCAGCGAGCATGAGGCGGACAAGCATGTCCGCCGCCTTTCGAGCAAAAGCCAGTTCATCGCGCTGCTGTACGGGCAGCTTTCGGGAGCATCCAGCCTGAGAGAGATCGTTGGCGGCCTGGAGAGCCACGCGGCGCGGCTTTACCATGTCGGAGGACGGACGGTATCGCGCTCGACCCTGGCCGACGCCAATGCTGTTCGGCCAAGCGCAATGTTCAGCGATCTGTTCGCAGCGATGGTGGCTCAGGCACAGCGGGGCCTGCGCCGTGCCATCGGTGAGGCAACGTACCTGATCGATTCGACTGGTATCCGCCTGAGCGGGTTGGGTTCGGAGTGGGCGCATTTTTCCGCCAAAGCCTGCGGCGCCAAAGCTCACGTCATCTACGACGCGGACGCGGACCGGCCCATTTACGCGGCGGTGACGGCAGCCAAAGTCAACGACATCACGGCGGCCCAAACCATGCCCATTGAGGCGGGAGCAACCTACGTCTTCGATCTTGGTTACTACGATTACGGCTGGTGGGCGAAAATGGATCAGGCCGGATGCCGTATCGTCACCCGCTTCAAATCCAACACACCCCTGACCGTGAAGGCGGAGATGGAGGTGCCCAAGGATGCCGCCAACATCCTTTCGGACCGCATAGGGCTCCTGCCACAACGCCAGGCCAAGAACCGCAAAAACCCGTTCCGTGACCCTGTACGTGAGGTCCGTGTCGAAATCGAAACCGGCAAGGTGCTGCGCATCCTGTGCAACGACCTTGATGCTTCCGCCCAGGAAATCGCCGATCTCTATAAGCGGCGCTGGGCCATCGAACTGTTCTTCCGCTGGGTCAAGCAAACCCTGAAAATCCGCCATTTCCTCGGCCACAGCGAAAACGCCGTGCGCATCCAGATCGCCGTTGCCCTGATTGCGTTCCTGCTGCTGCGGATGGCTCAGGCGGCCCAAAAAGCCGTCCAGAGCCCACTCGCCTTCGCCCGCCTCGTCCGAGCAAACCTCATGCACCGACGGCGCATCGACCGCCTGATAGGGGACGATCCAAAACCTCGGATTGACCCCAATCAGATGGTGCTGCAATGGGTATGAATTTAAACCGGACAGCCGTGGCCTTGTGCCGGGCATCCACGCCGATCATCATAGTGCATTGTTTCATATAAATTTTAGGCGGAACCGCGTGGATCACCGGGACAGGCCCGGTGATGACGAATTTTGAAAATCCTCTTGGTGTCCTGCCCTCTTGGGCCCCTACCGAAGGGGGTGGAGCCTTGGTGGTTCATGCCATTGCCTGATCCCGGACTGGTTCGGTAACGATCCATCCTGTCATGGGATGCCAGACAAATGTGTGAATCCGGTAGGGACAAGCCCGCGCATGACGGCTATTGGCGGTTGCCGCGACGCTCAAAACGACTCAGTCCGAATCGCTAAACGCCCCGTACGGCGGCGATGAAGGCGCGGATCTTATCGGCGTCCTTGACCCCTGGCGCGCTTTCCACTCCGGAGGAGACGTCGACGGCGGGGGCTCCCGAGATGCGGACGGCCTCGGCCACGTTGGCGGGAGTCAGGCCGCCGGCCAGCATCCACGGCACTCCCCATTTGCACCCGGTCAGGATGGACCAGTCGAAGCTGACGGCGTTGCCGCCGGGTAGGGTGGCGCCCTTGGGCGGCTTGGCGTCGAACAGCAGGCGGTCGCTCACCGCCAGGAACGGCTCGGCCAACGCCAGATCCGCGGCGGTTGCGACGGAAACCACCTTCATCACCGGTAGG
>CAIYYX010000048.1 GCA_903930535.1 uncultured Sterolibacterium sp. | reverse complement strand
ACTTGATCCACTGAGCGCACTAACAGCCACTCGCCACTGCATAAGTGGCTGTAACTCACAAACAACCGTTCGCAACAGCCACTCGCCACTGCTTAAGTGGCTGTAACTCACAAACAACCGTTCGCAACAGCCACTCGCCACTGCATAAGTGGCTGTAACTCACAAACAACCGTTCGCAACAGCCACTAAATGAAGTTCACCATTTATCAGGAAAGCCGCATAGGCAACCGCGATTCCAATCAGGACCGCGTCGCCTATTGCTATTCGCGCGACGCCCTGATGATGGTGATCGCCGACGGCATGGGCGGCCATCTCTACGGCGAAGTGGCGGCACAGATCGCCGTGCAATACATCACCGGGGCCTTCCAGCGCGATGCCAAGCCGGCGTTGGCCGACCCCTTCCTGTTCCTGTCCCGTGCATTGAGCCACGCCCATCACACCATTCTCGACTATGCAGTGGACCGGAAACTGCCGGAAGCGCCGCGCACCACCTGCGTCGTCTGCGTGGTGCAGAAGAATGTGGCCTATTGGGCCCACGCCGGCGACTCCCGCCTCTACGTCCTGCGCGGCGGCCGCGCGCTGTCCCAGACGCGCGATCACTCGCGCGTGCAGATGATGCTCGACCAGGGCTTGATAGATGCCGAGGCTGCCGCCGTGCACCCCTCCAGGAACCGCGTTTTCAGTTGCCTGGGCGGCAACCATCCGCCGCAGATAGACTTCTCGCGCAAGACCCCGCTCAAACTCGGCGATGTCATGGCGCTGTGCACGGACGGTGTCTGGGGGCCTCTCGGCAGCGATCTCCTGGTGAGTTCGCTCTCCGGCATGAACCCGATGACGGCCGTGCCCCGCCTGCTAGACCTGGCCGAAACGCGCGCCCGCGACAATGCCGACAATCTCTCCCTGATCGCCATGCAGTGGGGCGAGAACTATGCCGAGGATACGAGTATGGCCAGCATCTCCACGCGCACCATGCCCTTGAACGCCTTCACCACCAAGATGGGCGACTTGGGAAAGGTTGCGCCCGATCTTTCCGAGGACGACATCGAGCGTGCCATCAGCGAAATCCGCAATGCCATCCGTAAATACTCCGACTAGAAAGCCAATATGACCCGAACCAACGAGCGCAGATTCGACCAGTTGCGCGAGATATGCATTACCCGCAATTTCACCCACCATGCCGAGGGCAGCGTCCTTGTGGAGTTCGGCCAGACGCGGGTGTTGTGCACCGCCAGCGTCGAAGAGAGCGTGCCTGGATTTCTGCGCGGCAAAGGCCAAGGCTGGATCACGGCAGAGTACGGCATGCTGCCGCGCTCGACCCACACCCGCATGGCGCGGGAAGCGGCGCGCGGCAAGCAGAGCGGCCGCACGCAGGAAATCCAGCGGTTGATCGGCCGCTCCCTGCGCGCCGTGACCGATCTTTCCGCCCTGGGCGAACGCCAGATCACCCTCGACTGCGATGTGCTGCAAGCCGACGGCGGCACCCGCACCGCCGCCATCACCGGCGCCTGCGTGGCGCTCGCCGATGCTCTCAATGGACTCATGGCGGCTGGCAAGATCGCGCAGAATCCGCTGAAGGATTTCGTCGCCGCCATATCGGTTGGCATCGTCGGCGGCATTGCCATGCTCGACCTCGACTACGAAGAGGATTCCAACTGCGACACCGACATGAATGTGGTGATGACGGCAAAGGGCGGTCTCGTCGAAGTGCAGGGCACGGCCGAAGGCGAGCCCTTCTCGCGCGCAGAACTGGAAACCCTGCTCGACCTGGCGCAAGCCGGTGTGATAAGCCTGGTACAGGCGCAGAAGCAGGCACTGGGAGTGAAATGAAACGTCTTGTCCTGGCCAGCAACAACCCGGGCAAGCTGAAGGAATTCGGCGAAATGCTCGCACCTCTCGATTTCGAGGTGCTGCCGCAACAGGCCTTCGCTATTCCCGAGGCGGAGGAACCGCACCCGACCTTCGTCGAGAATGCCCTTGCCAAGGCGCGTCATGCCGCCAGGCTCTCCGGACTGCCGGCGCTCGCCGACGACTCCGGACTGTGCGTGGCGGCGCTGGGCGGCGCGCCCGGGGTTCTCTCCGCACGTTATGGCGGCGAGCCGAAGTCGGACGCCAGGAACAATGCCAGATTGCTTGCCGATCTCGCCGGCCAAGAGGATAGGCGCGCCCACTATGTCTGCGTCCTGGTGCTGCTCTCCCATGCGCAAGATCCGCAGCCCCTGATCTTTGAAGCCGAATGGCACGGCGAGATCCTGCGCGAACCCAGAGGCCGCGGCGGCTTCGGCTACGACCCTCTTTTCCTCGTGCCCGGCCTCGGCCTCTCCGCAGCAGAGATCTCGTCTTCGCAGAAGAACGCACTTTCCCATCGCGGACTGGCATTGGCGAAACTGCTGGAGCGACTGCGCAGCAGGAGTGCCTGAGATGGCGCGCCTCATCCCCATTGCGCTGGCCGCAGCGCCAGCCTTGGAGACTGAAGCCGGGCCAGGCATAACGGTCTCTCTACCCTTGTCGCTTTATGTGCACTTTCCCTGGTGCGTGAAGAAGTGTCCCTATTGCGACTTCAATTCCCATGAGGCGCGCGGCCACATCCCTGAAGAAGATTATCTTGCCGCCCTGATCGCCGATCTTGAGGCCTCCCTGCCGCAGGTATGGGGCCGGCGCGTGTCCAGCATTTTCATTGGCGGCGGCACGCCCAGCCTGCTCTCGGCAAGAGCGGTCGATACCCTCTTGGCGGCGATACGCGCCCGCCTGACTCTTGCCCCCGATGCGGAAATCACGATGGAGGCCAATCCCGGCACGGTCGAGGCGGGGAAGTTCGCGGGTTTTCGCGATGCCGGTGTGAACCGCGTTTCACTCGGGATACAGAGCTTCGACGACCTTCATCTCGCCGCGCTCGGTCGAATCCACTCGGCTGATGAGGCCCGCCGCGCGATCGAACTGGCGCTTGCGACTTTCGAGAACGTCAATCTCGACCTGATGTATGCGCTGCCGCAGCAGACGCTCGGCCAGGCGCGCAAAGACCTGGAAACCGCATTTTCCTTTGCTCCCCAGCATCTCTCCGCCTACCACCTGACCCTGGAACCCAACACGCCCTTCCATCACGCGCCGCCGCCCCTGCCAGACGACGACCTGTCGGCCGACATGCAGGAGATGATCGAGGAGACGCTTGGCGCGGCGGGTTTCGAGCACTATGAGACCTCGGCCTTCGCCATTGCCGGACGGCGTTGCGCGCACAATCTCAACTACTGGAGCTTCGGCGACTATCTCGGCATAGGCGCGGGCGCCCATGGCAAATTGTCTTCCTTTGCTGGCATAGTCCGCGAGTCGCGGCGTCGCCATCCACGCGATTATCTCGGAGGCGACTTCCTGCAGGAGCGCCATACGGTTTCTGCCAGCGAGTTGCCCTTCGAGTTCATGATGAATGCCTTGCGGCTGACCGGGGGATTTCCCGCAAGGCTGTTCGGGGAGCGCACCGGCCTGCCGCTTTCAGTCGCTGCCGATGCCCTGGAAAGGGCGCGGCGCCAGGACTTGCTCACGGCTGACTCTGAGCGCATTTCGCCGACCAGGAAAGGGCAGCGCTTCCTCAACGATCTGCTGCAGTTGTTTCTTACTTGAAGGCTTCCTGCAGATACAGGATGAGGTCGGCGCGGTCTTTCGCCTCGGCCATGCCGGAATAGGGCATGCGATTGGCAGGCACGGTCTTTTGCGGATCGCTGATGAAACTCTCCAGGGTTTGCGCGCTCCAGGTGATGCCGCTCTTTTTCATTGCCGGGGAGTAGCGGAAGCTCTCGAGTGTGCCGGCACGCCTGCCAATCATGCCGTGAAGATCCGGCCCCAGGCCCTCGCCGCCGCGCTCCGTGGCATGACAAGCGCGACATTCTTCGAACACTTTTTCGCCGCGTTTGGCGTCAGTTTCGGCGTGCGCCATTCCTGCGACTAAAACGAGCATCAATGTAACTGTCATAAGTTGCTTCATCATGCGGACACCAGCGGGCCGGGATTCTTGACTTGGCGCTTGATCGCAACCGCCGCCCGGTAGGCGAGTGCGCCGATCACGAACAGGTTGCGGCAATCCCAGCTTTGCAGATACTCGTTTGCGGCGCAGGTCTTAGGGTTTGTTCCCACGAGGGTACCTCCTGTTTTTCATCGTATTCGACACTATGGTTTGCTCGCCAATGGGGAACGTCGGGCGAAACAGGCACGGGTGCGGGAACTGCTGGTTGTTGCAATACCTGACCTGCTTCCTGTGGTCCATGCCGCAGTGATCCGGGAAGAGCCCTGCGATTCTTTGAGCGTGAGTATATGCCGCCGCGCAGCGTTTGCAACCCGTCGCGGAATCTCAGCGCAAGGCAGAACCTGCTCAGTGCCCCTCGGCTATCTGAACCGACGGCCTCTGCTTGGCCATGAGCAAGCATCCGAGCACGCTCCCCCCAATGCGGTCACTCAAGCAAGTATGATGGTAAAGTCGATATTTGAAACTTCAACACCTTCAATTGAAGCCCCTAGCCACGAAGCACACGAGGTAGGAAAATATGGCCAACATCGAATCGCAGTCGAACCATCTTGTTTCCCGCCGTGCCATGCTCGGCATTGCGGCGTCAGCTGCCGCGAGCGCGGCTCTCACCCCCGGTAGCGTGTTCGCTCAACAGGCAATGCGTTGTGCGCCGCTGCCCACCGCCGGGGTGAAAGGCCCGCGGGTGTTTCTTGACTACGACCAGGCGGAACTGGATCTTGCCTATGACCAGGCGCCTTGGGCAGCTAATCTGTTGCAAATACAGGGGCGCCTGGCGACGAACAGCGAGTTTGTGCGCCAGCGTATCGGCGCGCCGCGGCGTATCGCCTATGGCCCTTCCGAGGTCGAAAAGCTTGATATCTACACGACCACCCGGCCCAACGCGCCGATCATGGTATTCATCCACGGTGGCGCATGGCGCGGTGGGTTGGCGAAGAATTCTGGCTACCCCGCTGAAATGTTCGTGCAAGCTGGTGCGCATTATGTCGTGCCCGACTTCGTCGCGGTAGAAGCCGCAGGCGGAAACTTGACCCCTATGGCCGAACAGGTGCGAAGGGCAGTGGCATGGGTCTACAAGAATGCGGCGAGTTTCGGTGGCGACCCAAGCCGCCTTTATCTCTCCGGCCATTCGTCTGGCGCCCATCTCGGGGGTTGTGCCGTGATCACCGACTGGCAGAAGGAGTTCGACCTGCCCGCTGACGTCCTTAAAGGCGCAATACTCGTTTCCGGCATGTACGACCTCAAGGCGCCGCGACTTTCGGCACGCAGTTCTTACATAAAGTTCACCGACGAGATGGAACAATCGCTCAGTACGCAACGGCATCTCGATCGAATCAACGTGCCGCTGATTGTTGCATATGCCTCGCTCGATACTCCCGAGTTCCAGCGCCAGTCGCTCGACTTTGCAAAAGCGCTGCGGCAGGCTGGCAAGCCCGTTCAAACCATCCGCGGCGAGGGCTACAATCACTTCGAGTTTCCCGAGACCTTGGGAAATCCCTTCGCAACCCTGGGGCGTGCTGCTCTGGTGCAAATGAAACTTGCCGTATCGTGATGCGCAAACTCCAGATTCTCGTTGATGACGTATTTGGGTCGATCTTATCCGCCGAGGGGAGCCGGTTGGGAACAACAGAAATTTGGCGACTGCTTTACGGCAGGGACTTTGCGGGCGGCAGTGGCTCTGGACGGCCATTAAGGGAGCCAGAGAGAAACCCAACGCCTCCTTCCTGAATGCCCGGTTTAACCTACCGGAGCAGATCCCCAGCGCTGCTGACTCCCTGATCGTTGTTCACCTGTTACGCCCACTGACATGGGCAATGGAGGAATAATTAGTGGCGTAACATTTGTTCAGAAATTACTGCCCTTGAATTGAAGGGAAAAGGGGGCTCCATTGATGTATATCAAGTCTTTCCCATACTCTGTCATCTATAACGTTGGATAGAGATCTGATCTGCGGCAGTAGATCAGGTCTCATTCACGCCGGCCTCCTGGGAAATGTCAAAAAAATGAAAATAAATCTGCCCGTTACTCAGGTTGAGGTTCCCTTTCCCAAGGACCGCTACATCGTTTCGCGTACCGATCTTAAAGGAATGACAACCTACGCTAACGACACCTTCGTGGAAGTGAGCGGGTTTTCCAGAGAAGAGTTGATTGGCAAGAACCACAACGTGGTCCGACATCCTGACATGTTGCCCGGAGCGTTCGCTTGGTTATGGGACACGCTAAAGGAGGGTCGTCCTTGGCGTGGCATCGTCAAAAACCGCTGCAAGAGCGGCCATTTCTACTGGGTCGACGCCCTCGTCGTACCCGTACTCAAAAATAGTGAAACCATTGGCTATATGTCGGTTCGCACAGAACCCACCAGGCAGCAGGTTGCAGAAGCCGAAACCCTTTACCAGAAGCTAAAAGAGGGCAAGGCCAATATACCGAAGCCTTCGGCCTGGATGAGAATATCCATCAAGACGAAGCTAACCCTATTTGTACTCTGGCTCATCGTGTCGCAGTTGATAGGTGCCATCCTGCACATGCTGGCACCGTCATTCAGGCTTTCTCCTGAGTTTGTCGAAGGTGTTCGCCAGTTACTTGGCCTATCAGGTGTAGTTGCAGGAGTTTGGCTGCTAGTCCTTCAGAATCAGATGATGACCATCATCCACCGAATAATAAATCGGATGGAACATATTGCTCAAGGCGACCTGACAGATGATATTCCCTTGCATCGAGTTGATGAACTTGGAAAACTCAATGATGCCCTGGTCACTATGCAAACCCATCTTAAGGCAATGATGGCTGAAATTGCCGAAGCAGCGCATCAAGTTGGCGAGGATGCCGACGTCTTGAATACTGAGATGGAGCACACGCGGAATGTGACCGAGATCCAATCAGGTGCGGCAACGTCAATCGCAGCTGCAGTTGAACAGTTGGTAACATCAGTCAATGAAATTGCCGACAGTGCTCAACAAGCATCACAAGCGGTCGCTGCCTCGCATGAGTTGTTGAACGAGGCATCAGTTCGGATGGGTGAAACGCAGGCCGCTTCAGAGAACGTAGTGGCTACTGTGAATAGCGCAGGACAAACCATGACTGAACTTTTCCAGTCCATCTCTGCTATCGAAAGTGTGAGCCAAGTCATACGCAGCATCGCCGATCAGACCAATCTCCTGGCCCTCAACGCGGCCATTGAGGCGGCCCGTGCTGGAGAATCAGGGCGTGGGTTCGCTGTAGTCGCTGATGAAGTCAGAAAGTTGGCCGAGAATTCGAGCAAACAAACCTCGGAAATTACCGCCAGTGTTCAAACAATCCAGCGCATTACAAAGGTTGCCGTGACTACAATGGAATCTGCGGGAAGTCATGTTGCTACCGCGAATGTCGCCGTAGCAGAGGCGCGTTTCGGGCTCGATGCTGTTTCTCACCACGGGGAGGAGGTGGCAACGATCTCCAGTCATATTGCTGATGGTACGCGAGAGCAATCTGCAGCCGGAAATGAAATAGCACGTCAGATCGAGGGCATTGTCGGGGGAATTGAACAGACTTCGGTGTCAATTGGCGAGGTAACCAAGAAGGCTGCTCAGATGAAGGCCACGTCGTCTAGGCTGCAGCAGTTTATTGCGTACTTCCGATTTATTCGGTGATGCGTTGCGCGCCTGCTAGCTAGAACTGCCTCGACGGACGATACGACCACCAAATGAGCATGCCATCCATATCCGCCAAGCTTGGAGTGGGCTTGCTGCTTGTCGTCGCCTACGCCCTGACCGTTAGCCGCATGCTTTGGCCTTTTCTGCTTTCTGTCGCCGCCGCATCAGCTTACGCAAATCCTTTAGCCACGTCATCACGCCCACTGATCGTTGCCGTGGTGCCGCAATTCACGGCGTTGCAGATTCACAAGGACTGGACGCCATTTCTGGAAAGGGTGTCGCTCGACAGCGGCGTACTTCTCGTCCTGAAGACCTACCAGAACATCCCGGCGTTCGAAGCAGATGTACTCAAGGGTGTACCTGACCTCGCTTTTATGAATCCTTACCACGCGGTTATGGCAAAGCACGCCGCTGGTTATCTGCCTCTGGTACGCGACACAAAGTTACTAACCGGCCTCCTGCTTGTGCGCCGCGATAGTTTGGTCAGAAGCATCAAAGACCTTTCAGATGCCAAGATCGCATTCCCTTCACCCAATGCCTTCGGTGCATCGCTCTACATGCGCGCCCTGCTCGCAGAAAAGGGGGGTATCAAGATCGAACCGAACTATGTCGAGACCCATTCCAATGTTTTGCGCAATGTGATCCTTGGTAAAGTTGTCGCCGGTGGAACAGTCGAGAGCGCCTTCCAGCGTGAGTCCGTAGCAGTCATCGAGCAGTTGCGGGTGATATATGAAACGCCGGGCTTTGCGCCACATCCGCTTGTTGTGCACCCACGAGTTACGGCGAAGCAGCGCAAGGCAGTCACTTCAGCCATACTAAGATTGAACGACGATGCGTCCAGTGCAACCCTCCTGCGGGCCGTGCAAATGGCCAAGCCGCTGGCCGCAGACTATGCACGAGACTACCGGCCACTGGAGCTGCTCAAGCTTGAAAAACACCTGGTTCTCGAAAAAGAGTAGTGCGAATGAGTTTTCTGCAGAGGATCGTGCCCCGTAGCTTTACCGTGCAGTTGCTGCTGGTCGTCGTTTGTTCGCTGTTGTTCGCGCAAATTGCCTTCACAGTTCATACGTCCGAGGAGCAAGGCGCTCTCATCGAACAGGTACTAACGAATCAATCGCAGGCTCTGGCCAGCAACATCGCTACCAGCGCTGCGGCTGACGTTATTCAGGGAAACTTTGACAAGCTTGAGCAGTTGCTACTGTCTGCGATCAAGTTCCCTGGCACGCTGACACTGCAGATCTTCGATCCACGTGGACGAGCACTGGCTGATGTCGCTTTAGATGACAAGGGGCAAGCTGCGCTGCATTTCAACGCGACTTTCGAGCCGCCGGAGACAGACGCGGAGTTTGTTATGGAAAGCACGACTGACAGAGCCTCAAGGGTTATTTGGCAATCTGTCCGCGCCGATAACAGGGTGGGCTGGGTTCGTCTCAAATTCAGCCTGGCGTCTGTAAGCGAAGCAAAAAATGCCATGTGGTGGGACAACTTGCGGGCGGGATTATTCACACTTCTACTCAGTACTTGCGCTGTCCTGCTCTACCTGAGACGTCCCTTGAGCAGCATCCGAATCGCGAAGGATTTTGCCAGCCGCCTCGACCGTCACGACGGTGAGATATTGCCGTTGATAGATACTACCGTCGAATTCTTGGCACTGACTCAGGCATTAAACCAGGCGGCGCATTCAATCACAGAGTCGAAACGATTTGCCAAGGCCGAGGCGGCCAAGCTAGTTGCCAGCGAGGCACGCAGCCGAGCCATTTTGCGAACCATGCAGGATGGGGTGGTTCATATAGATTGCTTCGGCAGCATACTTTCCGTCAATAACAGGATTGGGGATATTTTCGGTTATGCAGAACAGGAGTTGGTTGGCAGCAACGTCAGCCTGCTAATGGCGGAACCACATCACAGCGCGCATGATGGCTACCTTAAGGATTACCGCTTACACAGGCGGATAAGAATCATCGGTCGGCGAGTCGAGTTGGAGGGCAGACACAAGGATGGCAGCCTCTTTGCCATGGACCTCTCGGTCAATGAAATGGTGGACGATGAGGGAAGTACATTCATAGGCGTGATTCGAGACATTACCGCGCAAAATAAGGCTCAGAGCGAATTGAAGGCTGCGCTTGAACTGGCGGAAAACGCCTCTGAGGCTAGAAGCCGTTTTCTTGCAAACATGAGTCACGAGATACGCACGCCCATCAACGCAGTGCTAGGCTTTGCCTACATCTGCCAGACACTCGAACTACCTGCGCGCGGTCGTAACTACATCGACAAGATACACGGTGCCGCCGAATCTTTGCTTGGTGTCGTCAACGATATCCTCGACTTCGCCAAGATCGAGGCTGGCAAACTCGAGATGGAATCTATCCCATTTAGCCTGGACGAAGTGTTGACGCGTGCTTACGGCATGTTCGAGATGAAGGCGCGCGAAAAGGGCCTGGAACTTGTTATCGCTCCTCAGTCGGGGATCCCAGACGGTTTGCTGGGCGACCCGCTACGTTTGGGTCAGGTGCTAATCAATCTGATGAGCAATGCCCTCAAGTTTACTGATCAAGGTGAAATCAGCCTGATCGTAATTCCCCTGGAATCCACCGCGGATGCAGTGACTTTACGCTTCGAACTGCGTGATACCGGACCCGGCATGACGCCTGAACAGCAAGCAAAATTGTTCACCCCCTTTACCCAGGCTGATAGTTCCGTGACCCGGAAATTTGGTGGCACCGGCCTCGGTCTGGCGATCAGCAAACAACTGGTCCAGAACATGGGCGGCGAGATCGGCGTTGAGAGCGAGGCCGGAGTCGGATCGTGCTTCAGTTTTAGCGCACGTTTTGCCATCTCTGCCGGCGTGGCAAAACGGCAGCCAGTATATTCACCGCTGGGCGGTAAGCGGTTGCTGGTGGTGGAAGATAACCTTGCCATGCGCATTCTGCTTGAGCAGATGCTGCAGCAGTTAGGCTGCTTGGTGGAGACCGTGGATTCAGGTGAGATGGCTATGCGTCGGCTCAAGGACGCGGTGCATTTTGACGTGATTTTGCTCGACTGGTACTTGCCTGGCTCAGACGGTTTGGAAACGGCGCACAGCATTCGAGCCGCAGGTAGTCACATGCCCATTATTCTGATCACTGGTGGCGAACTGGAAGTGGCTCGCGCTCAGGCCAATGCCGGAGAGATTCAGGCCTTCCTAGCTAAACCTGTGACCAGGTCTACTCTATTCGACACCCTGTTAGAGGTCCTGAGCGGTCAAACCGAGCAGCCATTGCAGGCCCCCAGACAGGTCACTGCACCCTCGCTGACGGGAGCGCACATCCTGCTGGTCGACGACAACGAATTCAACCGGCTGGTCGGATGCGAATTGGTTGAACTCACTGGCGCGACAGTAGACACTGTCGAGGATGGGGCACAGGCGGTGGATGCAGCTGCTGGTGGAACCTACGATCTGGTGCTAATGGATTTGCAGATGCCGGTAATGGATGGCTATAGCGCTGCCCGCATCATCCGCGCGAATTGGCCACATCTGCCGATCCTCGCGCTCACGGCCCACGCCATGATCGAGGAGAAGGAGCGGGTCTTGGCCGCCGGCATGAACGATATTCTGACCAAGCCCATCCTGCCCGATATTCTCTATGCCAAACTCGCCCACTGGTTGCAAGGGACTGGCTGGCAGCCGCCGCAACTGTCGGAAATCGCTGCTGCGCCGATCCGGGCGATACCCCTTCCCCAAAGCATGCCGCCAACCGCTGGCTCAGATGTCTTCGATCAGGCCATGGCACTGACTCTTGCCAATGGCGATCCCAAGAGGCTGGCGCGCCTTCTGCGACTATTCTGCGAGTACAACAGCGGCACCGTCGCGGAGATTGGCGCAGCATTTGCCCGGGATGATCTGGTTACGGCGCGGCGTTTCGCTCATTCCCTCAGGGGCGGGGCCGGCACCGTCGGCCTGCTCGAACTGCAAGCCGCTGCTGCGGCCATGGAACAGACGTTGGCCCTGTCTCTCGAGGGCATGAATGATCAGGCGCGCTGCAGCGAGGATCTTGCGCATCTTGCCGTTGCCTGGCAGCGTGCCATGGCGGAGCTGCCCGAGACACTGCTGATGGCCTCTGATCCAGAGGGGTCCGTCCCGGATGGCTACAAGGTGGACTGGACGGCGGTGGGAAATCTTCTCGTCGAGTTGGAGTCCCTGCTGGCGGAGGGCAATACCATGGCCAATCGCATCGTCGAGAACCATGCGGTCTTGCTCAGAGCCGCGTTCGGTTCCTTGGGCACGGAGGCGATCGACCAGATCAATAATTTCCTCTACGCCGAGGCAATGGAGACCTTGAATCGGGCAAGACGGAATGCGCCGCAACTGGCAGTCCAGT
>CAIYYX010000047.1 GCA_903930535.1 uncultured Sterolibacterium sp. | reverse complement strand
GGCAAGGCCGCGGTGGTCGCCCGTCGCCATGGGATGTTGGAGAGCGTGCCTTATGATTGGCGATCGGCGCGCTTCGGCCGTGGCCGCGCCCGAGACATAACCGGCGGCACAGTCAGTTGCGTCCGCCGACGATGCACCATGGTGCTCGAAATTCCGAGGGCCGCGCAGACCGGGGCGGTCATGCCGCCACCCCGGGGGAGGACCACGACGACCTCGGTCAAGGCGCGCCGTCGTTCGGCGTCATTGGGATGCCCTGGAGGTCCGCAAGTTTTGTTGGACCTGGATGATCGCCTCGGCGTGGGTGAGAGCCCGCGTTAGATTGGCGACACGCCTTTGCAACAGTGGCACTTCCTCCACCGGTGCGTTGGGTTCGGTGGTCCTGGGGCCGCGTTTGGCCGGCCCCAGCGCGCCGAAGGCACCGGCGTCGCGTCGGCGGCCCCAAGCCCAAAGAGTTGAGGAATAGATACCTTCACGGCACAGTAGGGCACCGATCCCCCTGGTTTCGGCGGCGTGATCGCTGGTGGCGAAAATGTATCCCTCCGCCGATGGCCGCCTTGCCCGGTTCGAGTAGCTCTCTGATTCTTTGGCGTCTTTAAGAGAGTTGCTAAGGACGTCTGGGATTGGAACTTGTCAGTGGCATTGAGCGGCGTCGTCGTTGGCGCATCGAAGAGAAGTTGCGGATTGTGGCCGAGGCCGAGGCACCTGGTGCGGTGTTTGCGGCCGTGGCGCGGCGGCATGATATCAGTCGTGGGCTGCTGTGGATTTGGCGTCAGCAGATGCGACGGGGTGAGTTGCGGGCGGTTTCATTCCAGGCCGAGTTCATGCCGGTCAACGTGATCGCAGATACGTCTGATGCCAGGGTATCGGCGTCTGCGTCGATGCCGATCACCAGGCCCGAGACCGTCGATATTATACTGCCGGACGGCACCTGTCTGCGGGTGAACGCAGCCATCGACGCCACATCGCTGCGCCGTCTGCTCGGGGTGCTGCGCGGATGATCCCGCTTCCGTCTGGGGTTCGGGTGTGGCTCGCCACCGGCAGCACCGACATGCGGCGCGGCATGAATGGTCTGGCGCTGCAAATCCAGCAGGCACTCGGCCGCGATCCGCATGCGGGCGACCTGTTCGTCTTCCGCGGCCGGCGTGGCGATCTGCTGAAGGTGCTCTGGCACGACGGCATCGGCATGTCGCTCTACGCCAAACGTCTGGAGAAGGGCCGCTTCATCTGGCCATCTCCCGCCGATGGGGCGGTGGCGATCAGTGCGGCCCAACTCGGCTATATGCTGGAGGGCATCGACTGGCGAAACCCGCGGCACACCTGGCGGCCGTCGAGCGCGGGCTGAACGTGGCGTTTGGCGGCAAAAAGTGACGTGATCCGGTAATTTCCAGTACACAGACGCCAGGATTTCTGATTCACTCTTCGGCATGAACCGCCAAGCCGACGACCTGCCGCTGGATGCCGACGCTCTCATGGCGGCTCTGATTGCCGCCCGTGCCGAGGCGAGCCTGGCCGTGCAGGCGTTGGCCACGGCCCGTGCCCAGATGTCGCAGGATCAGGCCGAGATCGCCCACCTCAAACTGCAGATCGCCAAGCTCCAGCGCGAGCGGTTCGGCTCCAACTCGGAGCGCACAAAGCGTCTGCTCGACCAGCTTGAATTCCAACTGGAGGAGTTGGAGGCCGCCGCCAGCGCAGATGAGATCACCGCCGAGACGGCAGCAGCCAAGACCTCCCAGGTCTCCACCTTCGTGCGCCGACATCCCTCCCGCCAGCCATTCCCCGAACACTTGCCGCGCGAGCGGGTGGTCGAGCCCGCCTCCTGCGCCTGTCCAACGTGCGGCGGGGGGCGGCTGTCCAAGATGGGAGAGGACATCACCGAGACATTGGAAGTGATCCCACGCCAGTGGAAAGTCATCCAGCATGTGCGCGAGCGCTTCTCCTGTCGGGACTGCGAGACGATCAGCCAGGCCCCTGCACCGTTCCACGTCACCCCGCGCGGCTGGGCGGGCCCGAGCTTCCTGGCGATGCTGCTGTTTGAGAAGTTTGGCCAGCACCAGCCGCTCAATCGTCAAGCCGAGCGCTATGCCCGCGAAGGCGTGCCGTTGAGCCTGTCGACTCTGGCCGATCAGGTCGGCGCCGGGGCTATGGCGCTGATGCCGATCTTCAAGCGCATTGAGGCGCACGTGCTGGGCGCCGAGCGCTTGCATGGCGACGACACCACGGTGCCGGTACTGGCCAAAGGTAAGACTGACACCGGCCGCCTGTGGGTCTATGTCCGTGACGACGGGCCATTTGCGGGTCCCGCACCGCCAGCAGCGCTGTTCCACTATTCGCGTGATCGCCGAGGTGAGCATCCGCAGGCGCATCTGGCTGCCTGGTGCGGCGTGCTGCAGGCCGATGCCTATGGCGGCTACAGCGAACTCTACGCGGCGGATCGTAGGCCTGGACCTGTTATGGAGGCGAGCTGCTGGGCCCACGCACGGCGCAAAGTCTTCGAGTTGGCCGATATCGAGACCGCCGCCATCAAGCGCGCGCGCGGCCAGAAGCCCAAGCCGGTCTATCCCCTGGCACTGGAGGCGGTGCAGCGCATTGACGTCCTGTTCGCCATCGAGCGCGAGATTCGCGGCTTGCCGACCGCCGAGCGGCGGTCGGTGCGTCAGGCGAAAGCTGCTCCGGTGGTGGCCGCGTTGGAAGCCTGGATGACCCAGACGCGCGACAAGCTCTCGGGCGGGCATGATCTGGCCAAAGCCTTGAACTATATGCTGCGCCGCTGGCCGTCCTTCACCCGCTTTTTGGACGATGGCCGGGTGTGCCTGACCAACAATTGCGCCGAGCGGGCGTTGCGCGGAATTGCTCTGGGTCGGAAGTCGTGGCTGTTTTGCGGCTCCGACCGTGGCGGCCAGCGCGCGGCCATCCTCTACAGCCTGATTGTGACGGCGAAGATGAACGACGCTGATCCTCAGGCGTGGCTCGCCGATGTCCTCGCCCGTATCGCAGGCCATCCCGCGTCCCGGTTGGATGAGCTGCTGCCGTGGAACTGGAACATCGCAAAGCCGAAGCCCCAGTCGACAACGGCCTGACCATGCAGCGCAACAAGGTCCATCATGTCCGCACCGTCGAACGCCTCGCCAAGGATCTCGGCGTCTATGAAGACCTTATCCACGACATCACCCTAGGACTTGAACCCGAGGACGGCGTGATCTGGGTCTATGGCCTCGACAACGACGGCATATTGGCATTCACAGATGATGGCATTGAGGAAGTTCAACGGCTGCTCGACGAATATAGGCACGACACCACGTCAAAATCTTGACCTGGCTCCGCGTGCTACGCCGGATGCTTACTCTTTAAGAGAGTTGCTAAGGAACCTCTGAACAGCGCAAATTTTTCCCTTTGTATTTTTTGGGCGAACTGCGTTTGTTTTCCAGCAGCTGGCTTTGTCCG
>CAIYYX010000046.1 GCA_903930535.1 uncultured Sterolibacterium sp. | reverse complement strand
TTCGGTCTTGGCGCGGATCACATCGAGTTTTTCCTTATTGGAACCAGTTTGGGTGGTTTTATCCCGTTTCTGAGCTTCCAAATCCGCGTTGGTTCCCTTCTGGGCGCTTTCCTGATCTTGCAGTGCGACGACCTGTGCATCGACATCGGTTCGTTCAGCAATAGTCGCGGCCAATTCTTCCCGCGCTTTCTTCAAGCGGGCCTGGTTGGCCGTGAGCTCATCTTGACGGGCCTTCCTGTTATCAATTTCAACCTGGTAGGCCGCCTGATTCTTATAGGCAACGAATCCCGCAACGAGCAGAACGATGGAAGTGAGGATTGCGAAGACGTTGGCCATGGATTTAAAAAAATAAGGTTTTGGAAAAACGTGTGTCGGCAGACTAGGAATTCTTGGTTAGCCACCGCAACCCCAAATTTCATGGACTTTCGGCCCCCTCTGGAGCGCCTCCGGTATCCGCATTTCGCCCCCGGCCGTTGTGGGGGAGGAAATTTCCGCTCCCAGAAGCACAAATCAGGCGCTTCACCCGTTGTTTCCGGCGGTTTCCAGGAACTTGACGGCCTGTGCAAGAGCCCGTGAGCGATGGCTGAGCCGGCCTTTGACCTCGCCGCCCAATTCGCTGAAGGTTGCCCCGTAACCATCTGGCATGAAGAGCGGATCATAGCCAAATCCGTGGCCGCCCTGCGGGGCGTCGATGATCCGGCCTTCCACAGTGCCGCTGAAATTCGCCTGTTCCCGGCCATTCCGTGCCAACACCATCGTGCAATGAAACCGCGCACCGCGCTGGGTTTTCCCGGCTAGTGCTTCGAGCAGGCGGGCGTTGTTTTTCACGTGATTCCCCTCTTCCCCGCCGAAGCTGGAGGACCACACCCCGGGCGCCCCACCGAGCGCATCCACCTCAAGGCCGGAATCATCGGACAGCACCCAGCCCTCCAACACACGGCTGATCCCCTCCGCCTTGAGCCGCGCGTTTTCTAAAAAACTATTCCCGGTTTCCTCGATTTCCGGACATTCTGGAAACGCTGTCACATCCAGCACCTCGAAACGATCGCCGATCATTTCGCGGATTTCCGCGGTCTTGTGGGCATTGCGGGTGGCGATGATGAGTCTCGGCAGCGGCGGCATGACCCTTGGCTAGCCGGATTTCCAAGATTCTGCCAAGTTTTTTGAATAATCCCGCGCCTCAAGACGCTTAAAGTCCTGATGAAAGCAATCACCTGGCTCGCCTCACTCACCGTCGGCATCGCTGCCCTCTCCGCTCCCGCCGGCGCCAACACGCCCGAAGGCTGGTCCACCAATCTCGAAAAATCCCTCGCAAAGGCCAAGGCCGAAAACAAATCCGTGCTCGTCGAATTCATCGGCTCGGATTGGTGCCCCCCCTGCATCGCCATGCGCAAAAATGTTTTTTCCACAAAAAGCTTCATCCATGCGGCTTCGAAAAAATTCATTCTCGTCGAGCTGGATTTGCCGAAAGGCGACAATGCCGTGAGGGAAAAAAACCAGCCGCTCGCCGACAAATACAAAATCGAAGCGTTCCCGACCATCGTCCTTATCGGCACCGACGGTAAGGAATTCACCCGCTTTGTCGCGACGCTGTTTCCCAAGACCGAAGACTTTCTGCAGCACCTCGATGAAGCGCTTGAGAGAAAAGACCTGGATTGATCCCCAGCCTTGTGAAGTCCCGGCTCACCTCGCATCGGCCCGATCCGTTGCGGGGTTTTTCGCGCCCACAGCCATGCTCACCTGCCCAACCTGGTGAGTCGCTGTGATATAATGGCGAGCTCACCACCGTAGCCCTTAAGCTCACTGCCACGCTGCCCAGTGGACTTCATCGACCTCAACAAGATCGGCCACGGCGCGATGTTCAAAGGCTCAAAGGGTTTCATCATTGCCGACTACACCAAGCGGCTGTTGCTGCCCTTCGGCAAGGACGCCGCTATGAGCGAATACAAGCAGCGCGCCAAAGAACGACAACTGCCTGCGGTCGGCACCTTCCGCCAAAACTGGCTCGATGCCTGTAAGGACCCGTCGAAATCCACCTGCTGCGACTTCGAATACCACGGCAACCTCAGCGAGCAGATGCAGCTCGGCCTCGTGGCCTACCGCGCCGGCAAGACCCTCGAATACGATCCCAAACAAGGCCAAATCACCAATGCCCCCGAAGCCAACGCCCTACAGGCGTGTCATCGGTCACTGGTTATTCGTTTTACCCAAACTCATCACACCCAATACAGCGCGGACTTCAGTCCGCCCCGGAACCCCGACACAGAAGCAAAGCAAATCCACGTTGATCCGCGTTCAACCTGTCCGCCATCGCTCGTAGAGCAAAGGAGGTTCAGCGGTTCACTCCTCTTCCCCATGAAAACCCTGCTCGCCCATCCTCTTCCGCCACCTGCGCATCCGCGAACTGCCTTGAACTCGAAATCCGAAATCGTGTCCACGGCTTGCGGTTAAAAAACCACTGAAACCACTGGGAAGAGCAAATCATTCAAAGCAAGCTGCCCTGCTCCTTTTGGTGCAACCAACGATTCAAAAGAACAATCAGTCTCCTCAGTGGTTCTCAGTGTTTCAGTGGTTTCTTCGCGGCGTATCAACTTTCAACTTTGA
>CAIYYX010000045.1 GCA_903930535.1 uncultured Sterolibacterium sp. | reverse complement strand
GCAGGGCGTGAGCCTGGCGGAGAACGAGGACTGGCGCGGCTTTCGGGGCGGTCGGGTTGTTGCGGGAGTAGGGAGCGCTGTCCTATGCGCTTAGCTGCGCGAGCGGGGCATCGTCGTCTAGCTCAGTCTCTTTCTGATCCAGGCCGGCCGCCGGCGGCAATCGAGGACCGCATAGACGAACACCGTCTCCTCCTCCACCCGGTAGTAGACGGCGAAAGGAAATCGCTTCGACAACAGGCGATGGTATTTCCCGAAATGCACGGAATGCATGCCCGCGCTTATAACCAGCGAATCGATGTCCGAGTACAGCGAGTCGAGAAAATACGCGCCGACGCCTTCGGCCTGCATCTCGTAGAACCGGTAGCCTTCGATCAGATCGCGGCTGGCGGATGCCAGAATCCGTATCTTCATGACGCTTTGGTTCGGATATTCCCCTTGGCTGCTTCCCAATCCTCGAACTGATCATCCCCGCGCTTTTGCATCGCGTCCCTTTCGGCCAAGACGTCTTCATGCCAGGCCGGGGAAGAGACAGCCCCTGCTTTGCCGCACAAATCGTCCCAAAGCGATTCCATGGCCTGAAGCTTTTCTTCCACCGACATTTTTTCGAGAGGCAAGGTGCTCGCCATCATGTCTCCTGTTCGCGTATGCCTGCTACCCAGGCGGCCAGATTACTCCGGATCGAAGGCGGAGGAAAGTTTCGGGCGGGCCGCGGGCCGGACGTGGTGCCAAACAGTCTTGCGCTGTGTTCCCTCCACCACAAGATCTTCGACCTCGGCGCGTTCACCGTGCTGCCGGAGAACCACCAGATCGTATTCAGCCGCCACCTGATGGGCGGGGACGACACCAAAGCGAAGCTGCTCGCCCACCACGGCGCCGGCCTGATCGCGCCGCAGGGCAGGGACTGCCTGCCGGACCCGGAGTTTCTGGCCTGGCACCGGGCGGAGGCGTTCAAGGAGCCGGCGCGGGAGTAAATTAGCGCTTTACGCTATTTTAGTTTTTGCGTAAAATCTGAAACAGCATCCGGGCTTATTCTAGTTTCCCAGGGGCGCTCCGATGAAGCATTTCCAGGCCGGCCGCTTGGTCCGGCAGGCGCATTATCAAAGCTTTCAGCCCAATCCCATCGACCGCGCATGGGTGGTGGACGATATGGCCTTGCTCCAGCTACTCGGCCAGGCGGACCGCGAGTTGGGCCGTCTGGATATGTACTCCGAGTACATCCCGAACATCGATCTCTTCATCCGCATGCACGTGTTGAAGGAGGCGACCCAGTCGAGCCGGATCGAGGGGACGCAGACCAACATGCAGGAGGCGCTGCTGGAGAAGGAGGACGTGGCGCCGGAGCGGCGCGACGACTGGGAAGAAGTGCAGAACTATGTGAAGGCGATGCACGAGGCGGTGGACCGCTTGCAGACGCTGCCGTTTTCCGCACGCCTGATGCGCGCGGCGCACAAGACCCTGATGCAGGGCGTGCGCGGCAAGAACAAGCATCCGGGCGAGTTCCGGCGCAGTCAGAACTGGATCGGCGGGGCGAGCATCGCTGATGCGCTCTTCGTGCCTCCAGTGCACGCTTCCATCGCGGAGTTGATCGGCGACCTCGAGCATTTCGTACACAACGACCAGCAGCATTTCCCCGAACTGTTGAAAATCGCGCTGGTGCATTACCAGTTCGAGACCATCCACCCCTTCCTCGACGGCAACGGCCGCGTGGGGCGCTTGCTGATCACCCTGTATTTGGTTAGCCGGGGGATATTGAAGCAGCCGGTGCTCTACCTGTCGGACTTCTTTGAGCGCAATCGCCAGCTTTATTATGACAACCTGATGCTGTTGACGAGCGTGCTCAGCGCCTCGAAGGTCACGGCCGCGTTCCGGTTCTCGTCCGCATTGATGATGACCAAGCCCTGGATACCAAGCCCTAAAACCAGCGATCCAGT
>CAIYYX010000044.1 GCA_903930535.1 uncultured Sterolibacterium sp. | reverse complement strand
GTTGTCACATGGTGATAACCCAGAGCGCTTGTGCCTGTGAGGTGCTAGCGCTCGTAGTTGTCACATGGTGATAACCCAGAGCGCTTGTGCCTGTGAGGTGCTAGCGCTCGTAGTTGTCACATGGTGATAACCCAGAGCGCTTGTGCCTGTGAGGTACTAGAACGATGTTGCGTTTGACAGAACTCAAGCTTCCTCTCGAACATCTCGATGGCGAGATCGAGACCGCCATAGTCAAGCGTCTGGGATTGGGGGCTGGAGAACTCATCGGCTATGCGATTTTTCGCCGCAGCCATGACGCGCGCAAGGCATCAAACATCACCTTCAGCTACACGCTGGATGTCGAGGTGAAAAATGAATCTGCGCTTCTTGAGCGGCTAGCGGGCGACAAGCATGTTTCAGCGACACCGGACACGAGTTACAAACCCGTAGCACAGGCGCCGAAGAATCTGGCTTTGCCACCGGTGGTGATTGGCACCGGTCCCTGCGGCCTGTTTGCCGGCCTGATCCTGGCGCAGGCGGGCTTCCGCCCTATCATTCTGGAGCGCGGCAAGGCCGTGCGCGAGCGGACAAAGGACACCTTTGCGCTTTGGCGGCAAGGGCAGCTCAATCCGGAATCCAATGTGCAGTTCGGCGAAGGCGGCGCCGGCACCTTCTCGGATGGAAAGCTGTACAGCCAGATCAAGGACCCCAAGCACCACGGGCGCAAGGTGCTCACTGAATTCGTCAAGGCAGGCGCCCCTGACGAAATCCTTTATGTGAGCAAACCCCATATCGGCACCTTCAGGCTGGTGACCGTGGTGGAAAACATGCGCGCCGCCATTCTCGCGCTCGGCGGAGAAATACGCTTCCAGTCCAAGGTCGTGGATATCGACATCGATGCCGGTCAGGTGCGCGGCGTGGTACTCGATGGCGGTGAGCATGTCGCCACCGACCATGTCGTGCTGGCCGTCGGCCACAGCGCCCGCGACACCTTTCAGATGCTCTTCGATCGCGGCGTCACTATCGAGGCCAAACCCTTCTCCATCGGTTTGCGCATCGAGCATCCGCAGTCCCTGATAGACCGCGCGCGCTTTGGCAAGCATGCCGGCCACCCGCTCTTGGGTGCGGCAGATTACAAACTGGTCCATCACGCAAGCAATGGCCGCTCTGCCTATAGTTTCTGCATGTGTCCCGGCGGCACGGTGGTGGCCGCAGCCTCGGAGCCGGGGCGCGTCGTCACCAACGGCATGAGCCAATATTCGCGCAATGAACGCAATGCCAACAGCGCCGTCGTCGTCGCTGTCACCCCAGCCGATTATCCCGGCCATCCCCTGGCCGGCATCGCCTTCCAGCGCCACTGGGAGGAACGCGCTTTTGCCGCGGGCGGCGGCAACTATGCGGCACCTGCGCAAAGAGTAGGCGACTTCCTCAAGGGCAGGCCCTCCGTCGCGCTGGGAGCGGTCGCACCCTCCTATACGCCGGGCGTTCATCTGACCGACTTGAGCACCTGCCTGCCCGATTACGCCGTCGTGGCGCTG
Source organism: uncultured Sterolibacterium sp. (assembly GCA_903930535.1). Taxonomy (GTDB): domain Bacteria; phylum Pseudomonadota; class Gammaproteobacteria; order Burkholderiales; family Rhodocyclaceae; genus CAIYYX01. Next base: position 48,171 of record CAIYYX010000044.1, on the reverse strand, counting down.
AAAGAGGCCATACCCGCCTTCGACAAACAAATCCGCGGCTTTGCCATGGAGGACGCCATCCTGACGGGGGTCGAGACCCGCACCTCCTCGCCGATCCGCATCAAACGCCGGGAAGATTGCCAGAGCGAGAATCTCCGCGGACTGTTTCCCGCCGGGGAAGGAGCGGGTTACGCCGGCGGAATTCTTTCTGCGGCGGTCGATGGCATCAAGGTGGCCGAAGCCGTGGCCTTGAACATCACAGAGTCAATACGAACTTCAACTCAACTGAAAGGAGTCTCAACTTGAATCCATTATTGCTGGACCAAGCCAATCTCATCGCCGATAAGACGCTGGAGAAAGCCCGCGAATTGAAATTCTCTCCCATGACGGTGGTCGTGCTCGATGGCGGCGGCCACATCAAGGTGATGAAGCGCGAGGACAATTCCAGCCTGCTGCGTCCGGACATCGCGGTCGGCAAGGCCTGGGGAGTTCTGGGAATGGGTTTTGGCGGCAGGGAACTGGCGCGCAGGGCGGAAAAGGCTCCGATGTTTTTTACGGCATTGAATGCGATGTCAGATGGCCGCATGGTGCCGCTGCCTGGCGGCGTGCTGATCAGAAACCAGGAAGGTCAAATCATCGGTTCGGTGGGTATTTCCGGAGACACCGGTCCCAACGATGAAATCTGTGCGGTCCATGGAGTTCAGGCTGCAGGCCTGACTCCAGATACAGGGGATTAGACCTACACCTGCATATTCATGATGTCGTGATAGGCCGTCACGAGTTTGTTGCGCACCTGGACCATCTGCTGGAAGGAGATGTTGGCCTTCTGCAGATTTACCATCACGTCCTGAAGATTGACATTGCTGCTGCCGGACGCGAAGTCCTGGGTCATCTGCTGCGCCTGCTGCTGAACCTGGTTGACCTGGTCGATCGCACTCTTCAAGGCCTGGCTGAAGTCGGCACCCTCGACTGCATTCCCCTGCTGCGCCGACTTGCCGGAAGTCACAGCGGCGGCGGAACGCAGCTCCGTCATCATTTGATCTAGGGTTCGGGTATCAATCGCCATGGTCATCTCCAAGTTCCGCCCAGCGGACCTTTCAGTGAATTCTAATAGCAAACGACGTGCCAGGAAAGCCTCATAACAAACCTTCGTCGCGATACTGCTTCAGTTTATAGCGCAGCGTCCGCTCCGAAATGCCCAGTTTCTCCACCGCCTTGATGCGTGAACCGCCCACTGCGGCCAGCGTATCCAGAATGTGCTGACGCTCCAGATCCTTCATGCTCGCAGGGTTGTCAGTGGTCTCGGCGAATAATTGCGGCGCCTCCATCGCTACGGTTAACGGCACGGTGGCAGCAAACATGAGATGTTCCGTTTCGATCATCTCGCTCGGCGCGAGAATCAGCGCACGCTGCATGATGTTCTCCAACTGACGGACATTGCCTGGCCAGGCGTGGCCGGCAAGTATTGCCTCGGCATCGGCGGCAAGCCTTGCCGGCCGGAGCATGCGGCCGCCGTGCAGGGCAAGGAAATGTCGCGCCAGAGGTACGATGTCGCCGGGACGCTCGCGCAAGGCGGGAATCTGCAAGGGAAAGACGTTTAGCCGGTAGTAGAGATCCTCGCGGAAACCGCCTTCTCTCACCTCCTGCGCCATGTCGCGGTTGCTGGTGGCGAGCACGCGGATATCGAGCGGCACCGGCTTCTTGCCGCCGACGCGCTCCACCTCGCGCTCCTGCAGCACGCGCAGGAGTTTCGCCTGCAAGGCCAGCGGCATTTCCGAGATTTCGTCGAGCAGCAGGGTGCCGCCGTTGGCCTGTTCGAACTTGCCCGCCTGAGCCGTCTGCGCGCCGGTAAACGCGCCCTTCTCGTAGCCGAAAAGGGTCGCCTCGAGCAGGTTGTCGGGTATCGCAGCGCAGTTGATGGCGACAAAAGGCCCCTTGGCACGCATCGACTGGTCGTGGATATAGCGCGCGAATACTTCCTTGCCCGTGCCCGATTCACCCGTCATGAGCACGGTCGCATCCGTTCTGGCAACGCGTGCGGCCAAGAGCAGGACGTCGCGCGTGGCCTGATCTTCGACGACCACGCCCTCGGAAAGCGGTGCCGTGGCATAGCGGGCAATCTGGTCGAGAAGCGCCTTGGGCTCGAAGGGCTTGAGCATGAAATCGCAGGCGCCGCCGCGCATCGCCGCCACCGCCCTATCGACATCGCCGAAGGCGGTCATCAACAGGACCGGCAGGCGCGGGGCGCGATTGCGGATCTCGCCGAGCAAGACCAGACCATCCATGGGCGTCATGCGCAGGTCCGAGATCACCATGTTGAACTGCTTTCGGGCGATCAGATCGAGCGCCTGCGCCCCACTGGCTGCACCCTGGACCTCATGGCCTGCGGCTTCCAGAGTGATCAGGAGGGCATCGCGGAGAGCGTCATCATCCTCGACGACGAGCAAGTTCAAATGTTCAGGCATGGTTCTTTCGTGTCGTCGTTTGTCTCTGACTGCCTTGATAGCGGCAGGGTTACAATGAATTCGCTGCCCGCACCCAGTTCGGAGTTGACCTCGATGTTGCCGCCGTGGGCGCGCGCCACGCCGCGGGCGATGGCCAGCCCCAGGCCTGTGCCTTCGCTGCGCGTGGTGAAAAAAGGTTCGAACAGGCGTGCGCCGACGGCTGGCGTCATGCCTGGGCCATTGTCCTTGACGCTGAAAGCCAGTGTTTCTCCCATTCTGCGCACCGCAAGTTTGAGTTCGCCGCCCGCCACAGAGCCCGCGGCCTGCAAGGCATTCTCGAGCAGATTGATGAGCGCCCCGAAGAGCGCCTTGCGGTTACCGGTGAAGGCAATTGCCGCAATACTATCATCAACGCTGAAAGCGACATCGCGCGCCCGAGCGAGCGGCTCTATGGTCTGGCGCAGTTCCTGCAGCAGTTCGCCAACGGCGATCGGCTCGCGACCTAGCACCTCGCCGCGGGCGAAGAGCAGCATGTCCTGGATCAGTCTCTCGAGATGACGCAGGCGCGCAATCGCCTTTTGCACGATGCTGGCGCGGCTGGCCGCCGGCAGGTCGGGGTTCTCCAGGTTGGCGGTATAGAGCAGGGCCGCGGCCAGCGGCGTGCGCTACTGGTGAGCCAACTGCGCCGCCATCTCGCCCATCGCTGCCAGGCGCTCGTGCCGCTCTGCCTGCGCCTTGAGCCGATGCGCCTCGGTGATGTCATGCAGCAGAACGATCCGGCCTCCGGCCGAGTCCAGCGGCGTCACCGTCACCGCGACGCGGCGTTGAACCCTGTCCCCGGCCAGATATTCTCCCGGCGTGTCTCCGGCAACAAGTCTCAGTTCCTCAACCTGCCCCCAAGTCAGGGCCTCGAGGCCGGCGCCGAGGATAGCCTCGGAGGTAGGATTCGCCTGCATGACGTGGCCTGCGGCATCGAGCACGACGACTCCGGCAGGCAAGGCATCGAGCAAGAGCGACAGGCGTTCGGTCAGCGCAGCCTTTTCCAGATACTGCTGGCGCAAGGCGCCGTTAGCCGCGGCGAGTTCCTCGGTGAGTACGCTCACCTGCCCTTGCAGGCTGGTGTAGGCGGTGGAAAGCTCCTCCGAAGCCTGGTTGAAAATGCGGAAGGCTTCGGCAAGACTTTGGGTTTCCGGCTCGGTTTCGGCCTTTTGCGGGTCTTGGGTCATGATTTTGATGGAGGCTTATGGACAATGATGGCAGATTCGACGGGCTCAGACAAGACAAGACAGGACTTGGCGAGGCCAAGGAATAAGAGGCGAAATACAGGCCAAAACAGGCCTTTTTTCACATACAGACCTATTGTCCCCCGGGCATAATTGGCCAGTAGCCATATTGGGCTCTTACTGGATATTAGGTTATGGCGAGCGCAGATCAGGCAACAGCATTTCCCCTCTCCTTGCAAGGATTCTTCAGCCTATCCACGGGCCAGAAACTCGCCGCCCTGGCGGTTTTTGCCCTATCCATCGCCTTGCTGGTCGGGGTCTGGTCATGGAGCCGGACACCCGATTACAACGTGCTGTTTTCCAATGTCTCCGAACGCGACGGCGGCGAAATCATCGACTCGTTGCAACAGATGAACGTGCCTTACAAATTCACCCCGGGCGGCGGCGCCATTCTCGTTCCCGCCAGCCAGGTCCACGAAATCCGTCTCAAACTCGCATCGCAAGGACTGCCCAAAGGCGGACTGGTGGGATTCGAGGTGATGGAGACACAGAAACTCGGTGCCAGCCAGTTCCTCGAGCAGGTCAATTACCAGCGCGCGCTGGAGGGCGAACTGGCCCGCTCCATCCAGTCGCTCTCGGAAGTGCGCGGTGCCAGGGTGCATCTGGCCATTCCAAAGCAATCGGCTTTCTTGCGCGACGAACAAAAGCCCACAGCCTCGGTGCTGCTCAACCTAAGCCCCGGCCGCACCCTTGAGCCGAATCAGGTCGCCGGCATCATTCATCTCGTTTCCTCCTCCGTGGCGCAGTTGTCTCCGGGAAGTGTCAGCGTCATCGACCAGAACGGCAACCTCATTTCCCAGAGGCAGGATTCGCTGCGCAATACCACCCTTGATCCGACGCAATTCAAGTATTTGCGCGAGTTGGAATCAAGCTATATCAAGCGGATCGAGAACATACTTGAACCCGTCGTCGGAACCGGCAATGTCCATGCCCAAGTTACCGCCAATGTCGATTTCTCGCAAACCGACCAGATGGCGGAAAGCTACAAGCCCAATCCAGCCACGGAAGCTGCGATACGCAGCCAGCAAACCGCAGAGTCGGGGGCCGGCGCAGGCGGCGCCTCGGGCGTTCCCGGTGCGCTCAGCAACCAACCGCCGGTGCCGGCAACAGCACCGATCACTTCACCCGCAGTTTCCGGAGGCCAGGCCGGCTCCAGTCAGCAGCCTGTCAGCAGGAACGCCACCGTCAATTATGAGTTGGACAAGACGATCAAGCACACCAAGGGTGCGTCGGGTACGATCAAGCGACTTTCCGTTGCCGTCGTCGTCAATAACAAGCTGGCGCCGCCCGACAAGGATGGTAAAATCAAACCCGTACCCCTGTCTGCCGCAGAGATGAAGCAAATGACCGATCTGGTGCGTGAGGCGATGGGATTTTCCACGGAGCGGGGAGACACGCTCAACGTCGCCAACGCCTCATTTACTCCCAGCGAGAAGGAAGTCATTCCGGAGACGCCCATCTGGAAGGATCCTGAAGTGCTCGCGATGGCCCGCGAGGGTTTCAAATACGTGGTTGTCGCCATCGTCGCATTTTTCCTGTGGAGCAAAATTCTCAAGCCGCTGATGGTTCAATTGATGTCGCCTCCCGTCGTAGAAGAAGTAGAGCCTGTGGCCGATGAACTCGCCCTTGAAAGCGACCTGACGGCGATATCCCTTCGTGAGCACTTTGACGCAAAGCTCGCCAGCGCACGAGAAATAGCCAAGAACGAGCCCAAGGTCGTTGCCAACATCATCAAGGATTGGGTGGGCGGCAATCAATGAGCGCTGAAGGTGTCGAGAAAGGTGCTTTGCTGCTTCTCTCCCTCACTGAGGATGAAGCTGCCGAAGTCCTGAAACACCTAAACCCGCGCGAGGTTCAGAAACTCGGTACGGCAATGGCGGCAATGAAGACGCGGCCGCGCGACAAGGTGGAGGCGGTGATCGATGAGTTCCGCGCACTTGCCGATGCAGGTGTGGCGGAGACGGTGGAGCCGGACCAGATCCGGGCAATGCTGACCAAAGCCCTGGGCGACGACCGTGCCGCCAATCTGCTCTCGCACATCATGGGTGGCGACACCGCCGGCATCGAAGCCCTGAAGTGGATAGACGCCGACACCATCGCAGACCTCATCAAGGACGAACATCCGCAAATCATTGCCACCATTCTTGTCCATCTCGAATTCGATCAGGCAGGCAACATCCTCAAGGGCTTCACCGAACGGCTCAGGAACGACGTGCTATTGCGCATCGCAACCCTGGACGGCGTCCAACCCTCGGCGCTGCATGAGTTGAATGAGGCGCTGACGAGGCTGCTCATGGGCTCGGAGAGCATCAAGAAAACCGTGATGGGCGGCGTCCGTCAGGCCGCAGAAATCCTCAACACCGTCGGTCAGGCTGCCGAGACTTCGATAATCGATAATGTCCGCGAGTACGATCCTGACCTCGCACAGAAGATACTCGAGGAGATGTTCATATTCGAGAACCTCCTCGAAGTCGACGACCGCGGCATTCAGCTGCTGCTGCGCGAAGTGCAGTCCGATTCGCTGATCATTGCCTTGAAGGGTGCTCCAGAAGAACTGCGCGACAAAATCTTCAGGAACATGTCGCAGCGCGCCGCCGAAATGCTCAAGGAAGATCTTGAAGCGAAAGGACCGGTTCGCCTGTCCGAGGTGGAGGCCGAGCAGAAGGAAATCCTGAAAATCGCCCGCCGCCTTGCCGACGAGGGCCAAATCGTGCTCGGCGGCGGCAGCGGCGAAGACTCCTTCGTCTGAGATAAACCGGGGCGAAAATGTTACCTGATGCCGACAAGAGCAAGCTCACCGCCTGGGAACGCTGGGAGTTGGCCAGTTTCGATGGCTCAGCAACAAGAGCGGATGAGCCGGTTGTCTTGCCTCCGACAGCCGAGGAAATCGAACAGATCAGGCAGCAGGCAGAACAGAAAGGCCATGCGGCAGGTTATTCGGCAGGTCACGCAGAGGGGAGGCAGGCAGGCTATGCGGAAGGCCAGGCGAAGGCGCTGTCTGAGGGCGAACGCATGGCGGCCATGGTCAGCCAACTCGACGAGGCGCTCGTCGGATTCGACCAGCAGGTGGCAGAGGACCTTCTTGCCTTAGCCCTGGAGATCGCTCATCAGGTGGTTCGTCAGGCCCTCACAGTCAAACCCGAACTGATACTGGAAGTGATACGCGAGGCCTTGGCACAGATGCCGCATCCGCATGCGGTGATCCATCTGCATCCCGAGGATGCCTCCTTGGCACGCCTTTATCTTGGTGACCAGATCTCCCACGCCGGCCATCGCATTCACGAGGATTCCCGCCTGCAGCGGGGCGACTGCCTGGTCGAAGCCGCGGGCAGCCAGTTGGACGCCAGCTTGGCGATGCGCTGGAAGCGCATCTCAGAGAGCCTCGGAGCGCGCTCGGAGTGGCTCGACTTCGAGGACAAGCAGACGCCGCCATGAACGCGCATCTCGTCAAGTGGCAGGAGTTTCTCCAGGACTGCCGTGTATTGGGAACCCAGGCCAGCCCCTTTCAATTCTCCGGCCGCCTCACGCGGATCAACGGGCTGGTGATGGAAGCGGCGGGCATCAAGCTGTCACTGGGATCAAGCTGCCACATCCAGGTTCCAGGCAGCAGAGAAGTCGAGGCCGAGGTCGTCGGTTTCTCCGGTGAAAAGCTTTACATGATGCCCAGCGAGGAAGTCTATGGCTTGGGGCCAGGCGCCAAGGTGACCGCACTGGAAACGCCGCCGCCGCTCTTGCGGGTCGGCGAGCGACTGCCGACCATGCGCCGCGCCGTCGATCGCGCCAAGCATGTACCGGTCGGCGACGCACTGCTCGGCCGCGTGCTGGACGGCAATGGCCAACCGCTCGATGCCTTGGGCCCACTCCTGACCAAGCAGTCGCGCCCGCTGCAAACCCGCCCTTCCAACCCCCTGGCGCGCGCGCCGATCGATCACAGCCTCGATGTCGGCATCCGCGCCATCAACTCCCTGCTCACCGTCGGCCGCGGGCAGCGACTGGGTCTTTTCGCCGGCTCAGGCGTGGGCAAAAGTGTGCTTCTGGGCATGATGGCCCGCTACACCGAAGCCGAAGTCATCGTGGTCGGACTGATCGGCGAACGCGGCCGCGAGGTCAAGGAATTCATAGAACAAATCCTGGGTCCGGAGGGCTTGCGCCGCTCCGTCGTGGTGGCTGCGCCAGCCGACACCAGTCCTCTGATGCGCCTGCAGGGTGCGTCCTATGCCACTGCGATTGCCGAGCAATTCCGCGACCAGGGCAGACATGTCTTGCTCATCATGGATTCACTGACACGTTTTGCCATGGCGCAGCGCGAGATAGCCCTGGCGATCGGCGAGCCGCCGGTGACGCGGGGCTATCCGCCGTCCGTGTTCGCACGCCTGCCGCAGTTGGTCGAGCGCGCCGGCAATGGCGCCGAAGGCGGCGGCTCGATCACCGCGTTCTATACAGTGCTGGTAGAAGGCGACGATCAGCAGGACCCGATCGCGGATTCGGCACGCGCCATTCTTGACGGCCACATCATACTGTCGCGCAGCCTCTCGGATGCCGGCCACTACCCGGCAATCGACATAGAGCAATCGATCAGCCGCGCCATGACCAATCTGATAGCGCCCGCGCACCTAGAGCAGGTGCGTCGCTTCAAGCAACTCTACTCGCGTTACCAGCGAGCCCGCGACCTGATCGCCGTCGGCGCCTACTCTGCCGGTTCCGATCCGCTGCTGGACCAGGCAATCGCCTTGCTGCCGCGGATGGAATCCTTCCTGCAACAGCAAATTGACCAGCGCGCCGGTTATTCCGAAAGCCTCGATGATCTCGTGCAATTATTTTCTCAACTGCCTTAGAATCGCAGTTTTCCGTCACTGAATCATCGTGGCCAAGCCCTTCTCACTGCAAACTCTGCTCGATCTTTCCCAACTGCGCATGGACGAGGCTGGGCGAAAACTGGTAGAGCTTTTGGCCGGCGCGCAAAAGGACGACCAGAGGGTCGTTCTGCTGCAACAATACCGCGATGAGTATAGTGAGCGCTTCGTCGCCGCGGCCAAGCTTGGCATCGGTCGCGATACCATGAACAACTATCAGTTCTTCCTGGTCAAGCTCGATCAAGCTATTGCCCAAGCCCAGAATATGGCCGCACAGGCCAAGCAGCGCACCGTCGCCGGCCAGCGTGCCTGGCTTGATCAACGCAGCCAGGTCAAGGCATTTGACACCCTGTCGCAGCGCCATCACAGCCGGGAACAGTTCATCGAGAACCGCAAGGAACAGAAAGTCCAGGACGAGCATGCCGCGCGAAATCATCGCGTCGATGGCGACAGCAATGAAGAATAACGCCGGATAGACGCCTCTGGGTGAAAGGTGGCACGTTGTTTGCTGCATGGCAGTCGTCAGCCACGCGCCTAAGAACGAAAATGCCGGAAACCATCGTAATACCCAACCTGTCGTCGCCCCCCGCCGCCAGCACTGCCCGCCCGGTTGCCGCCGGCCACGGGGGTATCGAAAACTCGGCGGACGCCTCCAGCGCAAGCGCCGCCGCAGATTCCGCAGTTGTACAGGGAAAGGATGTCTCTCCCTTTGCTGCCGTGCTGCAACGCCAGATGGCACAAGCCAAGGCAGGCGAGACACCGGTGGCAATTCCTGCCGCCAAAGCGACGACCCCGGAGGATATGCCCCCCGACGGCCTTGCCGCTCTGCTGCTGTCCATGGGGACTATGGTCAATTCCGGTGCAGGGTTGATGCCAACTGAGAAAAAGCCCCTTGTCGCACCCGAAGACACGCAGCAACTCACTGCGGCTCAGGCGACTCAGCCCGTGACCGATCCATCTGCCCTGCTGGCGACTTCTGCCCTGCTGCCGACCTCTGCCCTGCCGGTGACTTCAGAACTGTCGGCAACCTCAGAACTGCTGGCGACTCCTGCCCTGCCGTTGACCACTGCCTTGCCGATAACCGATACCGCTGCGGCACTCCCTGCCGTGCCGGTTTCAGTTGCTGCGCCGGTAGCCGGTCTCGCGGCAACGATGGAGAAAGTCCCCAAGGATCTCGCAGCCAAAACGTCAAACAATGATGCTGCCGCGCTGGTGACCGTTCCCGCCGAGATGATGGCTGTTGCAACCCAGTTGGCTGCCGCCACACAGGTGACCGCTGCCCCCCAGATGGCTAGTGCCGCGTCAGCATCTGTCGCAACGACAACGAAAGCCGATGTCGCCGTAGCCCAGGAGCCGACTGCAGAAGGTCTTGCCGCGCTGCTATCGCAGTCGATGGGAGCGAAGCCAGACACTGTCCCGAAAACCTCCGAAAAAAAGCCGTCTGCAGCGACTCCCTTGCAGCTCGCCAGCGCCCCAGCAGCGCCTATCCAGGCACAGTCTGGCGGCGACATGGCCGCGAAAAGAGTCGCGGAAACGGCAATATCTGCCGCCGTGCCGTCGCCAATCGGCGATGCCAAGGACGGGCACGCCAACAATGTCGATGCGGCAGCGCCGAAACTCACTTTCGAAAACCAGTTGGTCACAGCCCAGAACGTCATGCAGACTCAAGCAAGCGTAGCGCCTGCAACTGTTCCGCTCAAGCTGGAAACGCCAGTCGGAACCCGCGGCTGGGACGGCGAGTTTGGCGACAAGGTAGTATGGATGGTCGGACACCAGCAACAGCGTGCCGAACTGGTACTCAATCCTCCTGCTCTGGGCCGGGTGGAAGTCACGCTATCCATGACAGGCGATCAAGCTAACGCCTCCTTCACCTCAGCCAACCCTGCGGTGCGCGATGCTCTGGAGGCTGCATTGCCGCGATTGCGCGAAATTCTTGCCGATGCCGGGATAAATCTTGGCCAGGCCCACGTCGGTTCCGAATCGTCCAATCAATATGCAAACAAACAAGAAAACTGGGATAATCCGGCACGCCGATCGGGTAACTTTGCGCAAGGGGGCAGCGACCTGCGCCAGATAAGCGTGGAGGCCCCGTGGCTGAAGCAAAGCAATAGTCTGGTCGATGTCTTTGCCTGAACACCTGAACTGCTGCTAAAAGATTCAGAAGACTCGACCCGGAATACTATGGCTCAAGGGTTGTTCCAGACAAATAACCATGAACTGAGGAGTTACGGATGGCCAAGGCCCCAGCGAAACAGGAAGCGCCAGCTGCTGCTGCAGCAGCGCCAAAATCAAGTAAAAAATGGCTGATCATCGGTCTTGCCGTTCTGGTTCTTTTGCTGGTGCTGGGAGGCGGTGTTGCCCTCTTGCTCCTGAAGAAGGGACATGGCGATGCAGATGAAAAGCGTACCGAATCGGCAGGCAAGAATTCAAAGGCGGAAGCGCTGCCGATGTTCATGAAACTGGAATCTTTCACCGTCAAGTTGCAGCCCGATGCGGAAAAACAGGAACAATATCTGCAGGCCGTGCCGGAGCTCAGAGTGAGCGATATCACTGTCAATGAGAAGGTCAAGGTCTATATGCCTGAGATCCGCTACAAGACACTGCTGCTGTTATCGAGCAAGAAACCATCCGAATTGTCGACACCGCAGGGTGTGGAAAAGCTTTCCTATGAGTTGCGCAACCAGATCAACCAAACCCTCAGCGGCAGCGCCAAGCCGGCTGGCGATGCAACTGCCAGTGCTGCCCCCAACGACCAGGTGCAGGCCGTTGTGTTCACTTCATTCATCATTCAGTAGGCAATGAGCCAGGACTTTCTCTCCCAGGAAGAAGTCGATGCCCTCTTGAAGGGCGTGACTGGAGAGGCCGACGAGGCGCCGGCCGAGGATACGTCCACGCCAGGGGTAAAGGCCTACGATATCGGCCGCCAGGAAAGAATCGTGCGCGGCCGCATGCCGACGCTGGAACTCATCAACGAGCGTTTTTCCCGATATCTGCGCATCGGGCTTTTCAATTACTTGCGCAAAAACGCCGACATTTCTGTTGGCCCGATACGGGTGCAGAAATACAGCGAGTTCACCCGCAACCTGGTGGTGCCGACCAACCTCAACCTGGTTCAGGCCAAGCCCTTGCGCGGGACTGCATTGTTCGTCATGGATCCCAGCCTGGTTTTCCTGGTCATAGACAATATGTTCGGCGGCGATGGCCGCTTCCATTCCCGCGTCGAGGGCCGCGACTTCACGGCAACCGAGCAGCGCATCATCCAGGGCTTGCTCAAGGTGGTGTTCGCAGAATACGAGAAGTCCTGGAAGCCGGTTTATCCTCTGGAATTCGAGTATGTGCGCTCGGAGATGAATACCCAGTTTGCCAATATCGCCACGCCATCCGAAGTCGTCATCGCCGTCACCTACTCCATCGAGTTTTCCGGCGCCACTGCGGAGATGCATATCTGCCTCCCCTACTCGATGATAGAGCCGATTCGCGATGTGCTTTATAGCAGCTTGCACAGCGAGCAGGTTTCCACGGACAAGAATTGGACGAAGAAGATGTCGAAGCAGTTGCAAACTGCCGAGGTAGAACTGGTGGCCCCCCTTTGCATGAGCCGCGTCACCTTGGGCCAGGTGATGAAAATGAAGGTGGGAGACGTCATGCCTGTTTCCATTGGCGACACCATCAAACCTACGGTCAATGACGTACCGGTTTTGGAATGCCGTTATGGCTTGAGAAACGGCCAATATGCGCTCAAGGTCGAACGTTTCCTGGCGCTTCAGGAAGCCGAAGAGAAACAGCCCCAGTAGGAGGTCATCATGAGTGACGACGAAGTCAATGAAGCCGAGGTTTCCGAAGACGATTGGGCCGCCGCGATGAGCGAGCAGGTCGAGCCGCCCGCAGCTGCAGCGGCGCAACCCGCAAAAATCTTCGAGCAGTTTTCCGGGGGCGCCGAGAAGGGGGGCGCCGTCCAGGACTTCGATCTCATCCTCGACATCCCGGTCAATCTGACGGTCGAACTCGGCCGCACCCATATCTCGATCCGCAATCTGTTGCAACTGGCACATGGCTCGGTGGTTGAACTCGAAGGCCTGGCCGGCGAACCGATGAATGTATTGATCAACGGCACCCTGATTGCCCAGGGGGAGGTGGTGGTGGTCAATGACAAGTTCGGCATCCGGCTCACAGACATCATCACCCCCAGCGAGCGCATGAACAAACTCAATCGCTGACGGGTTCACCCTACTCGCCAAAAAAGGGGCTTCTTTCCCCTCATGCTCCGGCCATCACTGGCTGCAGCGCAATCATATGCTGGCAGGGCTGACATAGCCTGCCCGTATCATGACACCCAGACCTCTTCGCCTTGCCCCTCTATTAGCCGCCGCAATCCCCGTGCTCGCGCACGCCGAGGCTGGCGCCGATTTAGGCGGCAGCCTGCTGCAAATGTTGCTCGGCCTTGGCGTGGTACTGCTGCTTGTGGTGGGCAGTCTCTACTTGTTGAAGCGAATAGCCGCACCTCGCGGTGCTGCTGCCGGCCTGTTGCGTGTCGTTGCCGCCACGGCCGTCGGTACCCGCGAACGGGTGGTGGTCGTTGAGCTCGGGGAAACCTGGCTGGTGCTGGGCGTAGCCCCAGGCCGCGTCACCGCGCTTTCTCAATTGCCGCGTCAGGAGTTGTCTGGAGCGGTACCCCCTGACGTGCCGGGCGGCGATTTTGCCAGTTGGCTGAAGAAGGTTATGGATAAACGCAATGCGCGGTAATACCCCAGGTCAAAGGGCGGGCACTGGCAGGCTGCTCTTAATCGTGCTCCTGCTGCTGCCTTCAATGGCGCTCGCCCAGGTGCTGCCGGCGCTCTCCAGCTCGCCTGCGGCTGGCGGAGGCACGCAATGGTCGCTGTCCATCCAGACGCTGCTCCTATTGACCAGCCTGACTTTCCTGCCGGCGTTGCTCTTGATGATGACAGGCTTCACCCGCATCATCATCGTGCTCTCGCTTTTGCGCAGCGCGCTGGGAACTCAGGGCTCGCCGCCCAACCAGGTGCTGGTCGGTCTGGCCTTGTTCCTGACTTTTTTCATCATGGCGCCGGTCGCCGACAAGATCTATACAGATGCCTACCTGCCGCTGGCCGAGAACAAAATAAACTTCATGGAGGCGCTCGATCGCGGTGCCGTGCCGCTGCGCGGCTTCATGATGAAGCAGACGCGCGAGCCGGACCTGACGCTGTTTACCAAGATCGCCAAGCAGCCCAAGCCGGAATCCGCGGATCAGGTGCCCATGCGGGTATTGATTCCGGCCTTCGTCACCAGCGAACTGAAGACTGCTTTCCAGATCGGTTTCATCGTTTTCATTCCTTTCCTCATCATCGACATGGTGGTCGCATCGGTGCTGATGTCCATGGGCATGATGATGATGTCGCCGGTGATTGTCGCCCTGCCCTTCAAGATCATGCTGTTCGTGCTGGTGGATGGCTGGAATATCCTCATCGGCTCGCTCGTGCAGTCTTTCGGATAAGGAAACCATGACTCCCACGACCGTCATCGACATCGGACGCCAGGCGCTTGAAATCACCTTGCTCGTTTCGGCACCGCTGTTCATCGCGGCGCTGGTCACCGGCCTCCTGGTCAGCATCTTCCAGGCGGCGACGCAGATCAACGAGGCGACACTGTCTTTCGTACCCAAGCTCTTGATGATTTTCGTCACCCTGATCGCCGCCGGACCCTGGATGCTGACGCTATTGACCGACTACATGAGACGGCTCCTGGAAAGCATTCCCAGCATCATCGGCTAAGGTGAGCGGCCACTTCATCAGCGGCAGATGATTTCCTTCACCTCAGCCCAACTCGACTCCTGGCTGACGCTCTTCATGTTCCCCCTGGCGCGCATCCTGGCGCTCTTGGCGGCCGCGCCGGTTTTCAACAGTGCCGGGCTTTCCATGCAAATTCGCCTGGTCGTGGGCCTGGCGATCAGCTTCGCGCTGGCGCCGGCCTTGCCTGCCATGCCGGCGATCTCTCCTGGCTCATGGGTCGGGATAATGGTGCTGGCCCAGCAAGTCCTCATCGGCATCGTGATGGGGTTCACCTTGCGCATCACCTTCACCGCGGTGGATGTGGCGGGCGAGTTGATCGGCCTGCAGATGGGCCTTGGGTTCGCCTCCTTCTATGACCCGCAGTCTGCCTCGCAAACCCCTGTGGTAAGCGAGTTTCTTGGCCTGCTGGCGACATTGCTGTTCCTCGCCTTGAACGGCCATCTCTTGACGCTGTCTGTGCTGGCTGAGAGCTTCAATCTGCTGCCGGTGACAACAACGCCCTTCGCGGCAAAGGGTTTTGTGGCAATACTGGCCTGGGCAACCACGCTGTTCTCGGCGGGATTGATGCTGGCGCTGCCATTGATCGCGGCGCTTCTGATCGCCAACATCGCACTGGGCGTTCTGTCACGCGTGGCGCCGCAACTGAATATTTTCGCGGTCGGATTTCCGGTGACCATCGTCTCCGGCTTCGTCGTGCTGATGCTCTCCCTGCCCTACTTCGGCGTAGCGCTGGAGCGACTCTACGACAAGGGATTCTTTGTCTTGTCGGGAATATTGGTTGCCGGCGGCGCACTTCCCTGATCGCCCTGGCCACTCTTGCGCGTCAAGCGGATGACCCCCTCGGAGACGCGACGCGAGCCCAACACCGATGACTCCATGCCCTCGCTATACTCCTTCACCTCGTAGGCATCGAAACCGCCATACTGCATCAACTCCCTGGCGCGGCGATTGAAGACGACGCGCGCCTCGCCGGCACCGCCTGCATAGTAACGCTTCATCTTCAGCGCGAGATGGATATGATTGTCCGGAAAAGGCGCCTCCTCGATCTCCCAGTTGGGGGACTTCGGATCGAGAATCATGTAGGCGGCTGCGGCATAGGCGCCCCAGAAGACGAGCTTTTCCAGCGGGATGCCCAAGGAAGGCGTGAGGTTGAAAGACCTGTCAGGCACCACAGTACCCGCCAGCGGCGCGGGGGAGTTGCTCGGCTGTGTAACGGTGGCACAGCCGCCGAGCATGGCCAGTGAAAGGATAAGAGCCCGCGTCGCGTTAGACATCGCTTAGAGATAACTGAACAAAGACAACTGCGAGATTTTTGCAAAAGACTGCTGCGCTGCCTGGAGCTGGGTCTGCTCGCGAGTGAGGTCCGTGATTGCCTTGGTATAGTCGATGTCCTGGAGAGTCGACAGGGTTGCTGCATATTGAATGTTGGTGTTCTGCATCACGCTGTCTAACGAATCGATCTCCTTGAGGTTCGAGCCGGCGCTGGCGCGCACGCGCATGATATTGTCCTGGGCCTGACTGAAATTGTTCAGCGCCGAATTGACCTGGTCGGAAATCGCCGCGTTGATATTGCTACCGGCCAGATAAGCAGGAGACTCCATCGCAGTGATGAGCTTCGCCATGGTCTCGAACACGCTTTGCTTGGTGCTCTTGTTGACGCTGAACACGTCGCCGCTGGCAGGCGTGCCGGTGATGCTCAGGGTCGCCCCGAAATCGTTATAGGGGGCCGCCAGGCCGCTGAACGCTATGGAATCGCCACTGGTGAAGGTATGCGTGAAAGTGTTATTGGTGCCACCGCCGGTGGACGCGGTATTGGTGAACAGGGATTTCTCGGTAACGGAATCGACCAAGTCGTACTTCATGACCGTGGGACTCACCGTTGGGTCATTCCAGAAGCGGACCTCGAGCTTGCCGCTATTGGCGTTGCTATACCATTTCGAGGCATCGACCACCTGCCCTATGTCGACCAAGCCGCTGCCCTTGTTGGCGGCTGCGACCATTTTCGGCGCCGTGATGAAGGTGCCGTTGCCGGAGGGATCGGTGCTGCTTTTGATGGTGAAGGCGTCGCCGGTGGCCGGATTGCCGGTAACCGGATTGCCGGTAACGGTCACATTGGCGCCGTAATCGAAGGCGGCTACAGCAGGAGGACTTGCGCTGCTCAGGCTGATGGCTGCGCCGCTGGTATATGAATTGACATAGCCGGCACCGCCTGGGGTCGAGGCCGCTCCGGAAAAGGCAGATTTCCCGGTTTTGGCATCGACCAAATCGTAGTAGGTCGTACCAATACCGCCTCCCTTGGCATTAGCCGTATCAACCCAGAAGCGCACCTCCAGATCGCCGCTGTTGCCAGCGGTCGACCACTTCACCAGATCGGTCACGGCACCTAGATTGATAGTGGCCCTCGCCGCATTGACTGCCAGCGTTTTCGGAGAGGTTGTGATCGCAGTGCTGGTGACTTTGACGGAAAATGTGTCTCCCGTTTGTGGCGTCCCGGTGATGGCCACCGTGCCGCCGTATGCCGCCAAGGTGATGGGATCCCCGCTGGTGTAAGCGTGTCCGGCGTAACCGCCGCCCTGAACGGAAGGCTGGCCGCTGAAAGCCGAATTCCCCGTCGCGGTATCGACTACATCATAAAAGGTTCCCGCTGCGGCACCCACCACCGGTGCGGCCGTACCGGTGGTCGTGTCGAGTATGCTGGTGTTGCCGCTCAAGGTCACGCTCGACCCAGGTCCTGTAGTATTCGATGTCACCACCAGATGACCCGAGGCGTCGAAGGAGGCCGTCGCCAAGCCGGGTCCCCCCAAGGCGGCATCGATGGAGTTTTGCACCAGCGTCTTGGAGGTTGCCGTGCTGTCCAGCGTGGCGGGCGTCGGAGCGAGCGTGACGAGAGTCGACGCCCCGCCATCCACGCTGATGGAGAAGGTGTCATTCACTCCGAGCGCTATGGGCACGCCTGAGGTCAGGCTCGCCGTTCCAGTAGCATAGCCTGCGGTCGCAGCGGCATTATTCTGGAAACGCAGTTCCAGGCTCGCCGGGACGAGCGGCCCGGGCGTGGTGATGGCATCTGCTGTCAGCGTCGAGGCATTGGCCGAATGCTTGGTCTGGGCGCTGGTGACGAACAAGCCATTGCCATTCTTGATGTTCATGAAAATGTCGTTGCCGGAACTGCTCACCGCCAGGTTTCGCGAACTGGAAACGCTCAACTTGCGCTGGCCATCGTCCCCCTGGTAGACCGCGCCATCGGCGACGCTGCCGGAGAATGGCTTGGTGCTGCCCTGATAACCGGAGAACAGATATTGCCCGGTGCCATCGGTGCTGTTGGCGATGCCCATCAATTGTTCATAAGTTGCGCGCAACTCGTTGGCGATGGAGGCCCGGTTCTGCACCGAGAGACTGGTATTGCCTGCCTGGACAGCGAGCTGCTGCACGCGGGTGAGCACGTCTCCGGCCGAAGCGAGTTGGCTATCGACCAGTCCCAGGGTGCTCTTGGCATTGCTCTGAGCCTCGGCATATCCCTTGTTGAGCGACTGGGCCTGCTCGATTTCCAGGGCGCGAGCAGCCGCCACCGGATCGTCCGCGGGCGTGAGAATTCTCCGGCCGCTGGCGAGCTGCTGCTGGGTATGCAAGAGTGAACTCGTCCGCGTCTGCATCGACGTGACGCCGCTGTCAAAAATCATTGATGTACTGATTCTCATGATCTGCTCCGTGCGCCTAAATCGCCAAGATGGTGTCGAAAAGCTTGCCGGCGATGCCGATGACTTTCGCCGCTGCCTGGTAAGCCTGCTGATAGCGCATCATGTTTGCCGCCTCCTCGTCGAGATTGACCCCGGACACCGACTGGATCGCGTCCTGCCCCTGCCGCACCAGGGTGTCCTGGGCGGTCGAACTGACGCTCACTTCGCGGGCCTTGTTGCCGATTTCGCTGACCATCTGCGAATAAGAGTCCTGGAAGGTTGCGGTCCCTCCGGACATGACTGTTTTCGTTTGCAGGCCGCCCAGCAGGAGAGCGTTGCGATTATCGGATACGCCTGTCGGGTTCGGGCCGACGGTGAAGGTGTCGCCATCGGACGGCGCGCCGCTGATGGCAAAACTGATGCCGTTGAAGCTCATCGTCGCCCCGGCGACAAAAGCGACCGTTGTCGCGGGCGAGGCGATGGTGGTGGTGGTCGAGGGAGTGCTGTTGACCGTGACGATCGCCCCGGCAGGGAAGCCGGAGAAAGCATTCGTCGCTTTTGAATACTGCAGGGTGATGGGTGCAGAAGGCAGGCTGGAGAGAGCCGTGACGCTGCCTGCGGGAAGTGCGGTAATCGCACCCGTACCCAGATTGCCACCTCCTACCGATGGCCCTCCCGGAGCGATGGTGAAAGTGTCGCCATCGACAAGTGTGGCAGGCGCACCCGAGATTTTCACGCCGAGGCCGCCGACGCTGATGTTGGCTCCATTCGTGTAGGGAACCCGCATATTGGGTCCGGTGATTTTGTAGGGCGTGCCACCCACGTCCACCAGCGCACCTGCCGGAAAGCCGACAAAGCTGTTGCTGGACGACTCAAACTTGATATCGAATGAGGCCGCCAAGGTCGCGGTGGTGCTGCTCACCACGCCGGCAGAGATATCGGCGGTGCCGGCGTTGGACGTCCCGATTGCTGTCCTGATGGGAGCGGCCAGAGCAAGAGTACTCGGATCCGTCAAGGCCACGGAGATATCGCGGGCGCCGGTGCGGGTGGGTTGGATCAGGAAGCTGTCATTCGGGTTCATCACGCCGCCGGCATTCATGGCAAGGCTGAAGCCTTGCGGGCTGGGGCCCAACTGGGTCATCAGGTTGGCCATCGCCAATGCCTGGGTAGCGCCGCCGCCGGTCCAGGTCATATTGTCGGACAGCCTCGTCAGGGTCAACGTATTACCCGTCCCCACGGTCAAGCGATAATCGCTGGTGGTCAGGTCAGCCGGACTGTTAATCGTCACGATCACGTTGCCGCTGCCCAGATTGTTCGGATTGGGCAGGACCAGTTGCGCAGGTTGAGAGGTATTGAAGAACGCCTTGCCCATCGTCCCCGTCAGATCCTGACCGAGTGCGTGCTGCGCATTGAACGTTCCCGCAATCACGGCGGCGATGCGGCCCAGGCTGTTCTGGGTCTGGTCCAGCGTCTCGGCGCGGAATTGCAAGAGGCCGCCGAGATTGCCGCCATTGACCACGCTATCGGGCACGCTGGTCACCCTGCCGTTGCTGTCTTGCACCGCCACCTGCATCCGCGACAAATCCTCGGGCGCGGGCACGGCCAGCAATTTGGTGATTTCCGTTCCGACCAGCAAGGGCTCCCCGGTGCCGAAGAAGACGCTGAAACTGCCATCCGAGCCGGTTTGGGTCGTGACCCGGACCTCCTTGTTGAGATTGTTGATGATCTGATCACGCTGATCCATCAAATCATTGGCGGGCTGTGCGCCGCTCGTTGCCTGGGCATCGATGATGCGCTGGTTCACGTCGGCCAGTTGCTTCACAAAGGCATTGATACTGATGACTTCGCTGCTGACCTGCTGGTTCACGCCGGTGCGGATGTCGTTCAGGCGTTGATCGATAGCCTGGAAGCTCGCCGCCAAGCCCTGGCCGCCGGAGAGCATGGACTGCCGCGAAGGGATGGACGAGGGGTTCGCCGCAGCATCTCCGACCGAACTGAAAAAATTCTGCAGCGCCGGACTCAAGCCGGCGGTGGGATCCGCCAGCATGTTGTCGACCTGGGTGATCTGAGCCTGATAGGTGCTGAGTGACGAAGCGGTGGTTTGCGCATTCAGCACCTGATTGCTGAGAAAACTGTTGTAGAAGCGCGCGACGGTCGATACACCCGTGCCCTGACCGATGAAACCGGAGGTGCCAACCAGCACGGGAGAGGAGGAACTCTGTACGACTTGCTGACGATTGAAGCCGGGCGTCGAGGCATTGGAAATATTATGCCCGGTGGTCAAAAGCCCCATCTGCGCGGCATTCAGCCCCGACATGCCCACATTCAATATGCTCATGATATTTTTCTTCCCCGAGAATCAACGGCAAATCTTGCCGAAAGTTGAGCTTTCGACATCAGATACGCAACCTCCGTGCCATGGGAGGTGATGGGACGAAAAGTCGGGGCGAAAAATCAGCCCGTCAGGCTTTGCCTTAGCGTGCTGCCACCGATGATGCGCGCGAGCTTGTCGGCATAGAGGGGATCGGTGGCATAGCCTGCCTGTTGCAGGCCTCGTGCGAAAGTGGTGGCGTCCTGGCTGCCCACTACATTGGCGTAGCGTGGATTGGAGACGAGAAGCCTGGCGTAGTCGTTGAAGGCCTCTTTATATGAGCCATAGGCGCGAAAGCGCTCGACCTGTTTCTGCATGGCGCCGTCGACATATTCGCTGCTGACAGCCTCGGCCACCGGGCCGCTCCAACTGCGGCCGGCCTTGATGCCGAACAGGTTGTAGGTCGGTCGGCCATCGGCCGTGCGGGGCTCAGACTTGCCCCAACCGGTCTCCAGCGCCGCCTGGGCGACCATGAAATGGGCGGGGATGCCTGTGGTCTGGCTCGCCGAAACAGCATGCGGCCAGACACGGCTGACAAAATCGCGCGAGGCGGGCGACACCGGGATGGCTGAAGTGGGCGATGCCGATGGCAGGGGAATCGGTGCAGGACTGTTCGTCAGGGGAAAGGCCGGCCCGGGCGGCGGCGTCAGAGGCAGATTGGAAAGCGGCACAGGTTCCTGACGGGTCTGCAACAATTGTTTCTCTATCATCGCCGCGAGACCCGTGCCGCCTCCCTTGGTGGACAGCACCTGAGCCAATTGCTGGTCGAGCATGGACTCGTACATGCGCGTCTGCTCGCTGTCGAACATGCCGTCGTGCGGCGTCGCATCGCGCATCGATTTGAGCACCACTTGCAGCATCAAGGCCTCGAACTGCTGGGCCGTGGCCTTCATGGCCTCGGGCGATTTGCTGTGCGCCTGGCGCTTCAAGGCGTTCAAGCCATTGACGTCGAGTGAAAACTGGTTGGAAATATCTTGCGTAGCCATGATGGCAATTTACCTCGGGCCATTTTCCAGGCATGCCGGGAAAAGGTGGCTCTTTACCCGGCAATTGCTGCCTAGTACCCGTCGTTGTCGCAGACAACCTGCGGGCGCTTGTGCTAGTGAGGTAGGTCGGGCTTCAGCCCGACGCCGTCCTTGTCGGGCTGAAGCCCGACCTTGTATTATTTCTCATGTAATAAGCGCAACGAGCGTATAGGCCTTGCGCCTGCTTCGCAGGCATAAGTGCCCTGGGTTGTCTCCGGCTAAAAGCACCCCGGTGACAACTACGTGCACTAAATAATCTCCAACTCCGCGCGCAGCGCGCCCGAAGACTTCATCGCCTGAAGAATCGCAATCAGGTCCTGGGGGTTGGCACCTATGGCATTCAAGGCTTTGACCACCTCGGCAAGATTGACGCCGCCGCGCACATTGAGCAGTGCGCCACCCTCCTGCTTGACCTCGATCTGGGCGGTGGGCGTGACCACAGTCTGGCCGCCGGAGAGCGGTGCAGGCTGGCTCACAGCGTTTTCCGCGGTCACCGTCACAGACAGGTTTCCGTGCGCCACGGCGCAGTTGTCCAGGGTCACGGACTGGTTCATCACCACCGATCCGGTGCGGGCATTGATGATTACCTTGGCCGACATCGCCTGCGGCGTGACCTGGATGTTTTCGATGCGGCCCAGGAAACTGACGCGTTCATCGACATTGACCGGCGCCTGTATCTTCACCTGGCGACCGTCGCTGGCAGTGGCCGCGCCAGGTACGACACGGTTGATGGCCTCGACCATCAGCTGCATGGTGCCGAAATTGCTGTCGTTGAGATCGAAATAGACATAGGCGCCCTCGCCCAAAGGCGTCAGGACTTCTCTTTCGACAGTCGCGCCGCCGGCGATGCGGCCTACTGCGAGATGATTGACCGTCACCTTGGAGCCCGCCGCAGCCGCGCCGGCGCCGCTGACCACGACATTGCCCTGGGCCATGGCGTAGATATTGCCGTCAGCACCCTTCAACGGCGTCATCACCAAGGTGCCGCCGCGAAGAGACTTGGCATTGCCCATGGAGGAGACGGTGATGTCGATCTGCTGGCCGCTGCGCGCGAAGGGCGGCAAGGACGAGGTCACCATCACGGCGGCGACATTCTTCAACTGCAGACTGGTACCCGGCGGCAGGTTAACCCCCATGCCGGCAAGCATGTTGATGATGCTCTGCACGGTGAAAGGCGTCTGCGTCGTCTGGTCGCCGCTGCCGTCCAAGCCGACCACGATGCCGTAGCCGATCAGTTGATTGTTACGCACACCTGCGATGGAGGCGATATCCTTGATGCGTTCGGCGTGCGCCGCATCCATGACCATCAGCGTCGCCAGAACCAACATCACCGTCATGAAAACTTTTTGAATTCCGCTCATTTCAGTTCTCTCGCTCAGAAGGGCAGGAAGGTCAGGAAAAACTTCCCGAGCCAGCCCATCACCTGGGCCGAGTCGAGGAAGCCGTTGGCCTTGTATTCGATCCTGGCATCGGCCACCTGGGTGGACACCACGGTGTTCGCCGATGTGATGTTGTTGGGATTGACCACGCCGGAGAAGCGCACAAATTCCTCGCCTTCCTTCAGGCCGATCTGTTTCTCGCCGGACACCAGCAGGTTGCCGTTGGGATAGACCTCTATGACCGTCACCGTCAGCGTGCCGGTGAAGTCGTTGGCCGAGGTATTCTGGCCCTTGCCATCGAAATTATTGGTGTCCGTCGCCGCCAGGTTGGTGCCCTGCAAGCCCTTGAAGGGCAAGCCGACGACTGAGGGTATCGAGGCTGCGATGCTCTGCGTGCGCGAGGTCTTGTTTTCAGAGTTCTTCGAGGCCGCCGTCTTCTCGGCGATGGAAATGGTGATGGTGTCGCCGACGAAGCGCGCGCGCCTGTCCTCGAAAAGAGGCCGTGCCGAAGCGACGTTGTAGATCGCGCCGGTCAATGGCGCGGCATAGTTGCGCGGCTCCGGCCGCGCCGTCATCGGCTGATGCACGGCTGTGGGCGGCGTGGTCGTGGCGCAACCCGCAGCAAGCAATGCCAGCAAAGCAATCAGTTTTCTCATGGTTCCCCTCCGTTCATCATTTTTACAACTGCGCCAGCTTCTGCAGCATCTGGTCCGAGGTCGTGATCGCACGCGAGTTGAGCTCATAGGCTCGCTGGGCCTGAATCATATTCACCAGTTCCTCGGCGACATTCACGTTCGAGGTCTCGACAAAACCCTGATTGAGCAAGCCGACGCCGTTTGTACCCGGCGTGTTGGGTGTAGGCGTGCCGCTGGAAGCGGTTTCGACGAAAAGATTTTCTCCGACGCTTTGCAGGCCGCCTGGATTGATAAAGCCGGCGAGCTGGATGGTGCCTATCTGCGTCGGCGCCACCGTGCCGGCTTGAATGATATTGACGACGCCATCGCGGCCTATGGTCACCGAGGTGGCATTGGCGGGGATCGTCAGCGCCGGAGAAAGCGGATAGCCGCTGGCAGTGACGATCTGGCCGGTGCTGTCCTGCTGAAAGGAACCGGCGCGGGTGTAGGCGAGCGTTCCATCGGGCATCTGGATCTGGAAGAAGCCCGGGCCGTTGATGGCGACATCGAGAGGATTGGTGGTCTGGCTCAAGCCGCCCTGGCTGAAAATATGTTCGGTGGCGATGGGGCGAACACCGGTGCCAAGCTGCAGTCCTGAGGGAATGACTGTCTGCTGCGAGGACTGCGCGCCCGGCTGTCTCAGGTTCTGGTAGAGCAGATCCTCGAAGACGGCGCGGGAACGCTTGAAACCGTTGGTGCTGACGTTGGCGAGATTGTTGGAGATGACGTCGAGCTGGGTCTGCTGCGCATCGAGGCCGGTCTTGGCAATCCACAGGGAACGTATCATGCCCTACTCCTAGAGGTTGGTGATGATCGAAGTGGCCGCACGATCATTGGCATCCGCCGATGTCAGCGCTTTCATTTGCATGTCGAACTGGCGCGCCAGCGAGATCATGCTCACCATCTGCTCGACGGGATTCACATTGCTCCCCTCGACATAGCCGCTGGCAATCGTCACCTTGGGGTCGACCAGGACGGCAGCGCCGTTGCCCATGCGGAAGAGACCATCGCCGCCGCGCACGAGATCGGCCTCCGGGGGATTGACGAGCTTGATGCGGCCCAGGGCATTGACCGTGTTCTGCGCCCCGGACTCGGGAATCACCGAGACGGTACCGTCATTGGCAATCGTGATCTTGACGTCGGGTGGCACGGAAATCGGTCCGCCATCGCCTTGCACGGGAATGCCGTTACGGGTTTGCAGCACGCCGTTGATGTCGAGTTGCAGGCTGCCGTTCCTCGTGTAGGCCTCGCTGCCATCGGGCATGGCCAGTGCGATCCAGCCCTGGCCCTGGACGGCCACGTCGAACGTCCTTGCCGTCATCTGCAGCGGACCGGGCGTGAAGTCAGTATGAGTGCTGGCATCGACGACGAAGGCGCGCGTGGGCAGGGCCTTCGATCCCGCCCCCGGGACCACCTCCACCGCGCGCAGGCGATGCTCCTCGGCGCGGTAGCCGGTCGAGGAGGCATTGGCGAGGTTATGCGCCACTGCCGCCTGACGCTCCAGAGTCTGGGAGGCGCCGCTCATCGCGGTATAAATCATCCTATCCATGGCGGGTCCTCGATGCTTTCACCGGCTCATTACCTCAGATTGACCAGGGTCTGCATGATCTGGTCCAGGGTCTTGATGCTTTGCGCGCTGGCCTGATAGGCGCGCTGCTGGGTAATCATGTCCACCAGGGCGGAGGTGAGATCGACGTTGGATGATTCGGTCGCGCCAGACTGAACCAGGCCCAGGTTGCCGGTGCCGGGGATGCCGGGGATCGGCTGGCCGGACACGGATGTCTCTGCCCACTGATTGCCGCCCAGGGACTGCAGGCCGCTCAGGTTGTTGAAGTTCGCCAGCACGACCTGACCCATATTGCGAATCTTGCCGTTGGAGTACGAGCCCTGGACGATGCCGTCGGAGGAAACGCTCATGCCGGCCAGCTTGCCCGAGGTAAAGCCGTCCTGGAGCATCTGGTTGGTGCCGAAGCTGATGCCGTACTGGGTCGTGCCAGTCAGATCGATATTGAAAGTCAAAGGCGTGCTCGCCCCCGTGGCCACGGCGAAGCTGACAGGCAGGGGCATGGGCGTCTTCATGACTCCCGCCGTGCTGAAGGACACGGTGGTCGCAGGCCATTTCACATAAGGAAGACTGGTTGCAGGATCGACAGGAATGTTTCCGTCGAGCGAGGTAAACATTTGCCAGGTCCCCGGTTCCGAGGTCTGGGAAAAGAAGAGTTGCAAGGTGTGCGGGTTGCCTAGTGAGTCGAACACCGTCTGCGCCGTGGAAGAGGTAAAGCTCTGAGTATTGGTCGGACTGAAGGGGTCTGTCGCAGCAACGGCCGTCGCACCGTCAAAAAACAGATTTGCGGCGCCATTCCCTCCCGTCACGGACACTGCCGGCGCGGCTCCCACCGCGTCGGTAGTGATCACAATCTTCCCTCCCGAAAGCGAGGTAGTGACTGTAAGACCCGCCGCAAGGATATTGGCATCCGCTTCAATCGCCGTCTTTACTGCTGCTGCCAGCGTTGCAGCCGTGTAAAATCCTGGGGCACCTGCAGCAATCGTTGCAGTGTAAGCCGTGCCATCCAAAAATCCGGTGATCGTATCGTTGGTTCCGGCAACAATCGTGAGCGAAGTCGGAGCAGCCTTGGCTGTTGTTGACGGTGTAGAGCCGGCCACGGAAACAGGCGCAGCACCGAACGCATTCGTGGCTCCAGTATTACCGCCAGCTGTTGCCGTCACCGCGACTGACGACACGACAGCCCCGGTCGCCGTGGCATTCGAAGTCAGCAAAATCTTGCCGCCGACCGAACTGGCGGTAGCAGGTGCCGCTGCAGGCACTGCTGTTGTCAGCGCCGTCGAAATCGCAGTCGCCAGAGCCGTGGCGCTGGTATAGGTTGCTTGAGGAATGGTGACGGTGACAGCAGCCGCGCCATCGACAGCCACATCAAATGTATCGTTGGTTCCCGTCACAATCACCAGCGAAGCCGGGGCTGCACTGCCTGTTGCCGTCCCCTTGCCCGTGTTCACCGCTGGACCAAGGCCCAAAGCGCCTATTCCACTACCTGACATCACCACCGTGGATCCTTGACCCGTGCTGCCGACCAGGCCGACACTCTTGGAGGCGACCTGAATATAGCCGGTCGGTGTCACCGTCACTGCAACCTGTGCAGCCGAACCGCTCAAGCCGGGCGGGGGAACGCCATTGTTGATGGCTGTCTGGACCGCTGCCGCAAGCGCTGCGGCGCTGCCATAGGTGGCGGGGGGAATCACCACGCCGGTAAAAGTCACCCCATCCACCGTGCCGTTGAGGATATCGTTGACCCCGGCAGTAATCGTCAGATTAGGTCCCGCCGTGCCTGTCAAGCTGCCGGAGGTCATGGTCGTGGGCGGCTTCGCGCGCGAATCAAGGTTCAACTGCACCTGGCTCACGCTGGTCACCTGAGGAGGAATGGCCGAGTTGTTGATCTGCAGGGGAACATAATTTCCCGGGATGATGGCGCCGGTCACCGAATCCGCGCCCAGGCCGGTCAATTGCAGGCCGGCCGAGTTCACCAGGAAGCCGCTCTTGTCGAGTTGGAACTGGCCATTGCGCGTATAGGAAATCGTCCCGGCATTGCTCATGCGGAACAGTCCGCCGCCATTGATGGCGAGATCCAGAGGATTGGCGCTGGTGGTGATACCGCCCTGGCTGAAGTCCTGATGCACGCCGGCAATCTGCACGCCGATGCCGACCTGGTTCGATGCCCCGCCGGCCGCCGCGAAAATATCGGCGAACAGTGCGCCTTGCGATTTGTAGCCGACCGTGCCGGCGTTGGCGACGTTGTTGCCGATCGCCTCGAGCGCCTTGGCGGCCCCGGCCAGTCCGCTTAATCCTTGTGAGAAGCCCATTTAAATCTCCTTATTGACTTAGAGTATTTCTTTTACATCCGACATGTTGAAGGTGCCCAGGTTGCCGACATTCAGGCTCACCCCGGCACTGCTGTTCATGACGCTGGTCACCATGCCGACTTGCAGGGCATTAGCGGTCACTGCATTTGTCCCCTGCGTCGCTGCCGCGCTGAATGTATAGCTGCCCGGAGCGGTGACGGCACCGGCGTTGTTTTTGCCGTCCCACTGGAAGGTGTTCGTACCTGCGGCCATGGCACCCAGATTGAGGGTGCGCACCAGGAGGCCATTGCTGTCCTTGATGGTCACCGTCACCGCATCTGCCGCACCGGCCAGATCGATGCCGCCGATACCGGCGCTGGCGCCGGTCGTACCAATGGTCTGCAGATCCAGCCCGCTGCCCGCCACCAGGACGCCGTGTCCGACCAGACCGGCCGCCTGCAGGGCCTGGCTCTGGGTGGCGTTGCTCATCATCGTCTTGAGCGTGGCGTTCAACCGCTCGATGCCGTCGACCGTGCTGATCTGCGCCATCTGCGAAGTCATCTGGGCGTTGTCCATGGGATTTAAGGGATCCTGGTTCTTCAACTGCGTGGTGAGCAGGGTCAGGAAACGCTGTTCGGTCGCACTCGAGGCAGAGGCCTTGTCTGCGGGCTTAACATTCAGGGTGCTGTAATCGAATGCTGTGGAACTTGCTGCTGCGGTGGCGGCGGTCATGACATATCCTTTCAGTAAAAGCTTACTGGCCTATGGCCAATGTCTTCAAAAGTAGCGTCTTCGCGGTGTTCA
Organism: uncultured Sterolibacterium sp.; assembly: GCA_903930535.1. Lineage (GTDB taxonomy): Bacteria > Pseudomonadota > Gammaproteobacteria > Burkholderiales > Rhodocyclaceae > CAIYYX01. The sequence goes on along the minus strand of CAIYYX010000044.1, from coordinate 20,041 downwards.
TCACTTCGGCGTTGGTCTGATAAGAGCGGGAGGCGGAGATCATGTTCACCATCTCCTCGACGGGATTGACGTTGGGCATGGAGACATAACCCTGTTCATTGGCGTGTGGGCTCTTGGGATCGTAGGTCAGGCGCAGCGGCGCGGCGGACTCCACCACTTGTGTCACGCGCACGCCCTGGCCGCCTTCATTGCCCACCGGCGTGGCGGCAAAAACCACCTGCTTGGCGCGATAGGGCTGGCCGTTGGCGCCTGCCACGCTGTCGGCGTTGGCGAGGTTGCTAGCCACCGCGTTCAGGCGCGCCGACTGGGCGGTGAGCGCGGAACCGGCAATGGTGAAGACGTCTAATACACCCATGATTGCGCCCCTCTTATGGCGAAACTGCCGCCGACATTTCTTTGAACTTGTCGCGGATGAAGGTCAAGAGCGCCTCCGTCTGCACCGCATTCTCGGCAAAGGCCGCGCGCTCTATGTCCATATTCACCGTGTTGCCATCGACGCTGGACTGGTACTCGCTGCGGTATTGCAGCGGCGCGCCGAAACGGTTTCCGCCCGGAGCCGCCAAATGGCCGGGCGCGGTCTGCGCCAGCGCCAGTTGGCTGCCGCTGGTGCTGCCACTGTTACCCAAGGCACCGGCGAGCGCCGTCTTGAAATCGATGTCGCGCGCCTTGAAGTTCGGCGTGTCGGCATTGGCGATGTTGGAAGCGAGCAACTCCTGGCGGTAGGCGCGCAGATTGAGTGCGGTCTGGCTGAAGTTCGTTTCCTGATCGATGCGACTGACCATGGTGCCCTCTAAAGTTTCCTGTCTGGCTGTCGTTAATGCAGAAACCATGCCAGCTTCCCTGAGGGCATGAAATACCAGCTAGAGCGCTGATTCAAGGCAGAAGTTGAGGCTGCGTGTTCGCCCTTCGCGGCAAGAATTGCCTATCGCTTGCCAGCAAACGGCAGGCATGATTGAATCACCCCATGCCACTTGCGAATTTCCGCCTCCCCTTTCTCTGCGCCATCCTGCTCCTCTTCGCCTTGCCTGCTGCCGCCCGGCAGGACGCGGGACCGGTAAAGAAAGCCATTGAGGCGTTTTTGCAGATACAGGTCAAGGGCTTACCCGGTCAGGCGAGTTTTTCCATCGGCAGCATTGAACCGCAGAACAACCTTCCCCCCTGCCAGAGTCTCGCTGTCTCGCTACCGCCTGGCGCGCGCGCCTGGGGCCGCACCAACGTCAATGTGCGTTGCCAGGCGGAGGGCGGCTGGAGCATTTTCGTCCCGGTGCACATACGCATCCTCGGCAATTACTTGGTCACCGCCCGGTCGCTGACCCTGGGCCAGATCGTGACGGAGGCCGACCTCACGAAGAATCACGGCGACCTCACCGATCTGCCCGCAGGCATCCTCACTGAACCGGGCCAAGCCATAGGGAAATCTGTTGCACAATCAATCACCTCAGGCAGGCCGTTGCGCAGCGACATGTTGCGCCAGGTGCAGGTCGTCCGTCAGGGCCAGAGTCTCAAGGTGATCTCGAAAGGTCCAGGCTTCCAGGTCGCCGGCGGCGAAGGACCTGCACTAGGCAGCGCCGCAGAAGGCCAGACGGTGCAGGTCCGGCTGCAAAACGGCCATGTGGTCAGCGGCATTGCCCGGGCGGGGGGCGTGGTCGAAGTCACGTATTAAAGAAAATATTGCTCAAGTTTTCCGGCCGGGAGCCGTAGTTTCATGTGAAAATCACCGTATCGCAAAGGATTGCATCGTGAAAATCGACAACTCAGTCAATTCCCTGGGCGGCCCGGCCCCTGAAAAACGCAGCAGCACGGCCAAGCCTGCCGCTGGCGCTTCTTCTTCTGCGTCAAGTGCCGAGGTCGAACTGTCCGCACGCCTCCAGGAAATCTCGGGAAACTTGGCCAGCACCCCTGTCGTCGATGCCGGCCGCGTTTCAGAAATCAAACAGGCCATCGCCGATGGCCGCTTCAAGATGGATGCCGGCAAGATCGCCGACGGCCTGATCAAAAGCGTTCGCGAGATGCTGACGGCGAAGACGGCCTAAAGTGAGCTAAGTGGTTCAAGTGATGTATGAGCGCGAACTCAAGCCTATCCGGACTCTCCCGTATCCTTATTGAAGAACTCGCACTCCTCCGCGACTTCATCGCCGCCCTGAAAAGCGAGCAGGACTTATTGGTCGGCGGAGAGATCGATAGCCTGACACCCATTCTGGAAGAAAAAGGCCGACTTGCCGCCGAACTGGGGCAAAGGATAGCCCGTCGCAATCAGGCGCTGAGCTCTGCAGGGATGGAAAGTGAAAAGGCCAGTATGGCAGTCTGGCTGGCGGGACAGCCGGCAGCCACGCAGGCAGGTTGGGAAGCCATACTCAGCCTCGCCAAGGAGGCGCGCCTGATGAATGAAATCAACGGCAACCTGATCAAAACCCGCATGCAGAATAATCAGCAGGCGCTTGCCGTGCTTCAGGCAGCCTCTAACCAAGTCCTGCTCTATGGGAAAGACGGCCAGCAACTTTCTGGCAGCGGTGGTCGCCACTTCGGCGCGGCCTGAGTCATTCCCTAGACGCTTAGTAGCCCCTTAGCCACTCTTCGCTTCACTCTTGTTCAAGATTGGTAGCTCAACCTGGGCATCCGGCGTCCTCGATTCTATCGTGATCGCCACCCGCCGGTTGCGACCGCGCCCTTCCACCGTAGCATTGTCGACCACCGGCCGCTGGTCGGCGTAACCCGTGGCGGTGAGCCGGTTAGCAGCAACCCCATTATCGACGAACAGGCGCACCACGCTGGACGCGCGCACGCCAGAGAGCTCCCAGTTGGAGGGGAATTGCGTCGTGCTGATCGGGGTGTTGTCAGTGTGGCCCTCGACGATGATGGGAAAATCGGTCGGCGCGATGATCTGCGCCACGGCGGACAACGCACGCACCGCTTCCGGCGCGAGACGGGCGTCGCCAGGAGAAAACAGCACGCTGGCGTTGATTTCCACGGTGATGCCCAGGGCTCCCTCTGTGACCCGCACCTGGCCGTTCTGCACCAGGGGTCCCAGGGCCTCCTTGAGTTCAGAGGCCATATTGCGCATTTTGCTTTTAGCCTTGACCTTGGCTTCATCTGGCTTGGCACTCGGCCGGATGTTTGGGGTCTCAATCAGCGGCGCCGGTTTGGTATTGATGGGCTGCACTCCGCCGCCGGAGGTCTTGGTGAATGCCGACACCAGAGAATCAGACAGCACTTTGTACTTGTCAGTATTGACCTGGGAGAGGGCGTACATCACGACGAAAAAGGCAAACAGCAGGGTGATGAAGTCCGCATAGGAGACCAGCCAGCGCTCGTGGTTCTCGTGCTCCTCCTCTTGGTGGCGGCGAGCCATCAGGCGATGTAGCCGAGCATGCGGCTTTCTATGAGGCGGGGATTATCGCCGTTGGCGATGCCGACCAGGCCATCGACGTACATCTCACGCAGGGCGACGAGTCGGCTTATGCTGGCCAGGAGTTTCTTGGCGACCGGCAGGAAAATAAGGTTGGCGGCGCCGACGCCGTAAATGGTGGCAACGAAGGCTACCGCGATGCCGCTGCCGAGCTTCGCGGGATCGGAGAGGTTCTCCATGACATGAATCAGTCCCATCACGGCGCCGAGAATGCCAATGGTCGGGGAATAACCCCCTGCCGACTCCCACACCCTGGCTGAGAGCTTCATCTGCGTCTCATAGGAGGATATCTCGACTTCGAGAACCTCGCGCAGGCGCTCAGGCTCGGCGCCATCAACCAGGAGTTGCAACCCCTTCCTGGCGAAAACATCGTCGAGCAACTCAATCTGCGCCTCCAGGGCGAGCAATCCTTCCTTGCGCGCAATCTGTCCCCAACTGGCGATCTGGCTGATGAACACCTCCGGAGACAGGGTTGGCGGGAAGAAAACCCATATGCTCATCCTGATGGCCGAGAAAAACACCGCCACGGGACTCTGCAGCATCACTGCCCCCAGAGTGCCGCCGACGACGATGAGAAAGGCGGTCGGCTGAAACAGCGAGGAGATATGGCCGCCTTCGAGAATCTGTCCGCCGAGGATGGATCCGAAGCTGAGAAGAATACCTACGATGCTGATTAAGTCCATGCCCTGCCTCCTCAGCCCTTGGCCTTAGTGCCACCCATGATGCGACTCCTCAAGCGGGCGATGGCCTGCGTGTGCAGCTGGCAGACGCGCGATTCCGAGACACCCAGAACCTCGCCGATCTCGCGCAGGTTGAGCTCTTCCTCGTAATACAGAGCCATCATCATTTTCTCCCGCTCAGGCAAATCCGCAATGGCGCGCACCAGAGTGTCGCGCATGTCGCTATCCAAAAGTGCAGCCAGAGGGTCGAGCCGGGAAGTAGCCAAATTGCGCTCAAGATAATCCTCATCCCCGCTTTCTCCCAAATCCTCCAAATACACCAACTGGTGGCCGCGCGCCTCTTGCAGCAAGCGCTGGTATTCGACCAGCGGCATGTCCAGCGACTTCGCCAGTTCGCCTTCAGAGGGCGCCCGGCCTTGGGCTTGCTCCAGGGAACGGATGGCCGCCTCGATGCGGCGCATATCGCGCCGCAGGCCGCGGGGCAGCCAGTCGTTCTCGCGCAGTCCGTCAAGCATAGCACCGCGAATGCGCTGCGCGGCATAGGTCTCGAACTGCGCCCCCAGTCCCTCCTCGTAACGGCTAATTGCATCGAGCAGGCCGAGCATGCCGTTCTGAATGAGGTCATCGACCTGGACACTGGGTGGCAATTTTGCCATCAAGTGGTAGGCGATGCGCTTAACCAGCGGCGCATACTGAGAAACGAACTGTTCCTTGTCAAGGGCGCCCTGGGCGTTGTACATCGTTGTAGCGATTCGTGGGGTGGCAAGGCCGCCGACCCAGCAAACTATAACACTAAACTAATACGCCGACTCAACTGCCAGGGTACCCATTTGAGTGATTCCCGGCCGCGGGGCCAGCCCCAATGCCGGCAGGGCAAATGCGCTATCCAAGCCATTCTCGCCTACCGGCGGCAACCGCTGCAACAAGGCGTCGGCCAGATTGTCGATTGCCGGCACCAGCGCCGAACCGAGGTAGTCGAGGCGCACGGTGAGATGTTCGCGCGCCACCCGTCTCATATTGTCAAAAATCGCCCGCGCTTCTTCGCGGCTTTTCGCGCGCGTGATGGCCACCTGGAAGTCATTACGGCCACGCTCCTGGGCGATGCGCTTGATCAGTGCATAGGCATTGGTGATCGCCGTGCTCTGCGCCGTCACCACCACCGTCATGTGACGTGCTGCCAGGGCCAGTGGCGAAAGATGGCCGCCACGCCTAAGCGCCGTGTCAATCAGGATGAAACCGACATCGCCCTGCATATCCTGAAGACAGGCAGCGAGGCGAAGCCTTGCTGCAGCAGCAAGCCGGCTGGCATGGTCGAGTTCGCGCGCGGCGCGCGCCGCCGGCAGGATGCGTAAAAGCGGCGCTGCCTGCAGCGTCACCTGGCGCAGGGAGCGCTCACCGTTGAGAACGTTCAGGAGATCGTGACGAGCGGAGAGTCCGAAGGCAGATATGGCGTTGTTGGGTGCGGCATTTTCATCGATGATGAGCACGCCATGGCCAGCCGCTGCCAGCGCGGCAGCCGTCTGCACCAAGACCGTGGTGCGGCCGCAGGCCTCGCGTCCGGAGGCAAAGGCCACGACCTGGGGCAGACTCACCCCGAACAGGCGGCGCAACCCGGAGGCCTGGTCGCCTGGCCAGGGGGAGATACCTTCGACCACGTCATCAAGCAATCGCGGCTCCCGAGGCCATCACACCGGCTGCACGCGGCGAAGCCACCAGTCCGGCCTCATCGCCTTGCAAGCGGTGCGGCGAGTTCTCGCTGGGCAGCTTGAAGGCGCGGTGCAGTAAATAGTTGCGGTTGGGCAGGTGCAAATCTTCCGGCACGCGCTGGCCGTTGGTGACATAGGAGAGCAGCAGGCCGTGACGCACGGCGACGTCGATCGCCGGGGCGAGCGAGGCCGTCTCATCCATCTTGGTGAGAATGCAGCCCGCCAGATCCTCGCCGGCATAGGCGCTCACCACGTCGTCCAGGGTATCGCCGCGGCAGGTGGCGTTCAACAGCAGCAGGCGATTGACTTCGCCGGCGCGCATCAGCATCGCCGCCTGCTCTGCCACCATGCGATCGCGCTGGCTCATGCCGACGGTATCGATCAGCACCATGTGCTTGTCTTTCAGGTCGGCCAGAGTATGGCGCAAATCCTCGCCATCGCGCACCACATGAACCGGAACACCCAGGATGCGGCCATAGATGCGCAGTTGCTCATGGGCGCCGATGCGGTAGCCGTCTGTGGTGAGCAGCGCCAGTTTGTCTGCACCATAGCGCACCACACAGCGCGCCGCCAGTTTCGCTGTCGTTGTCGTCTTGCCAACGCCGGTGGGACCCACCAGGGCGAAGACGCCGCCGCGCTCTATGATGTCGTTATCATCGCCCAGGGTGCGCAAACGCCGATTGATCGCGCCTTGCAACCACTTGCGCGCTTCCTCTATGTTCAACTCTGCGGGCATTTCCTGGCAGAGGTTGCGCGTGAGTTGCCCGGAGAAACCGGCATCGAGCATTTCCGCCAGGGCCAGTGCCCGTACCGGCGCTTCGCGCGACATTTCGCCCCAGGCGAAGCCCGAGAGTTGGCGCTCGAGCAAGGACTTGATGGAGCGCATCTCGCCCATCAACTGGGAAACCTTCACTTGCGGCGCCTTGGCCGGCTCATCTTGCAGGACGCCACGCGGCTTGGCCGCAACCTTAGCGCCCGATTGCACACCCTCTTCGGCTGCAGAGCGCGCCGGCAGTGGCCGCAGGGGCGGACGTCCGAACTGACTGGCGACCTGTGCTTGCGCCTGCCAGGACGGCATGGCGGGCTCCTTTCTGGCATGGCTGGAAAGCGTCACGGTATAGTCTTCATCAAGCCCAGGAAATACCGCGGGGACCGCACGCGCGCTGCCTGTTGCGTCTCCAGGGGAGGCCTGTCCGGAGAGCGCCTTGAGACCGGCCGCAGACATTGCCAGCATCTCGACGCCGCCATCCATAGACTTGTTGGAAACGACAATCGCCTCGGACCCCAGTTCTTCCTTGACCTTGCGCAGACATTCGCGCGCGGACTCGGCGAAAAAACGTTTCATGTTCATGACTTGGCTCCAATAATCGTCGTAACTTTAATCGTGCGCGAATCCGGCACCTCGGCATTCGCGATGACCCGCAGATCAGGCACGGCGCGGCGCAGGAATCGCGACAGCAGCCAGCGCAGATGGCCCGGCACCAGCAGCACAGAGGGCAAACCGCTCTCTTCCTGACGCTGCGCGGCAACGGCTGTTTCGCGCAAAAGGGTGTCGGCCAGACCAGGCTCGATGCCGCTGCCATCACCGCCACCCTGCAAGGCCTGGGCAAGAATGCGCTCGAGTCCGGGCTCTATCGCCATCACCTGCATTTCGGCGTTGCCCGGGAACAACTGCTGGATGATGGCGCGACCGAGCGCGATGCGCACCTGGGTGGTCAATTCGAGCGGATCCTGGCTGCGTGGCGCATGCTCTGCCAGGGTCTCGATGATGGTGCGCATGTCGCGGATATTCACGTGTTCTTCGAGCAGGTTCTGCAACACTCTTTGCACCACCGCGAGGGAAATCTGCTTGGGCACCAGATCTTCTATCAGCTTGGGCGAATCCTTGGCGATGTGGTCGAGCAAGGCCTGAGTTTCCTGGCGCCCGAGAAGATCGGCGGCATGCGACATGATCAGATGATTGAGATGGGTGGCGACCACGGTGCTGGCATCGACGACGGTATAACCCATGGACTGGGCCTGTTCGCGCAGATTGGACTCTATCCAGATCGCCAGCAGGCCGAAGGCCGGGTCCTTGGTCTGAGTGCCGGGAAGCGTCCCGGCGACACGGCCGGGATTGATCGCCAGATGCATGCCGGGATAGGTCTCGCCCAGGCCGATCTCGACGCCCTTCATGGTGATGCGGTAGCCGTTGGGTTTCAGCTCGAGGTTGTCGCGAATATGCACAGGAGCGGAGAGGAAACCGATCTCCTGGGCGAATTTCTTGCGCAGACCGCGGATGCGCTTCAGGAGATCGCCATCCTGGCCGCGATCGACCAGGGGAATGAGGCGGTAGCCGACTTCCAAACCCAGCACATCGACCGTCGCCACGTCCGACCAGCTTGCCTCCAGCGATTCCTGTGGTGCCGCCACTGCCTCCGCCGGAGCTTCCTCTACCTTTGGCTGCCCCTGGCGCAGTTGGCTCCTCCAGCCGATCCAGCCGATGCCTGCCGCCAGGAGCAGGAACACCATATTGGGCATGCCGGGGATCAAGCCGAGCACACCGAGTATGGTGGCGGTCAGGAGCATCACCATCGGCTTGCCGAATATCTGGCCGACGAACTGCTGGCCAATGTCTTCCTCAGTGGCAACGCGGCTCACCACCAGGCCGGCGGCGGTCGAGATGATGAGCGCCGGGATCTGCGCCACCAGACCATCGCCTATGGTCAGCAGGGTGTAATTCTTCGCCGCCTGGGCGACACCCATGTCGTGCTGGAGAATGCCGACGACGAGGCCGCCGATGATGTTGATGAAGAGTATCAGGATGCCGGCGACGGCGTCGCCGCGCACGAACTTGCTGGCGCCGTCCATGGAGCCGAAAAAATCAGCTTCCTGCGAGATGTTCAGGCGGCGCTTCCTCGCTTCATCCTCGCCTATCAGGCCGGCATTGAGGTCGGCGTCGATCGCCATCTGCTTGCCCGGCATCGCGTCCAGTGTGAAGCGCGCCGACACTTCGGCAATGCGCCCGGCGCCTTTGGTGATGACCACGAAGTTGATGACCACGAGAATCACGAACACCACCAGGCCGACCGCATAATTGCCGCCGACGAGGAAATGTCCGAAGGCCTCGATCACCTTCCCGGCCGCTGCGGGGCCGGTATGCCCTTGCAGCAAGACGACGCGCGTGGAAGCGACATTGAGCGAAAGCCGCAACAGGGTAGTCACCAGCAATACCGTCGGGAATACCGAGAAATCGAGCGCCTTCATGGTGTACATCGCCACCAAGAGGACCATGATGGACATGGCAATGTTGAAGGTGAAAAACAGGTCGAGGAGGAAGGGCGGCAGAGGCAGCACCATCATCGACAATATCATCACGATCAACAACGGCGCCGCCAACTGGCGCAGGTTGCCGCGATTGAACAGCGTCTCGAAGGCCAGCGCGTTGTTCATTCAGGCACCCCGGGATCCATGCCGGCAGGCACCGGCAGCATTGCCGGCGGCTGCGGCGGCAGCATGTTGGTACCGCCGGCAACGAACTGGTTGAGCTGGTAGACGTAGGCCATCACCTCTGCGACCGCGGTATAGAGCTGTGACGGAATTTGATCGCCGATGTCGCTGTGACGGTAGAGCGCGCGCGCCAGCGGCGGCGCCTCGAGCAAGGGCACGCCGTTTTCCACGGCCAATTCGCGAATCCTCTGGGCGATCAGGTTCATGCCTTTGGCCACCACCTGCGGCGCACCCATGTTCTTGCTGTCGTATTTGAGTGCGACGGCGTAGTGCGTCGGGTTGGTGACGACGACATCGGCCTTGGGCACCTCGGTCATCATGCGTTTCCTGGCCATCTCGCGCTGCTGGCTGCGGATGCGCGCCTTCACCTGCGGATCTCCCTCGCTTTCCTTGGATTCCTGGCGCAGCTCTTCCTTGGTCATGCGCAGCTTGCTGTAGTATTGCCAGAGCTGGAACGGCACGTCGATGGCAGCGATCAGCGCGACGCCGGCGACCAGCGTCAGGGCGGAAAACAGCAACATATGGCCGAAGGATACGAGGCCAGTCTCGATGGGTTGCGAGAGCAGGGCGAAGATGCTGCCTTGCTCATGCCGTACCACCCAGACGACGATGGCGCCGATCAGGAGCGCCTTGAGCACGGCCTTGACCAGTTCGCCCACGCCTTGAATCGAGAAGATCCGACCCAAGCCCTTGATCGGGTCGAGGCGGGTAAAATCAAGCGACAGCGCCTTTGGCGAGAATACCCAGGCACCGAGCAGGAATGGCGTGGCCAGCGCGGCGGCGATGCAAAGCATGAACAGCGGTGCCGCCAGCAACAACGCATCCCAGGACAGCGTCGTGAAGGCGTTGCTCATGGCGCGGCTATCGAATGCCGCCTCGTGGCCGAAACTCAAGCCGCGGCGCATGATGCCGGCCGCATGAAACTCCAGCCAGCCGCCGAGCGTCCAGAAACCGCTGACGGAGAGCAGCAGCACCATGAAGGCGGCGAGTTCCCGCGATTGCGGGACCTGCCCATCCTCGCGCGCCTGTTCCAGCCGTCTGCTTGACGCAGACTCTGTGCGTTCGAGGTCGCTATCTTCAGCCACGGACGGATTCTCTCATGCGGCAATTATTGCCGCCGTGGGAGAGGGGGAAACGCGGGAACAGGGCGGAATTAGCCCGCCAATTCGGACATTAGAAACACCCGGATGCGACCGGGCAGATTCAGATCAGGCAGTGCAGAGTATGCTGCTGTCCGACTCGCCACTGACAGCCATCTGTTCGAGACCTTCGATGACTTCCTGGCTGGCCAGTTCCATGAGATTTATTTCCTCCAGACCGGCGGTGATCTCATTGCCATAAAAAGCATCGAGGGCTGAGTGTGCGTGTGCATGCACCGCTTTGTGCGGCGCTTCCACCGCGCGGTAGCCGGGCAAGAGCGAGAAGCACTCGCGGCCTTCGCCGCCGTAATACCACTTGCCGAAGCGGCACGAGTTATGGTCTGTGAGATCGCCGGATTGCTTTTGCGAAAGGCCGAAGAACACCCGATAGACCTCGAACTTGAAAATCAGGTGATCGACCTTGGCCAGTTCGACAAAGCTGCGCAGCGCGGCAGAAGCGATGGTCGCCTCCATTTTCTTGGAAAGGCCGAGCAGGCTCTCCATGCTCTGCGTCGCCGTCATGCCTTCGTCGCTGAAGGTGGAGGACTGCTGCGACAGTTCCTGCATATTGCCTTTGGTAAAATGCGTGTCCTGCTGAATCGCACCCACCAGCGTGGAAATCTCGCTGGTGGCTTTGCTGGTCCGCTCCGCCAGTTTGCGCACCTCGTCAGCAACCACGGCAAAACCCCTGCCCTGCTCGCCGGCACGGGCCGCTTCGATGGCCGCGTTGAGCGCAAGCAGATTGGTCTGATCAGCGATTTCCTTGATGAGGTTGACGATGCCGCCGATCTGGCTGGCGCGCAGACTGAGACCCTCTACGCTGTCCGCCGCCTTGCGAGAATCGCTCGAGAGCTGTTCGAGACTGTTCGAGATAGCCTCGATCGCGCTGCGGCTGCTGTTGGAAACCTGCGCCGCCTGTATCGCGTCGGCTTTCTCTTCCTTCATGGTGTTGGCCAGGGCCGCCAGACTTTGCTGGGACTCGACAAAGGAAGATCCGAAGTGCTCGAAGTTCCTTCCCAGAGACTCGAACATCCGGATTCGCTCCTGGGCAACTTCCAGCGCCCGGCTGGTCATCCCGTTTTCAGCCGTCAGCGCCTCCACACGTTCCTGCAACCCTTGTTGCAAAGTCCGTGCAGCGGACAGTTCGGCTTCAAGCAGTGCATTTTTTTTCTTATACTGACCGCCGAACATGGTGAATCCCTTCAAGAAACAATTGCTACCCGCTCCCCTGGCATCAGGAAGGCCAGGCGGGTCAGGCCGACAAGGCAGCCTGCGGCATGAAGACCGAGCGCGGAACGCCGCGCTGACCGGAAATGCTGTCGAGCAACTCCTTGATGTCCAGGATCAGAACGATCTGACCGTTGGACAGCGTGGTGACGCCGGCAACGCCCTTGGGACGGAAATCCTCGAGCGACTTGATGACGGCGTCCTCGCGGCCGGCGAAGCTGTCGATGGCGAGGATGAAGCTGGACTCCGCCGTCTGCATCAGCACACCATATTCCGGTGGATGTTCCTGCGACCAGCCGAGCAGATAGGACAGCGGCAGCATCGGCAGCACCTCGCCGCGCACCACCATGGTTGCGCGTCCGCCGATTTCCTGGATGGCAGACGCATTCACCGGCAGGATTTCCCTGACCATCGATAGCGGCACGGCAAAGGGTTGCTCGCCCAGACAGACCACCAGAACCGGCAGGATTGCCAGCGTCAGCGGCAAGGAAATGACAAAGGTGGTGCCCTTGCCCATTTCAGACTTGATGTCTATCGTGCCATTCAACTTCAGGATATTGGTCTTGACCACATCCATGCCGACGCCGCGGCCGGAGACATCGGAAGCCACGTCCTTGGTCGAGAAGCCGGGGAGGAGTACCAGATTGAAGCTCTGGCGCTCGTCCATGGTGTTGGCTTCCTCATCGGTGATGAGGCCCTTCTCCACCGCCTTGGCGCGCAGCCTCTCGGCGTCCATGCCTTGGCCGTCGTCGGCGACCAGGAGCACGATGTGGTCGCCCTCCTGGCGCGCCTCCAGCCGCACCTGCGACTTCTCGGGCTTGCCGCTGGCGCGGCGTTTCTCTGGCGATTCGACGCCGTGATCGACGGCGTTGCGAATCAGGTGGATGATGGGATCGGCGAGATCCTCAATCATCGTCTTGTCAATTTCGGTTTCCTCGCCGACCAATACCAGTTCGACTTCCTTGCCGAGACTGCGTGCCAGATCGCGGGCGATGCGGGGATATTTCTGGAACAGCCGGCCAACCGGCTGCATGCGGGTTTTCATGACCGCGCTCTGGAGATCCGAGACCAGAAGATCGAGCTGGCCCACCGCCTGGTCGAGTGCGTGCAGGGTATCCGTGTCACTGCGGCCGTTGAGTATGTCGCTGCGCAGTGAAGTCAGGCGGTTCTTGGTCAGGCCGATCTCGCCGGAAAGATTCAATACCTGGTCCAGGCGAACGGTATCGACGCGGATCGAATTGTCGCGGCCTTTCTCGCTATCGCGGCGGCTGGGGGCCGCGTTCGGGTTGCCCGGCTTATCAACGGTGCGGCGGCCGACAGCCAGCTTGATGATGTCCTCTGGCGACTTGCCGGTGACGTCGGGCTGAAAGCCGGCGGCCGCTGGGGCAGCAGCAGGAGCTGCCGCAGGCGCGGCAGGCGCAAAAGCAGCGACGCTCGTGGAGACGGCTTGCATCAGCCCGCCCCAGTCTGGACCGCCAGCACTGGGAGCGACGGCAGCCGGCACAGCAGGTGCTGCGGCCGCAGCTGCGGGCGCGGCTACGGCTGCGGTCAAGGTGCCGGCAATCGCCAGTTTGAGCGCCGCCAGGAGTTGTGGTGGTGCCGGATCCGGCTGCACACCGTGCTCCAGCGAGTTGAACATCTCCCGCACGGATCCGGTGGCGTCCATGATGGCGTCCATGATTTCGCGCGTGACTTCCAATTCACCGTTACGCAGCCGATCGAACAGATTCTCGGTCAGATGGCACAGCGTGACGAGTTCATGGGCGTTGAGGAAACCGGCGCCGCCCTTGATGGTATGGAAACCTCGAAAAATTTCGTTGAGCAGACCCTTTTCGTGTGGCGTCTTCTCGAGATCGACGAGTTTGTTGTCTACGCTGGAAAGCAGGTCGCCGGCCTCGACCAGAAAGTCCTGCAACAGATCTTCCATTCCCTGAAAGTCACTCATATTCCATCTCCCGCTTTGGGCTTCAACTCATTCGCCTCAGAATCCAAGGCTTTCCAGCAGATCATCCACCTGTGCCTGGTTGCTGACCACGTCATCGCGGCCCTGGGCATTGATGACCGGGCCGTTCAACAGCCCTTCAGGCGTTTCCGCGCGCAAATCCTCGGGCATCGCCTCGATCAGCACTTGCAGCAATTGCGTCTCCATAACCTGCACCAGCGTGACCACTTTCTTGATGACCTGGCCGGTAAGATCCTGGAAATCCTGGGCCATCATGATTTCCGTCAACTGCTCGTTGGTGGCGCGAGAGAGCGCTGGCACCTCGCGCAGAAAACTATGGGTGTCCGTGGCCAATCCCTTGAACTCGTCAACCGAAAGCTGATTGGTAAAAACCTTCTCCCAACGCGTGCCGAGCATTTCCGACTTGGTGACCAAGGAATCCTGGATAGGCTTGGCGATATCGGTGGCGTTCAACACCCGGCTGGCCGCCTGCTCGGTCATCTGGACAATGTAGGTAAGTCTCTCGCGCGCATCCGGGATCGAACGCGCCGTATTCTCCAACATTTTATCGTAACCCAATTGGCGCAGGCTATTGTGCAGTTCGCGCGCCATCTTGCCCAGGCGGTGGAATACATCAGCCTCGCCTGATGTCACATCGATCACAACCTCGTCCGGCTGCTGTGAGACGACACTGTCGAACAGGGCCTGAAGGTCGTCCGAATCGCCGGAGCTATCGTTGCCGGCGGGCGCACTCGTGCCACCTGGATGGGTGGTGACCGCGACGACCTGGATCTCTGCGGGCAATGATGTGTCGCTGGCAGCGATGCTGTCAAAGAGGGACTGCAAATCCTCGCTATCGCTGGATTCGTCGAATTTGATCGGTTTCGCCATGATGTTCCTTTTCTCTTTCGCGCTTTCAGGCAGCAGCAGCCTGTTCCAGCTTATCGAAGATCTTGGCCAGTTTATCGTTCAACGTTGCCGCGGTGAATGGCTTGACGATATAGCCGTGGGCGCCTGCCTGGGCGGCGGCAATGATGTTTTCCTTCTTTGCCTCGGCGGTGATCATCAGCACCGGCAAGTGCCTGAGCCCCGGGTCGGCGCGCACCGCCTGCAAGAGCTGCAGGCCATCCATATTGGGCATGTTCCAGTCGGAAACGACGAAGTCGAACTCGCCGCTCCTGAGCTTCTGCAGCGCGATGGCGCCGTCTTCCGCCTCATCGACATGGACATAGCCCAATTCCTTGAGGAGGTTTCTGACAATGCGGCGCATCGTGGAAAAATCGTCAACCACGAGGAACTTTATTTTGCTCGGATCCAGCATGTTCCAGTTCAGTCTTTATGGGGTTTCATCAGCATCGGGCGCATGGTCTCGGCCAGCATTTCCCCATCGAATTTAGGCACATAGGCATCCACACCGACGCTCTTGCCCATGGCACGGTTGGCCTCGGAGGACAGGGACGAATGCATGACCACCGGGATGCCGTTGAATCTCGAGTCGCTCTTGATGTTCTTGGTCAGCACATAGCCGTCCATTTCCGGCATCTCGGCGTCGACCAGAATCAGTTGCACTTCTTCGCGCAAATCCGTCTTGGTCTGTTGCGCGTGGGTCGCCATGCCGGTTAGCCGCGTCCAGGCTTCCAGCCCGTTGACCGCGTGCTTGTGCTTGACACCGAGTTTGTCCAGGACCTCTACGATTTTCTTGCGCGCCACCGACGAATCGTCGACGAAAAAAACGTTGTAATCGGTATCTTCATCCAGGCGCACCAAATCCCCCACCGGCACCTCGCCAAAAGTATTGGCGAGGATTTGTTCGACGTCGAGAATGGATACCAGCTTGCCGTTCGGCAGTTCGGTGATGGCGGTGATGAAATTATTGCCGCCGCTGTTGGTGAAGGATTCCGGCGCGCGCACCCTGTCCCACTCGACGCGGATGATGCGATCGACGGCGCTCACCAGAAAGCCCAGGGTACGCTTGCTGTATTCGGTCACCATCATTGCGCTGCCCAGTCCGGGTGGCGCATCCGAGAGTTCCATGGATCGCGCCAGGGACAGAACCGGGATGACATTGCCGCGCAGACTGATGAGCCCTTCCACGCCGGGCGGCATATTGGGTGCCTTGGTGATCTTCGGCGTCTTGCTGACTTCTCGCACCTTGAACACATTGATGCCGAAAGTTTCATGTGTCCCCAGCGAGAACAACAGGATTTCCATGTTATTCGAGCCGGCGAGCTTGGTACGGGCATCGACGGCATCGAGCAAATTGTTGTCTTGTTGGTTCATGGCCCGGAATCTCCTGCGTCAGGCACTTGGCAAGTGGCGGTTGATGAGGCGGGTCAGCGTTTCAGCCAGGCGCTGCGGCTCGAACTTCGGCACATACTCGTCGACGCCGACCGAGTGGCCAAGTTGCTGATTCGATATGCCGGAGAGGGAGGAATGCATGATCACCGGGATATTGGCAAAACGAGGGTCGCTCTTGATGTTCTTGGTCAGGATGTAGCCGTCCATCTCCGGCATTTCGACGTCGGTCAGGATAGCCTGGATATAATCGCTGACCGGCAGGCCCGTGCCCTCCGCGTGGGCCGCTATCTTCTGCAATTCTTCCCAGGCCGCACGGCCATTGATCGCACCGATATGCTTGACGCCGAGGACCTCAAGGGTGCGCTGGATCTGCGAGCGCGCCACTGAGGAGTCGTCGGCGAAGAACACGGTCACATCGTTTTTGGCGATTGGCTTCAGGTTATTGAACATGGCCGTGTCGTCGTACTTGGTGGTTTCCGACAGGATACGCTCGACATCTATCATCATCACCAGTCGGCCGTCTGCCAGTTCCGTCACCGCCGTCACCAGGCCGCCGAGGTTGTTGGTCAGCATGTCCGGCGGCACCCGCATCTGCGACCAATCCAGACGCAGTATGGTATCTACACCTTCGACCAGGAAGCCCTGAGTGTGGCGGTTGTACTCGGTGACTATCATGATGTCGCGCGGCGTTTCGGACTGCATGCCAACGTATTCGGCCAGATCCACGACCGGCACCAGCACGCCGCGCAGGGATACCATGCCCTTCACCGAAGCCACCATCTCTGGCGCCGCCGTGATCGATGGCGTACGCATCACCTCGCGCACTTTGAAAACATTGATGCCGAAGGTCTCGCGACGGCCGGTGCGGCTGTCTACCCCTAGCGAAAACAGCAATATCTCGAGCTTGTTGGTGCCGGCAAGCCGCGTCCGCGCATCGATGTTGCTCAACATTTCAGACATTCTCGTGCCTTTCTGGCTGGGCCGCCAAGGCGCGGCAACCCCTTATAATTTCCAATATTACGCGATTTCAGTGGGCTTCAGGGTGCCAGCAAGGGAAAAGACCTGCCCTCAGTGCGGGGGAGCAGGAGCAGGGCCCGCAGGAGCAGAACCGGCAGCAGGGGCGGGGGCGGGGGCAGGTAAGACAGCTGGTGGCTCGGTGCCACCGCGCGTGATGGCCTCCTCGGTCCTCTTGTTCATGACGATGATGCTGATGCGCCGGTTGGTCGCACTGAAGGGATCGCTCTTGTCGAAGGGCACCGCGGAAGCCAGGCCAACCACGCGCATAACCTTTTCATCGTTCAAGCCCCCGGCGACCAGTTCGCGGCGCGAAGCATTGGCACGAGCGGCCGACAGTTCCCAGTTGCCGATACCCTTATCGCCACCGGGATAAGGCGTGGCATCGGTATGGCCGGAAAGGCTGACCTTGTTTTCGACATTATTCAAGGACTTGCCGATCTGGCGCAGGATCTCGCGCGTGGCCGGCTTGACCTCGGCACTGGAGGAATCGAACATCGCCCGATTTTTCTCGTCCAGGATCTGGATACGCAGTCCTTCGCTGGTGATATCGAGCAGCAACTGGTCCTTGAACTGCTTCAGGACAGGATTGTTGTCGATAATCTGTTCGAGTTGGGCCTTCAATCCGCTCAACTTCTCCTTCTCGGCCTTTTCATAGTCTGCCGTCAGAGCCTGGAGATTGATGGCTTTTTTCGGCGCCTCGATGTCGCCGCGCTTGACTTGTCCGCTGGTGCGCGTCAAGTCCTGGCCGCCCGCCTGCAGGATGCTGGAGGAGTCGCCACTGCCTGAACCACCCGCCATTGCCACTGTGAGCGGCGTCGCGAAGTAATCGGCGATACCGTTGAGATCGCCCTTGGAGGTCGCGCCAAGCAGCCACATCAAGAGGAAGAAGGCCATCATCGCCGTGACGAAGTCGGCATACGCGATCTTCCAGGCGCCGCCATGGGCGGCACTGCCGCCCTTCTTGATGCGCTTGACGACTATCGGCTGCTGGCTATCGTCGCTCACGAAGGAACTCTCAAGGTCAAAGCCTATTTCGCCTTACGGCTTTTTACTTCTTCTTCCAGTTCCAGGAAGCCGGGTCTCTCAGTCGAGTAAAGCACCTTGCGGCCGAATTCGATCGCCACCTGCGGCGCATAACCATTCATGCTGGCGAGCAGAGTCACTTTCATGCACTGAAACATCTTCGTGCTCTCGGCGAGTTTATGCTCGAGCGAAGTGGCCAGCGGGCCGACGAAACCGTAGGAAAGCAAAATGCCGAGGAAGGTGCCGACCAGCGCCGCAGCGATCAGTTTGCCCAGTTCGGCCGGCGGCATACCGACCGACTCCATGGTGTGCACCACGCCCATCACCGCAGAAACAATACCGAATGCCGGCAGACCGTCGGCTGCTTTGGCAAGGGCATGGATAGGCACTTCACCTTCATGGTGGTGGGTCTCCATCTGGTTGTCCATCAGGTTCTCGATCTCGAAAGCATTGAGATTGCCGCCCACCATCATGCGCAGGTAATCGGTGAGAAACTCCATGGCGTGGTGGTCGCCTGCGATGACCGGATACTTGGAGAATATCGGGCTGGCCTCCGGGTTCTCGATGTCGCCCTCGATGGACATCAGGCCTTCCTTGCGCACCTTGGAGAGGACCTCGTAGAGCATGGATAGCAAATCAAGATACAGCGCCTTGGAATAACGCGAACCCTTCAGTACCGAGGGCAGCGCACCCATGGTGGCCTTGACCACTTTCGGGGAGTTGGCGACCAAGAAGGCGCCGAGCGAAGCTCCTCCGATGGAAAGCAATTCGAACGGCTGGAACAAGGCAGCGAGGTGGCCGCCGCCGAGCATGAAGCCTCCAAATACGGCGCCCAGGATGACGACGTATCCGACAATAACGAACATGAGTCACTTCCTTCCGTCCGCCGATGCTTTTTCAGGCCTCTGCGAATCGAATATGTTGGGAATAAATCCTATGATATACCAAAATGCGTAAGGCATCATCCCGCAGAAGCGACGAAAACGGGCCGCCCTCTTGAGGGCAGCCCGGTAAATCAAGATTTTCAGGCGCCGGCAGCCAGAGCGACTGCTGCTGCTGCTTTGCGCGTTTTGCCGGCGCGCGCAGGCACGTTGCAAAGGCCGCAGACATAGCCCTTGGTCGGATCGAAGGCATGGGCAACGAAATGGCCGCTGCAGCATTTGCAGGTGGCCATCTGCAGCATGTTGGCATCGAAGAAGCGCACCATGGTCCAGGCACGCGTCAAGGACAACACCGTTTCCATGCCGTTACGCCTGACCTGTTCGAGATAAAGGCGGAAAGCCTTGATGACCAGATCCAGGCCGCGCAACTGCGTGTTCTGACGCAGGAAGCGGTGATAAGCCATGAACAGCGAAGCATGGATGTTCGGCTGCCAGGTCATGAACCAGTCGGTCGAAAAGGGCAGCATGCCCTTGGGCGGCGATTCGCCGCGGACTTCCTTGTAGAGTTTGAGCAAGCGCTCGCGGCTCAACTTTGTTTCAACCTCGAGCAGTTGCAGACGTGCGCCGAGCTCGATCAACTCGACGGCCAGGCGAATATCTCTCGCCTCCAAGATCACGGATTTATTTCGCATAGGGTGTCCGCCGGGTTAGGCCATGGTTTCGACCGGCTTGCCGGCGGCGAGTATCGCCGCATGCACGTGCCCGATGCTGCGATCGCGCTCGTGGTTGGCAAGCAGGTTGAGCAGCAGCGTATCGTCAAAGCGGAAACTGCACAAAAGCATGTTGGAACCGGCCATCTTCAGCACTTGCCCCGGGGTCAGACGATCCAGCATATCGGCAATCTCTTCGCTGATGCCGAGGCGGAAAATTGCCGCCTCGCGGTCGACGCGGATCAGATTCTGCGCCAGCATCAGGTAGGCAAGATTGACTTCCTTTATATCATTGTAGGTGTCAGTCGTTTTCATCATGCGCTCCTTAGGTTGCCCCTAACCGTCGAAAGTGACCGGAACATCGAGGACGAACATATTGTGGAGCGCGGCGTCAAATCACACTATCAGAGGGACGCGGTATTTGACGTAAGAACAACTTCCAAGTGATTTGTAAGGTTTTTTCTTACAAATACATGGTATCAGTATGATTTGTCAAGATTTTATCTTCCAATAACCCAATCAG
>CAIYYX010000043.1 GCA_903930535.1 uncultured Sterolibacterium sp. | reverse complement strand
TTATCACTTTCCCTGTGGCGTTCTGTCCCATTCAATTTATCTTCAACCTGCTGACAGTTTTCATCGCCTTCCTGAAAGCGTCTTGTTAGACGGTCGATGAGGTCAGATCGGGTCATAACTGCTGTGATCGCGGAGCCTTTGTCACGGATCGGCATTAAGGCGCCGGGTGTGATCGGCGTAATGGCGCCACTTAGAGGATGTAGAAAGTGGCGTTTCGAACGGGTCGGAGAATGGGCTAAAACGGCCCGAAACGCAAGCACGAAATTCGCATGAAATATGCGTCGTGGAAGTTTCTGGAATCGGCCACTGAGGTTGGTACGGAGAGACCCGTGGCGGCGGGTCAAGGGCGGGCGGAGCCCGGCGCAGCTTTACCCTTGACGCGGTGACGCGGGGAGTAAGCTGGCCGATGGCTGGATGCGGCGAACTAACGCATCCAGCCATGGAGACACGGCTTAACGTTTCTTGGCAGGCGCCGCTGTGGTGGCGGGCACCGGGTTAGACGTCAGCGGCTTTGGGTCGCGGTAGCTGTCACCATCGAGCACGATGCGGTAAGCGCCATGGCGTAAGCGGTCGAGGGTCGCGGCCCCGAGCATGCGATTGGAGGGGAAGGCGTCACCCCATTCGCCGAAGTCGAGATTGCTGGTCACAATGGTCGCTGCCCGCTCGTACCGCTCGGCGACGAGATCATGGAAATCCTCGTCGTGAGGCGGACGCAGGGGCTTCAGTCCGAAGTCGTCAATGACCAACAGCGGTACGCGCGCGAGTTGCTGGAAGCGCCGCTCGAAGACACCCGTGGCGCGGGCTGCATGAAGGCTGCCGACCAACTGGCTCTGCGTGGTGAAGACCACGTCATGTCCCTGGCGTACCGCGCAATGCCCCAGGGCTTGCGCGAGATGGCTCTTGCCGGTGCCGCAGGGACCAGCGATCAGCAAGCAGACCTTCTCGGTGAGGTAGCGGCCGGTGGCGAGATCCTGGATCATGCCGCGGTTCAGGTGAGGCAAGCGATCGAAGTCGAAAGCTTCGATGGTCTTCTCGCCGCGGAAGTTGGCGCGGCGCAGGCGCATCGTCAGCTTCTTCTGTTCGCGTCGGGCCAGTTCGTCGGCGATGACCAGCGAGAGGAAATCGGTATAGGCGAGCTTGCCCTCGATGGCCTGACGGTTGCGCAACGCCAAGGAATCGAGGATGCCGGACAGGCGCAGTTGTTTGAGTTGGGGAGACAGTTCGGGGATCGGATTCATGGGGCACCTCAATGGGGTAACAGGGATTTGCTGTCGCGGCAGAAGCGGCCGCCGCGGGTATAGGTTTCGGCCAGGGTGTCGAAGGAAGCCTGCACCGGCTGCTGATCAAGGCCCTTGGCGAGGATGGTCTTGACCGTTCGATAGCGCGGACTGGCGAAGGACAGTGCGCGGGCACAAGCCGTCTCGAGGCGTAACGCACCGTAGGTCTTGCCCAGACGCAAGACACCTTGGGCGGCGCGCAGATTGTCGAGCACGCGATCGGCGAAGAGTGCCTCAACCAGCGCCGAGCAGGCCGAACCGATCAGCGTCGCTTCCTGCAAGCACCACTGCGGGTCGTGGAGCAGATAGGCCAAGGCTTCCGGCGGTTGATGATCGCGCACCGTAGAGCGTTGTCCGGGTTTGGCCAGGTGCGGATGGCTGGCGACCAAGACATGCTCGTGGAAGAGCTGCACCATGGTGCGTGTCGCGCGCAGCCAGAGCGTCTGTCCGACCAGACGGAAAGGTACCGAGTAGAGCGCCTTGTCCAACTGCACGTGGCAGTCGGGATGAACCATCACTTTGGTCCAGGAAGCGAGGACTGGTGCCACATCGGGCAAGGGCAGCAGAAGAGCCTTCTCGACCTCGGTAAAGCGCGTCAGCGGTTTCTCACGCGTCGTGCCGTGGCAACGGTTACCAGCCTCGGACATGACCCAGTCGGCGAGTTGCCGGTTGGCATCGGCGAGACTGCGAAATTCTCGCAACGGCATGAAGTTGCCCTTGACGTATTTCACGCCTGACTCGACGATGCCCTTCTTCTGCGGATCAGCCGGCGGGCATGGGGATATGCGAAATCCATACCCCTCCGCGCATTCGGCATAGGCTCGCTGTACCTCGGGGTCACGTATCGAGGCGCGGGTGATGGCGCATTTCGGGTTGTCGATGATGACCCGCCCGACCACACCAGCAAACCACTCGAAGGCATGACGATGGCACGCGAGCCACGTGGCGACCGTCTGGTCGAGAACGAACTCGGCGTACTGGTGGCGCGACCAGCACAAGGTCATGACGAAGAACCAGGTCTTGAAGACAGCACCCGTGATGACGTCAGTCATGACCGGGCCGGCGCCGAAATCGACTTGGCACGCCTCGGCCGGCGCAAAGTCGAGAATGGTGGTCGTCTTGGGCGGCGTGTCGGCAGCAAGCAGTTGCAGCAAGCGCCGCACCGACGAATAACTGCCGGTATAGCCGTGGTTGCGCTTCAGTGCGGCGTGGATCGCCGTGCCGCGAATGCCGGCTTGCACCCAAACGGCGATGCGCTCGCGGTGATCGACAAGAGTTGATACACAACTCGCCGGCAGCGGATGCTTCTTGAACACCACTGCCAGATCGCCGTCTTCGGGGAGCGGGTGGTCGGGCAGCAGCCAGTGGCGCTCAACCGCTGTCTGCCGTAGCCGTGACAGCTTCTTGCGCCCCATTAGCCCCGATCGCTCAATGTCACGATCGGAATCGCCCTGGCGCATGCGCACCAAGATTTGTCGGTACTGATACATCTCGAACCTCCGTTTGCTCATGGGCTCCCCACAGAAAATTCCGCAGGTTAAGCCCGGTGGATGGAAGTTCGAAACGCTTTCTCTCTACCCCTCGATGCGACGCGCTGGCGCCTTTACGCCGATCACCGACTGGCGCCTACATGCCGATCATTTACTGGCGCCTTTATGCCGATCCGACAGTGGCGCCTTAACGCCGATCATCAGGTGGCGCCTTCATGCCGATCCCAGATTGGCGCCATTACGGCGGTCGGTGACACCAGGGACGTGCTACAAGGCTGCCCGGAACAACATGCAAGCTTCCTGGTTTCCTAAATGTTCTGGAGTTTGATCCTCTTTTTGACAAACCTTACCTTCCGCAGCTTCTCCCCATCCTCTCTTCACCCACTATGCTAAGCCT
>CAIYYX010000042.1 GCA_903930535.1 uncultured Sterolibacterium sp. | reverse complement strand
CGAATCCCGCTGCTCAACCGGGAGCCCGCGAGCCCCGCCCCGGCCCAGCCCTCCCTGAGCACGCTCCTCGCCCGACGGGATCAGGCCCGTGCCGGGAGCAGGTCTGTTCCACCGCGTCCAGCATGTACAGCAGCCAGTCGCCCCAGGCGCCTTCTTCGGTCACCCGCCGCAGGCCTTCGTAGTAAGCCGCCTTGTGGTCGATGATGTAGCGCGACAAATAGAGCACCGGCAGGTTCAGCAACCCGCGGTCCACCAGGTACAGGATGTTCAAGATTCGTCCGCTGCGCCCGTTGCCGTCGGTGAAAGGGTGGATGGCCTCGAACTGATAGTGCACCAGTGCCATCTTCACCAACAGGTCGAGGCCATCGTCGGCATGCATGAAGTTCTCGAGCTCGCGCAGCTTGTCGCGGATGACGGCTTCGCCCTCGGGCGGCGTGTAGATCGTCTCGCCCCGGCTATTGGCGATGCGCGTGCCGGGCATGCGGCGCAGGCCGAAATCGGTCTGCTTGATCAGTTGCGCGATCTCGATGAACAAACCCGTGGCGAGCGGCCGGCTCTTGATCTGGCGGAAACCATGGTTCAAGGCCTGGCGGTAGCGCAGCACCTCCTTGGCCTCGCCACTGGCCGGCAAACTTTCGTCCGACGCCGCTTTAAAGATCTCGTCGTTGGTCGTCAGGATGTTCTCGATTTCGGACGACGCGCGCGCCTCCTGAAGCACCAGGCTGTCGATCAGCATCGCCTGGTTGGGCATGCGCTCGGCCATGCCCTTCAGCTCGGCCAAGGCACGGCTGGCTGAAATCGCCTTCTTGAGGATCGCCTTGCTCTCCAGCTCCGTGCTTGGCGGCAGCGGGGGCAAGTCGTTGAAAGGTCGGTTGCGGTCAAACATTGTTCACAGCTCCGAATTGCTTGCAGCTCGCTTGCGGCCACGTTTGGCTGAGTTCACAACCGGCTTCCAGGCGCGAAGGTCGTCCAGCATGAATCCATGCGAGCGTGCTTCCTCGGACACGAAGCCCTTGTAGTACGCGCCCATGCGCTCGCCGTAGACCGGATCCATCTCGTTGTGCCGCGCTCTCATGCAAAGTTGGACTCGGCGATGACGTGCCAGCGGGCGGCGCTGAGGCTCAAGGACGTTCCTCGGCGGCTTCTGGCAGGTGTTCAAAGAGTTCGCCTACCTAGCAGCGGATGAGGCGGCACAGCCGGTCAATCGCCGGCAGATCGACCCGCTTGGCGGTCTCTTTGTAGAGCGCCGCGGTCGTGCTTCGATTGAGGCCGGTCTCTCGCAAGACATCAGCGATGCTGAGCTTGTCCCGGCCCATCAGGGTGGAGAGATTGCAGCGAATCATGATCATTTTTAAAACCAGGGTGCTGTGGAGCATAGCAAAAGTAATTTGCAGCGCATGACCCCTGGCCTATTGGATCGGTTGGGTGTTGGCGCTGATGCCGAATTGAGCCACCGCGCCGACGATGGACCGCGCCACCCAGCACTTAGCAACGTCAGCAAGCATGCGGGTTTCCGGCAGACTGGCTGGCTCAGTCGTCCGTCGGCATACCCGTGAAAAATGGATTAGTTCGGCGTCGGCGCCAACACTTGACCGACCGTCGGTGACTCACGGTGGCGTTGGAGGCGGACCCATGATGCGTGAAAAGCGCGGCAATCTGCCCGTGAGTGACCGTCTGCGCCGATGTCGAGAGCCCGACCATACGTTCTGTCTGCGGGCGATGTCGTGCTGAACTACTACCTGAATTTTCCCGAAAAGAAAGCCGCGCAGAGTAAGGTCTGAAATTTTTTTGCGTAGGAAGCGAAAAACTATGGCCACTAGAGCCGATGGATTGGCCTGTCTGCCCTAGTCAATTCGGTGATCCCGATCACAGGCATGAAGTTGAT
>CAIYYX010000041.1 GCA_903930535.1 uncultured Sterolibacterium sp. | reverse complement strand
TCTATGCTGGCCGAGCATGCACAGACGCTGGCGTTCGACGAGAACCTGAGCGAACAGGAAGTTCTCATGCGCTGCCACCAGGGATTGTCGGCCGAGCAGTCGGACTTCAGCGAAGGCGAATCCGAGTGGGTGATTCGCAGGCTGGCTGAACTGCTGGGATGGGCGGGGGAGGAACTCGGCGATGGGGAACGGCAACCGTGATTGCTTATTGCAGCGAGGATTCATCTTTACGCCCGCATCACTGCCCTATTCTTCGACACTCACTGCCCAAGGTAGAGATGCTCCAGATTGTGACCAAGGGGTGACAACGCCAACGATGCGGCAAGAGCACCGGCATCTCATGGGGCCTCCTGAACATGCCGCCTGCGGTCTTGATGCAATGGCCTTCAACAAGGTGGATAGGCAATCCGTAAATAGCGGATGGCCAAACCGAATAGCAATCGCAGCAATATTATTTTTGACAATAGCCATTGCCCCTACAAGCTATGCCGCAGAAGATTTTTCAGCTTACCTACAGTTCTTCGCAAACGCAAAACCGCCTGAGGTGGCAGTGCGACCGACTAACCGCGCACTGTGTTACGACGCTTTCGCAATCTTGCATTCGGGCGAAAGCAAAACTCCTGTATTCGTCGCTGAAAAGTTAAATCGAGCGACCATAGCAAGAACTGGTGAGAAGCGAACCAATAATTTTTTTGCCGATGCACGGCTACGGAATTCAGAACGAGCCACCTTGGAGGATTACAAAGGCAGCAGTTTTGACAGGGGGCATATGGCGCCGGCTGGAGACATGACCACTGCACAAGCCATGGCCCAGAGCTTTTCCTTAGCCAATATGGTTCCACAAGCACCAGAACATAACCGTGGAGTGTGGGCCAAATCAGTAGAGATGGCGACAAGAAAATATGCCGCAAGGGCCTCAGGTGATGTGTTCATCATAACCGGTCCAATGTACGTTCCGAGCATAGCCCAAAGCCCCAGTATTGGCGCGGGACACGTACGTGTTCCCAAGTACATTTTTAAACTCGTGTACGACCAGAACAAAAACAAAGCATGGGCGCACTGGCACGAAAACAACAACACCACGCGAGCATCAATGCCAATTAGTTACGCCGAGTTGGTGAAACGTACAGGGATTGATTTTTTAACCGGGGTGAGGCTACAACAGTGACGATCAAGTCACAGGACAAATCAACGCTAGGCGCGTGCTTAGCGGATAGTTTGG
Organism: uncultured Sterolibacterium sp.; assembly: GCA_903930535.1. GTDB lineage: Bacteria > Pseudomonadota > Gammaproteobacteria > Burkholderiales > Rhodocyclaceae > CAIYYX01. Next base: position 1,021 of record CAIYYX010000041.1, on the reverse strand, counting down.
GATACATGGCGCACTAGCGAACAGGACTCCTGGAATTTTATAGGGAAACGCTAATCAAGTCCGTCATCGCGAGCCCCAAAGGGGCGTGGCGATCGCAATGACGAAGTTGTACTTGATCAGAGGTTCCATAGGCGGATTAAGTTCTAGTAAGACGCCGCGCTGAAATTAACCCACTAGTGGCGAAATCAGGAAGCACAACAGAGGATGACGGTGATATTAGCTATCTCTATGTATGGACGATAGAAACTAGGCTGAGCTATTGCCCTGCCATAGACATAAAGCAATAGATGCAAGGTGGTCTATAACTAAAGTTTATTGACCCCAAGAGCTTAATGGCTAATAGTGCCAAGGTAATAGCTTGGTCGGAACTGAGAATTCTTCACGAAATGATTACATAACAGAACATATTCACCCAGGTTAGAAGTCGTCGACCGCCGCCAAGTCGGCCAAACCGCAGTAGTCGTGCAAGCAGCATTTAGAAGTTCCTTGTTGCGATTCAACCTACGACTGCATGTGATACAAGAAAGTTTTAAAGAAGAAATAGTTTGGCTCTTGGTTTCTGCAGAACTCCCTCTGTGTCTTGATTGCAAGCGGCGGGATGTAATCCGGATATTGCCTAACCAAAAAGCAAGATGTCGATCGCTGCCTGAGTTGGCGGGCTAAGACTGTTGAAAGCTCTGGAATTCCCCCCCCTACTCATGAGGTCGAAATGAATTCAAGCCCCGCATTGCATCGCCCCCAGCAACATAGATTGGCCGCGAAGGCCATCGCAACAATTACGGTAATGCTCGCGGCCTTCGTCTATTCATCCTCCTATGCGCAGGGAAGCAATTTTTTTTCGACATTACAAAATGCGCTACAGAAAGCCAACCCGGGAGCTTCTGGTGCGCCAGGAAAAACGGCCGGGGGTCCCAGTTCAGGTAAAGGCGGCTCAGTGCCTGCGGACCAGTGGTGCAAGGAACAGACAGGAGCACTTGGCAGCATCAAGGCCGATACTCAAATAATTGCCTCAGAATTTAAT
>CAIYYX010000040.1 GCA_903930535.1 uncultured Sterolibacterium sp. | reverse complement strand
TACACCCCACCAGTCCAGGAACCCCGAACCCCATGACCCCTACCACTTTCGTTCGGGCTCTGTCGGAAATCCGACTCCCCGATGTGTTTAACCCATATGCCGACACCTGCGCCGTGCATGATCGGGCAGACGCACCAGCGGTCCGCAGACGAAATCTGCGCACCCTGCTGACAGCGGCGCAAGACCTTGATATCGACACCATCTGGATGGGGCGGGATCTTGGGTACCGGGGTGGCCGCCGCACGGGCCTTGCCCTAACGGACGAGCGGCACCTTCCGGCTATGCGTCGAATCTATCCGGGCAGCGAATCATCAAGAACCACGAACGGGCCTGAGATCGCAGAACGCACAGCAGCGGAAATATGGGCCGTTCTCGCACTACTGGACAAGCCACCACTTCTTTGGAATGTGTTTCCGTTTCACCCTCATGAAAAGGACCAACCCTTTACCAACAGGAAGTTCACGAGCCGCGAGCTGCGCGAGGTCGATGAATTAAATGCCACGCTTGTTGCATGGCTGGGTATTCGGCGGATCGTCACCATCGGACAAGATGCCGCCAGTTATGCCGCCAAGTTCGGGGTCGAAGTGGCCAGCGTCAGGCATCCCAGCTACGGTGGTGTGACTGAGTTCCGTGAGGGCATTAGTCGCCTGCACGGTCTTGATGTACGCAAGCGAGTTAGCTCGTTCGAGCAGTCTGCACTTTTCTAGACTGCGGCTGATTCGTCGAGGCCTTTGAGCACTGCCTTAGTGGATGCTGCATTGCCCCAGCTCTTGGTTTCCAGTTGTGCGTGGGTCGATATGCATGTCAGAGTCCCGGGTCTCAGGTTGCTCTCCTTGGCGACAAATTGCAGCAGTTGGGAGAGCCCAATAAGATTGCCGAGTGCTTTCGAGCGATAGTGGTGGGACCGGTAAATGGCGGTCAGATCTACCTGATCCTTGTTGGTCATCTTGAAACTGAGGTGGCTGAGGCAAGGCATGTTCGAAACCCGTGAACCATCGCGCGCGACATCAAAGGTTGGGAGCTCACATCCAAAGGGCGTGTCTGGATCCATATCCTCACTAGGCTCGGCCACGCCCATCTCATAGTTGTTATGGTACGGATGACCTCCGGTGGATGCGCGGATCAGCTTTGTGATGAGCTGTTCCAGTGGATTTACCATCTTCTTAGGATCTGTTGCGCGGCGTTCGATCATGCGTAACGCGTAAGTGCCCCAAGTGTTTTTCTTCTGCGCCCGAATCATCCGCTTCTTGAATTCCTCGTAGAACGCTGGTCGCTGGTATCGCCGGTACATCGCCAACGGGAAAATTGTTGCGGCAACCGTCTTGATGCTCGAGTCACAGTGCTTGCGCAGAGCATCGTCGACCAAGCCGATACGCTTCTTATCCTGGTCCGTCAGCGCGCCGGGGTCTTCAATCTCCAAGATGAAGTTGCGTCCTTCACCACCGTTTTCACCGAGGTGCTTCACGACATTGAGCCAAGTTGGAACTATGCGTTGCCCATGAAAGATTTTCGCCATCGCTACACCTTGAACGCCATTACGGCATGAACATCTAGATAGTTGAGGGGCAACCATGCGTTGCCGCCGTCACCCCAGCTGGTTCCCCAACTGTTGCGAATTCTGATAAGAGGTTGGTTCGTCGTGCCGTGTCTGCCGACGCCAATCGCGACTACCGCATGGCGCAGACCGTCAAGGACCTTATGCGAAAAATCGACGACCCCCATCACCGGAGCGAAGAACGACTCGGTCAACTTCAGGACCAATCCCACTGGCTTGCCTTCTAGCAGTTGAGCCATAACTGCTTGAGCGTCGAGACTTTCGGCTGCAAGCGCACTCCCGTATAGACGCGCAGCTTCTGGAGGGCTGGCTGGCAACAGAGGTAAGTCCGGGGGAATTTCCACGGGCTCGATTGACGCGTATGGACAAGCAATGGCACTGGGTTGCCCGGGATGACCAACCGCCGTTAATGCAGCGCTGAGTTGAAGGCCATCGCCAACAGTCCACCCAGATGTTTGCCTTGCGACGCTTCGGTATAGATACTCCGCGCTGAGAGTCTGGGGAACACCGTTGAGGTGTCGGTTGACATCCGATAACGCGAACGCCAAACAGGTCGGTCGCGCACCCTGATCGTGAGGCGGCCCCCAAGAGTCTGAAAGGTCAATTTCTAAGAGAATTTTCATGCCTGTTGCGCCGCCAGAAGCAGGCGATCGCGGCAACCTACGCTCAATCCTGATTTGTTCGTTTCGAATTTCGTCCGGACAGCGAATCCCGTCCTCGCGTAAGACCCTTTCGGGCGCCACGGCTGCGCTTCCTTGAAGACCACCTTTACCGGCTCTGATGGCGGAACTGATTCCTCCGTCATCTCGAACCTTAGCTCGTACCGGGTTGTTGCCACAGCGCCCACGGGCAACGTTGCTTCTTCAAGAGCTGCTTCCTTATTGCTGTTGATAGTGATCGGCCTCATTGTGTAACCAACGGCTACGGCTTCATCGACTGACCATAGATATCCCGCTGCAGCGTGGCTGGGTAACTCCATCACGATGTGGTCATTCGGGCGAGGTTCGAGAATGAGGTCCTTGTCGCGAGGCCCCAACTGCCAGACGTCTCGATTCGGATCAAGTTGTGTTCCTTGGGGAATCAGTGCTGACTTTATGTCCGCCGGTTTGACCTTGGTCAAGCTGCGTGCCGTTTCGTTGTCTAGTTTATTCAGTCTCACCAGAGACCAAACGGTGCCGGTGTAACTCAGCCCTAGCCGCAAAGACAGCTGATATAGAACCGAAGGTTCTTTAAGTGATGTCCATCCCCAGCCTTGTGCTCTCAGCACCTGCACGATCAGCCACTGTGGCGCCATAAGCGAGTAGGCGAACTGGTCAGCTTCCAACTCGATGTCTTCAGCACTCGATGGGTAGTCGAGATGCTCGTCAGTGGTGGTGAGATGCCCCAGATAGAAGTGCCCTAATTCATGAGCACACGTCATGTGAAACATTCCCGTCGGGCGCATTGTGTTGAGAAGAATGCCAACTCGTTCTTCGCGAAGAAATGCGCCGAGAAGCTTGTCCATGGGTTGGGCCATAACTTGAATACCTTCGCGTTCCGCGATCGCGATAGGATCGACGCGTGTGTATCCCTCCCCAATGCGAGTGCGCGCACCGGATGCCTCAAGTACCTCACCAGCGAGGCGGGCAACCCTCAGGACAGAACTGCGCGGCATCATCTCCGTTCCCCGCCGGAATTCAATTTGTTCAAGTTGCCTGCACGGAGGAACTCGGCAAATCGAGCAACCTCGTTTAAGTCACTTTCCGAAAGACCCTTGATCGTACGCGCGTAGAAGGCGACTAGTTCTGGCGTCGACTTGTCTGCCGTTTCTCCGGAAAGAAAGTAGCTGACAGAGCGCCCGTAAAGCTTTGCCAATTGATCAAGCTCCACAGCTTCCACTTTGCGAGTTCCGGACTCGATGTTCGTGATGGCGGGGCGAGATAATTTGAGGACCGCTGCAACCTCATCCTGGGACAAACCGAGATATTCCCGCGCATCACGAAGCCGTCCTGCCATCTGCAGCCGCTGCTTGTCAGGTTTATCCGTCGCTGTCATTTTTTTTGTCCTTGGATGAACTTCATCACACGGTCGGTGAGATGCTCAACGAACTGTTCCCGAGAGTCGTACCCACCTCTGCGGATGACGGATCCTTCAGGAATATCAATTCCGGTGATTTTTTCAATATCGATCAGTACGTCAACGGCCGTCAGTGAATCGAGTTCGTCGATAAAATCCTCCACGGAGTTGCCCTCTTCCAAAGAGATCGATCGGTCTGCCCAGAACTTGCGTAAACTCGTTTCAATCGCTGTCTTGATTTCGTCCATATTGGCTCCTAGTTCAAAAAACATACGATGGAGTACGATAATCATACATTTTCTAAATTGCTTTGTCAATTCGGTTCGTGGCTGTCGGCCCCATAAGATATGCTGCACTGGTAAATAGAGAGACTTGAGCTCCTTGCCACCACGACCACTACCGCAAACCTGTAGTTTTTTCAATATCGTACTGATGATCTGACGCTTGCATGACTCACGGGCCAGGCCTAGCGCTAGGCGATTTCATACTGACGGATCAGTGTGACCATGTGTTGTGTTGCTTGCTGGCGATTGGTCGACTTCTCGTGCGACCAGTGAGACCCGGACTGTGACCGGTGCCACTGAGCACACATCCCATGAGGCAAGCGCCGATTCGCTAGTCGGTCTCTTAATTGAATCCGTAACCACTGCCAAGGGCAGCAGTGTGACCAGTCGTTTGAATAGCAGATTCAGCTTGGCCAGGCTGACCAGCGTGGTCACCCTGTGCGTATTGGTGGGCACTACACCAATGGTCGATTCCAAAATTCTGCCATTTTCACGGGCACGGCGTGGGCACAGAATGGGCACAAAGTGGGCACAAAACAAAAAAGGCCCACCGAAGTGAGCCTTTACTGTTACGGGAAGCCCCGTACTTATTGGTTGCGCGAGAAGCTTTGGGTTATGAGGCGAATAACCTAACAGGTAGATTGTTTGGTTTACCCATGTGGCCAACCAAGCATTAGCGTGGTGTTTGGCGTTCTTTCACTGGGGAAACGTGTATTTTCTTCCATTTTGCCGTCCGTGATTATGGGGTACTTTACTACATCGACGGGCGGAGGGCAATATCACGGCCCGGTGGGCCTCTTTTTAGCCCCTTCGAGCACAAACAGCTTTTGCGACCCTACGTCTACATCGACAACAATTGAAGGCGCCCTTCGGAAGGGGCTTAGTTCGACGCCTCACCCGACCAATGTGAGGGGCAGTCAGTTACGTGGGCGGATCAATCCCGGTCACGGTTTGGTCCCATGTCGAATTTGAGCTGGCAACATCTAGCGGAAGGTACATGGACATGGGAGAGTCTACGAAGGGAACAAATCCGTACTTT
>CAIYYX010000039.1 GCA_903930535.1 uncultured Sterolibacterium sp. | reverse complement strand
GTATGCACCGGCCACATCGGTACCTTGACGGCAAAGGCGACCAGGAAAGCCAGGAACAGCAGCGTCTGCGCCGACATGGGCAACGGCAGGTTGTGCCATTCGAGAATATTGAAGCTGCCGCCCGACTGCAGGAACAGGTAGAGCAGCGAGATCAGCATCAACAGCGATCCGGCCAGGGTGTAGAGAAAGAACTTGAAGGCGGCATAGACGCGGTTGGGTCCGCCCCAGGCGCCGATGATGATGTACATCGGGATCAGGGACGCCTCGAAGAAGACATAGAACAGCATGGCGTCGAGCGAGGCGAAGATGCCGTTCATCAGGCCCGACATGATGAGGAAGGCGGCCATGTACTGGGCGACCTTGCTCTCTATCACTTTCCAGCCGGCCGCCACGACGAGCAGGGTGATGAAGCTGTTGAGGAGAATGAACAGCACCGAGATGCCGTCCACGCCGAGGAAGTAGCTGATGTTGTAGCCGGGGATCCACGGCGCCTCCTCGACGAACTGCATGGCGCTGGTCGTCGAATCGAAACCGACATAGAGAGGAATCGTGACCAGGAAGCCGGCAAGCGCGGTGAGGAGCGAGAGGTAGCGGGCCGGGCCGGGGTTCTTGTCCGAGCCGATGACGAGCACGACCATGGCGCCGAATATCGGCAACCAGATCGCATAGCTGAGCAGGTGGGAACTCATCAATCCTTATTCCTATCGCGCACTGAGCATGTCGAACCACAGTGTGATGGGGTTAAACCACCAGACCAGGAAAATGCCCAGACCGAAAATCATCATGAAGGCATACTGGTAGATATGGCCGGTCTGCAGCTGGCGGACGATGACGGCGATCCAGCCGACCATGCGTGCAGAGCCATTGACCGTGCCGTCTATCATCATCTGGTCGCCGCCACGCCACAAGCCGCGACCCAAGAGCCGCGCACCGCCGGCGAAGAACCAGTCGTTGAACTTGTCGAAATAGTATTTGTTGTCAAGCAAGGTATAGATCGGCAGGAATGTCTTCTTGATGGCCTCTGGCAATTCCGGGCGCTTGAGATACAGGAACCACGCAGCGACAACGCCCGAGACCGCCAGGAAGAAGGGCAGTTGGCTGAAGCCGTGCATGGCCATGACGAAGGAAGTGTGGAACTCCTCCTTCATGTGCGCCAGGGCATGATGCTCAGGCGCAATGAACACGGCTGCCTTGAAGTAGTCGCCGAAGAGCACCGGGCCTATGGTCAGGTAGCCGATCACCATGGAGGGAATCGCCAAGAGCACCAGCGGCGCGGTCACCACCCAGGGCGACTCGTGCGGCTTGCCATGGTGCGCGTCATGATGGCCATGCGGATCGTGCGGCACCTGATCGTATCTTTCCTTGCCGTGGAACACCAGGAAGTACATGCGGAAGGAATAGAAGGCGGTGACGAAGACGCCCACGACCACGGCAAAATAGGCGAAGCCCGAACCCGGCAGGTGCGACAGGGCCACCGCCTCGATGATGGAATCCTTGGAGTAGAAGCCGGAAAAGAAGGGGGCGCCTATCAGTGCCAGGGAACCTATCAGGGAAGTCAGCCAGGTCACCGGCATGTATTTCCGCAAGCCGCCCATGAAGCGGATGTCCTGGTTGTGGTGGCAGCCGATGATCACCGAGCCCGCAGCGAGGAACAGGAGCGCCTTGAAGAAGGCATGGGTCATGAGGTGGAAGGTCGCCACCGAGTAGGCGGAAGCGCCGAGCGCCACGGTCATGTATCCCAGTTGCGACAGGGTCGAATAGGCGACCACGCGCTTGATGTCGTTCTGCACCACGCCCAGGAAACCCATGAACAACGCGGTGATGGCACCTATGACCAGAACGAAGGAGAGCGCGGCCTCGGAGAATTCGAACAGCGGCGACATGCGCGTGACCATGAAGATGCCGGCGGTGACCATGGTTGCGGCATGGATCAGCGCCGAGATCGGGGTCGGGCCTTCCATCGAGTCCGGCAGCCAGACATGCAGCGGGAACTGTGCGGACTTGCCCATGGCGCCGATGAACAGCCAAATGCAGATGACGGAGACCAGCAGCCAGGGGGAACCGGCAAACAGTTCGATGGTCATGCCGGCCAGGTGCGGCGCCTGCGCGAACACCTCGGCATAGTCGAGCGAGCCGCAATAGGCGGCGATGAGGCCGATGCCCAGCAGGAAACCGAAGTCGCCGACGCGATTGACCAGGAATGCCTTGAGGTTGGCGTAGATGGCCGTCGGCCGCGTGTACCAGAAACCGATCAGGAGGTAGGAGACCAGGCCCACCGCCTCCCAGCCGAAGAACAGCTGCACGAAGTTGTTGGCCATCACCAGCATCAGCATGGAGAAGGTGAACAGCGAAATGTAGCTGAAGAAGCGCTGATAGCCGGGATCGTCGGCCATGTAGCCTATGGTGTAAATATGCACCATCAGCGAGACGAAGGTCACCACCAGCATCATCAGGGTGGTGAGCGGATCGATCAGGAAGCCGACTTCTAGCCTAAGGCCGCCGCTCTCAAGCCAGGTATATAAGCTGCCATTGTAGACATGGCCGGCCTGGACATCCTGGAAGATGAAGTAGGATGCGACGAAGGAAATGGCGACACCGATGATGGTCACCCAGTGCGCGCCGCTCCTGCCGACAGCCTTGCCGAACAGGCCGGCGATGATGGCGCCGGCGAGCGGCGCCAGCGGCACGATTAGATAAAGGGTATGCATGTCCATCTGCTATCCCTTCAGGTTGTCGAGGTCATCGACATTGATCGTGGAAAGATTGCGGAACAGCGCCACCAAAATCGCCAGGCCGATGGCCGACTCCGCCGCCGCCACCGTCAGGATGAAGAAGACGAAAAGCTGACCGGAGGCGTCATTGAAGTAGTGCGAGAAGGCGATGAAGTTGGTGTTCACCGCCAGCAGCATGAGTTCAATCGCCATCAGAAGCACGATCAGATTCTTGCGGTTCAGGAAGATGCCGACGACGCCGATACTGAAGAGTATGGCGCCGAGAATCAGGTAATGAGAAAGCGAAATCATGTCTCCTCCTTCTTCTCTGACGGCATGGAGACCATGCGCAGGCGATCCTTGCTCTGTACCGCAATCTGATCGCCCGCCTGCGGCGACTTGTTATCCTTGCGGGTGCGCTTGGTCAGCACGACTGCCGCAACGATAGCAACGAGCAGCACGATGGAAGCCAACTCGAAGGGATAGACATAGTCGGTAAACATCAGCCGACCCAGTTCCTTGGTATTGCTGTATCCCGCAGGCGCAGTTCCAGGATCGGGCACGGACTCGAGGCCGAAGTAGCGACCGCCGAGCACCAGAGCCATCTCCAGAGTCATCAGGGCGCCGATCGCCGCGCCCAGCGGCAGATAGCTCCAGAACCCTTCGCGCAGACGCTCGAGGTTGATGTCCAGCATCATCACCACGAACAGGAACAGCACCATCACCGCGCCGACATAGACCATCACCAGGATGATGGCGAGGAACTCCGCCTGCAGCGTCAGCCACAGCCCACCCGCAGTGAAGAAGGCCAGCACCAGGAAGAGCGCCGCATGCACCGGGTTCCTCGCGGTGATGACGCGCAGGCTGGAGGCCACCAGAATGGTGGCCAGGACGTAGAAGATTGCCGAATTGAAATCCATAGAGTTCATCATCGGTAGGGGGCATCCTGCTCGCGGTCCTTGGCGATCTGCTTCTCGTACTTGTCGCCCACCGCCAGCAGCATCTGCTTGGTGTAGTAAAGGTCGCCGCGGCTCTCGCCGTGGTACTCGAACACCCGCGTCTCGACGATGGCATCGACGGGGCAGGCTTCCTCGCAGAAGCCGCAGAAGATGCACTTGGTCAGGTCGATGTCGTAGCGCGTCGTCCTGCGCGTGCCGTCGTCGCGCTCGGCAGACTCGATGGTGATCGCCATCGCCGGACAGACGGCCTCGAACAACTTGCAGGCGATGCAGCGCTCTTCGCCGTTCGGATAGCGGCGCAGCGCGTGCAGGCCGCGGAAGCGGTTGCTTTGCGGCGTCTTTTCCTCGGGAAACTGGATGGTGATCTTGCGCGCGAACATGTGGCGCCCGGTGACCCCCAGTCCCTGGAACAATTCCTTGAGGAAAAGGCTCTTGAAGAAAGCTGTGATCGCAGTCATGGCATCATTTCCAGATGTTCAGGGGTGACATCATCCAGACCCCGACGACCAAGAGCCAGACCATGCACAGCGGCACGAACACCTTCCAGCCCAGGCGCATGATCTGGTCGTAGCGGTAGCGCGGAAAGGTGGCCCGGAACCAGAGGAACAGGAAAAGGATGAAGCAGGACTTTGCCGCCAGCCAGACGAAGCTGTCGGGCAAAAAGCCCACTGGAGACAACCAGCCGCCGAGGAAGAAGACCGAGGTCATGACCGCGACCAGGATCATGTTGGAATATTCGCCGAGGAAGAACATCGCGAAGGCCATGCCGGAATATTCGACCATGTGGCCGGCGACGATCTCGGACTCGCCCTCGACGACGTCGAAAGGCGCGCGGTTGGTCTCGGCGATGCCCGAGATCAGATAGACCAGGAACATCGGCAACAGCGGCAACCAGTTCCAGGAGAGGAGGCTGATCCCCATGTCCGCGAACATGCCCCGGCCCTGGCCGCGGACGATGTCGCTGAGATTGAGACTGGCCGAGATCATCAGCACGCAGACCAGGGCGAAGCCCATGGCGATCTCGTAGGAGACCATCTGTGCCGCGGAACGCATGGCGGCGAAGAAGGGGTATTTCGAATTCGATGCCCAGCCGGCGATGATGACGCTGTAGATGCCGACCGAGGTGATGGCCAGAAGATAGAGCACGCCGGCATCGATATTGGCCACCACCCAGCCTTCCGAGAAAGGCACGACTGCCCAGGCCGCCAGGGCCGTGGCAAAGGCCAGGGCCGGGCCGATGAAATAAATCCCCTTGGAGGCCTTGGTCGGAAGAATGATTTCCTTGAGCAGCAACTTCACGCCGTCGGCGATAGGCTGCAGCAATCCCCATGGGCCGACGCGGTTCGGGCCGATGCGCACCTGCATCCAGCCGATCACCTTGCGCTCCCAGAAGGTCAGATAGGCGACGCAAAGCAATAGCGGCAGGATGATGCCGACAATTTTCAGTAGTATCCAGACCAGCGGCCAGAGGGGGCCGAGGAGGTTTTGCAGCGGCTGAAGAAGGACTTCCATCACAGCTTCTCCACGGTGATCGCGCCTTGGCCCAGACCCGAAACCTTGGCATGCGCCGCGCTGATTCTCACGCAGTCGTCAGGCAAAGCGCTGTCCAGCACCGCCGCCAGTTGCGCCATACCCGCGCCCTGCTTCACCCTGACTTCCTGGCCGGAGACGAAACCCAGTTTCTGCAGCGTGGCCGCATTCATCCTCGCAGATGGCTGTGCGGAATCGCGAGCCTTCTGCAGGCTGGGCGCGCGGCGCACCAGTGCGTCGGCGAAGTAAATCGGCACGTCCGCGACTCTCTCCAGAGCGCTTGCTGCGACCGGAAGATTGACGGCGACGCCACCGACCTTGTTATCGAGCCTGTCTGTCACGAACTCGGGCGTCACAGTGCCCAGAATCTCGGCGCGGACTTCTTCGCTGCTGTCCTGATCGAAACCGGAAAGCTGCATGAGGTTGCCCAAAACGCGCAGCACCTTCCAGGCCGGGCGGGTCTCGCCCAGGGGCTTGACCACGGCGCTGAAGCTCTGCACGCGGCCTTCGGTGTTTACGAAGCTGCCCGAAGTCTCGGTGAAGGGGGAGATCGGCAGAAGCACGTCGGCATATTCCTGCGCGGCTTGCGACTTGAAGGCAGACATCACCACCACGGTCGCAGCCTGTTTCAATGCGGCCATTGCCTGCTGCGGATTGGCGCAGTCGAGTTCGGGTTCGGCATTGAGCAGAAGATAGCCCTTGCGCGGATTCGCCAGCATCTGAGCGGCGTTCATGCCTGCAGCGCCCGGCAGCGCCTTGGCGACATGGCCGCCAACGCTGTTGGCCGCTTCGCCCAGGAAACCGAATCTTGCGCCCGTGATGCCGGCCAGCTGTTGCGCCAGGACGTGCAGCATCGCCGCCTGCCCATGCTGCTGGGCAAAATTGCCGAGGAAGATTGCGCTGTTCGCACCCGAGAGCAGGCTCTCTGCAATGGCCTTCGCTTCGCTTGTCACGGTAACGCCGCTGATGGCTGCATCCACAGCCACGCCCTTGGCCTCTGCGGCAGCCTTCACCACCTGCGCCAGGAGCTGCGGCAGTTGCGAGGGGACAACGATCGCCTTGGCGAAAACCTTCAGCAAATGATCGTCGCCGGCAGAATGCAGCAGCGACACCTGGGCGCCGCGCTTTGCGCTCTGGCGCAGGCGCTGGGCGATCAGGGGGTGGTCCTTGCGCAGGAAACTGCCGACCACCAGCACGCGGTCGAGCGCGGAGACTTCTGAAATCTTCATGCCCAGCCAGGGAGCAGTACTCTGGCCGTCGAGGGAGAAGTCGCTCTGACGCAGGCGGAAGTCAATATTGCCCGACCCCAAACCGCGCATCAGCTTCTGCCCGAGATGGAGCTCTTCCAGCGTGGCATGGGGCGAGAAGAGCGCGCCCAGTTCTGCCGCGCCGTGCTTCTTTGAGATGTCCTTGAAGGCGTGGGAAACATAGTCGAGCGCCTGCTGCCACTCGACCTCGATCCACGCTCCGCCATGCTTCAACATGGGCTTTGTCAGGCGCTCGGGAGAGTTCAAGCCCTCATAGGAGAAGCGGTCCTTGTCGGAGAGCCAGCATTCGTTGATGTCCTCGTTCTCCAGCGGCAGCACACGCATCACGCGATCATGCTTCACCTGGACGAGGAGATTCGCACCCAGGCCATCATGCGGGCTCACGGACTTCCTGCGCGCCAGTTCCCAGGTGCGCGCCGAGAAGCGGAAGGGCTTGGAAGTCAGGGCACCGACCGGACAGAGGTCGATGATGTTGCCGGAGAGCTCGGAGTCCACCGTCTGTCCGATGAAGGACATGATTTCCGCATGCTCGCCGCGATAGGCCTGACCCAGTTCCATCAGGCCGGCGATCTCCTGGGTGAAGCGGACGCAACGCGTGCAGTTGATGCAACGCGTCATGTCGGTCGCCACCAGGGGACCGAGATTCTTGTTCATGACCACGCGCTTCTCTTCCTGATAACGCGATGCCCCCTTGCCGTAGCCGACGGCGAGATCCTGCAGCTGGCATTCGCCGCCCTGGTCGCAGATCGGGCAGTCTAACGGGTGGTTTACGAGGAGGAACTCCATCACCCCCTTCTGCGCATTGACCGCCTGCTCGGAGTGCGTCTGCACCTTCATGCCATTGGTGACCGGCGTGGCGCAGGCCGGCATCGGCTTGGGCGCCTTCTCCACCTGCACCAGGCACATGCGGCAGTTGGCGGCGATGGACAGCTTCTTGTGGTAGCAGAAGTGCGGGATGTAGGTGCCCAGTTGATGCGCAGCCTCGATGATGGTGCTGCCCTCGGCGACCTGCAACGCCTTGCCGTCGATTTCGATGTCTAGCATTGCGACGGCCTCACATAAATCTTGCTGCCTTCGCGCTGCACGTCCGGCGGCACAAGGCATTTCTTGTTTTCGATGTGGTACTCGAATTCGCTCTTGAAGTGTTTCGTGAAGCTCCGGACCGGCAGCGAGGCGGCATCGCCCAGGGCGCAGATGGTCCGGCCCATGATGTTGTCAGTGACGCTGTTCAAAAGGTCGAGGTCGTCGGCTCGTCCCAGCCCGTGCTCGATGCGATGCACGACGCGGTAGAGCCAGCCCGTTCCCTCGCGGCAGGGCGTGCACTGACCGCAGGACTCCTCGAAGTAGAAGTAGGACAACCGCTCCAGGGCGCGAACCATGCAGGTGCTCTCGTCCATGATGATGACTGCGCCGGAGCCGAGCATGGAACCGGCCTTGGCAATGGCGTCGTAATCCAGGGTGGTGTCCATCATGATCTCTGCGGGCAACACAGGAGCAGAAGATCCGCCCGGAATGCAGGCCTTCAGCTTGCGCCCGCCGCGCATGCCGCCTGCCATGGCCAGAAGTTCCGGGAAGGGCAGGCCCAGCGGCACCTCGTAATTTCCCGGCCGCATCACATGACCGGAAACCGAGAAGAGCTTGGTGCCGCCGTTGTTGGGTTTACCCAGTTCGAGATACTTCTCGCCGCCGTTGATGATGATCCACGGCACTGCGGCAAAGGTCTCTGTGTTGTTGATGGTGGTCGGATTGCCATAGACGCCGAAGCTCGCCGGGAAAGGCGGCTTGTAGCGCGGTTGGCCCTTCTTGCCTTCGAGCGAGTCGAGCAGCGCCGTCTCCTCGCCGCAGATATAGGCGCCGAAACCATGGTGGGCGAAGAGTTCGAAGGAGAACGGGGAGCCCAGGATGTTCTGGCCAATAAGTCCGGCGGCGCGTGCCTCGGCCAGCGCCTCTTCGAAACGCTCGTAGAGCGCCCAGACTTCGCCGTGAATGTAATTGTAGCCGCGCCCGGCGCCCATGGCATAGGCGGCGATGGCCATGCCCTCGATCACCTGATGCGGGTTGTAGCGCAGGAGATCCCTGTCCTTGAAGGTGCCAGGTTCGCCCTCGTCGGAGTTGCAGACGAGGTACTTCGTGCCGGCATAGCTCTTGGGCATGAAGCTCCACTTCAGGCCTGCGGGGAAACCGGCGCCGCCGCGACCGCGCAGTGAAGATGATTTCACGATGTCGATCACAGCCGCGGGCGTGATGTTCTCGGCGATGATTTTCTTCAGCGCCGCATAGCCGCCGCGTTTGACGTAGTCGTCCAAGTGCCAGGTGGAGTCGCCTGTGGCGGGATCGATGCCGGCGGTGAGTATGGGCTGGACGCTCATGATTTCAGCTCGCGCAGTTCACCCAACAGTTTATCGATGGCTTCCGTGGTCATGAAGCTGCACATGCGCTTGTTGTTCATCAGGAGCACCGGCGCGTCGCCGCAGGCACCCATGCACTCGCCCTCCTTGAGGGTGAACAGGCCATCCGCGGTGGTCTCGTTGAAACCTATGCCCAGCTTCTGCTTCAGATAGTCTGCCGCATGGACGCCGCCGGAGAGGGCGCAAGGCAGGTTGGTGCAAATCGTCAGCTTGTGTTTGCCGACAGGCGAGAGGTCGTACATGTTGTAGAAGGAGGCGACCTCGAAGGCTGCCATGGGTGCCATGCCGAGATAGTCTGCCACCGCCGCAATGGTCTCCTGCGCGAGATAGCCCTTCTCGTCCTGGGCGATCGCCAGCGCCGCCATCACCGCAGACTGCTTCTGGTCGGCCGGATATTTACTGACCTCGCGGTCGATTTTTCTGAGTGCTTCCTGTGAGAGCATTATCGATCGACCTCGCCAAACACGATGTCCATCGTGCCGATGATGGTCACGGCGTCGGCAATCATGTGGCCGCGGGACATCTCGTCCATCGCGGAAAGATTGGTGAATGCGGCAGAGCGCAGCTTCATGCGGTAGGGCTTGTTGGCGCCGTCGGAAATCAGATAGACGCCGAACTCTCCCTTTGCATGCTCGATGCCGGCATAGACCTCGCCGGGCGGTACATGAATGCCTTCCGTGAAAAGCTTGAAATGGTGGATCAGCTCTTCCATATTGCCCTTCATCTTTTCGCGCGCGGGCGGAGCGACCTTGTGGTTGTCGCTGATGACGGGACCAGCGCCTTTGGCAGAATCGTCGCGCAGCCAGGAGATGCACTGCCGGATGATGCGGTTGGACTGGCGCATCTCGGCGATGTGAACCAGATAGCGGTCGTAACAGTCGCCATTGACCCCCACGGGGATGTCGAAGTCGATGCGGTCATAGACCTCGTAGGGCTGCTTCTTGCGCACATCCCATTCGATGCCCGAGCCGCGCAGCATCGGGCCGGAAAAGCCGAGTTGCAGGGCGCGCTCCGGCGAGACGACGCCGATGCCGACCAGACGCTGTTTCCAGATGCGGTTGTCGGTGAGCAGGGTTTCGTAGTCGTCGCAATAGCCGGGGAAGCGATTGGTGAAGTCTTCGATGAAGTCGAGCAGCGAGCCGGACCTGGCCTCGTTCAAAGCCTTCACCGTCGAGGCATTCTTGAATTTATTGACCTCATAGCGCGGCATGCGGTCAGGCAGGTCGCGGTAGACGCCGCCCGGCCGGTAGTAGGCGCCATGCATGCGCGCGCCGGTCACCGCCTCCAGCATGTCGAATATGTCCTCCCGCTCGCGGAAGGTGTAGAGCACCATGGTCATGGCGCCAACGTCGAGGGCCTGTGCGCCGATATTGAGCAGATGGTGGAGGATGCGCGTGAGCTCGTCGAACATCACGCGGATGTACTGGGCCCGCACCGGCACATCAACGCCCAATAGCTTCTCGATGGCCAGCACATAGGGATGGCCATTGACCAGCATCGCCGTATAGTCGAGCCGGTCCATGTAAGGAACGGACTGGATCCAGGTCTTCTGCTCGGCGAGCTTCTCGGTGCCGCGGTGGAGCAGGCCGATATGCGGATCCGCGCGCACCACCACCTCGCCGTCCAGTTCCAGCACCAGGCGCAGTACGCCGTGTGCAGCCGGATGCTGCGGCCCAAAGTTCAATGTGTAGTTCTGGATATCAGCCACGGCCGGTATCTCCGTAGTTTTCCTCGCGGATGATGCGCGGCGTCACTTCGCGCGGCTCTATGCTCACCGGCTGATAGACCACGCGCTTCTGCTCCGGGTCGTAGCGCATCTCGACATAGCCGGAGATCGGGAAATCCTTGCGGAAAGGATGGCCGATGAAACCGTAGTCGGTGAGGATGCGGCGAAGATCGGTATGGCCGGAAAACATGATGCCGAAGAGATCGAAAGCCTCGCGCTCGAACCAATTGGCGCTGTTCCAGATCGGCGTGACGGAGTCGACCACGGGGAAATCGTTGTCCGGCGCGAACACCCGCAAGCGCAAGCGCCAGTTGTGGGTGAGCGAGAGCAGATGGCTGACAGCGGCGAATCGTGGTTCCGACTTGGCTTGCCAGGCGGAGCCGACCTCGCCGAAGGCGGCATAATCGACGCCGCAAATATCCATCAGTTGCTCGAAGCGCAGGTCGGGATGGTCGCGCAGAGTCATCGCCACGGCCGAATAGTCGGCAGCGGCGACCACCAGGGTCACCTCGCCCAGGGCGGTGGTGAGGCTAGCCACACGAGCCCCCAGTGCATTTTGCAGATTCTGACAAAGCCTTTCCAGCTTGGCGCTCATGGCAACTGTTTCGGAAGATTAGGTTAGCGTGCGATGGTGTAAGTGCGCTTGATCTTGTTCTGAAGCTGGATGATGCCGTAGAGCAGGGCTTCGGCCGTCGGAGGACAGCCGGGCACATAGATGTCGACCGGGACGATGCGATCAGCGCCGCGCACCACGGAGTAGGAATAATGGTAATAACCGCCGCCGTTGGCGCAGGAACCCATGGAGATCACCCAGCGCGGCTCGGCCATCTGGTCATATACCTTGCGCAGCGCCGGCGCCATCTTGTTGGTGAGAGTGCCGGCGATGATCATCACGTCGGACTGGCGCGGGCTGGCGCGGAACACCACGCCGAAACGGTCAAGGTCATAGCGCGCGCAACCGGTGTGTATCATTTCGATGGCGCAGCAGGCGAGACCGAAAGTCATCGGCCACATCGAACCGGTGCGTGTCCAGTTGATGAGCTTGTCGAGAGAGGTGGTGACGAAACCTTCCTGGAGAACGCCTTCAATGCTCATTGTTCATTCCCAGTCCAGGGCGCCCTTGGCCCGGGCATAGACGTAACCGATCAGAAGAATGCCGATGAACACCAGCATTTCGATGAAGCCGAACAGCCTGAGCGCCGGATTGCTGACAATTTCCTTGAATATGATTGCCCAAGGGAAGAGAAAGGCGATTTCCAGGTCGAACAGGATGAAAATGATGGCGATCAGGTAGTAGCGCACATCGAACTTCATGCGCGCGTCATCGAAGGCCTCGAAGCCGCATTCGTAGGGAGAGAGTTTTTCTGCATCGGGGCGGTGCGGGGCGACGAACCAACCGAGAATGATCGGCAGGCAGCCCATGACGATGCTGACGATGACGAAAACAAGAACAGGAAAATAGTTTTGCAACATATCCTTCGCAGCTTACGCCGCGTTTCCCGGCGCCCGCATGTGCGGACGCATCGTATTGTGGTGCCGACGGCGAGACTCGAACTCGCACAGCTTTCGCCACTGCCCCCTCAAGACAGCGTGTCTACCAATTTCACCACGTCGGCTTTTAATCCAAGGACTACTTGGCGGCAGCATTACTTCGCCGCGAATGATACAACAACTCACCCTCTCCCGCCAATAAATTTGCGCCCAAAGCCCGGCCATCAGAGGCGTACGAGGAAGATCAGCGCAGCGATGCTGCCCACTCCCGCAGCCGCATAGAGCACGGTCGCGACCAGTGTGTCGGCGCGCGCGCCGAAGTCATAGAAAGTACAACGCAGGCGGTGCGCCTGACTCCAGAGCGACAGGAACAGGATCACGAATATCGCCAGCTTGCCGAACCAGCCGCCGGCAAAGGTGTGGAGTTTCTCGTAGCCCAGCATGTCGGGCAGATGACCCGTTGCTGCGAGAAGGGTCAGCACGATCAAGACCGGCGTGAAAAAGGCCGTGAGGGTTCCGCCCGCGGCGAAGGTTCCCCAGATGATGGGTTTGTTGGATTTGGCCATGTCAGAGTACCCCCGCCCAGAAGAGCATGAACAGCGACAAACCCGCCCAGACCACATAGTGCCCGCCCGCCACGACGCTGTCCGGCCAGTACTCCTCGCCGACTTGTATGGGCAAGGCCTTGGGCGCGACATTGAACCAGGTGAAGGTGTTGTAGAGGGAGAAGCAAAGAGCAGCGATATGGAACAACACACTCGAAGGCGTGCGCAGGGCAGCCAGGAAACCCTCGTATGGGGCCTGGCCTTGCGACAGCCGTGCCAGACCGACGAGCAGCATCACCGTATAGACGCCGATGAATATGCAGGTCACCTCGCGCGCCATGTAGCGCATGTAACGCGGATGCTTGAAGAACCAGGTGGTCCTGGAAACTTCGCGAACATAAGGTCGGCGGCTCATTTTTTCACCCATGACATAAAGTGTTCGAGATACCAATCGACAGTGCTCGCGACCTTGACCTGCTGCAGGGCACTGGCGGGATCGACATGCTTGGGACAGACATCGGAGCAGGCGCCGACGAAGGTGCATTCCCAAACACCCTCGGTGGTGGCGATCTCCTCCTGCCGCTCATCGCGGCCGCCGTCGCGACTATCCTGATTGTAGCGATGGGCGAGCGCGATTGCCGCCGGGCCGATGAATTTCGGCGTCAGGCCATACTCGGGACAGGCTGCGTAGCAAAGCATGCAGTTGATGCACATCGCGTACTTCCTGTAGCGCTCGAGCTGTGCCGGCGTCTGCTTGTATTCGCCGTCGGAAAGCGTCCTGGGCTGGCCGGGAATCAGGTAAGGCTTGACGCGCTTTAACTTGGCCATGAAGTCGTCCGCGACCGTGACCAGGTCGCGCTCGATCGGGAAATGCGCCAGGGGCTCGACGCGGATCACGCCTTCATAATCGCGCACCATGGCCTTGCAGGCCAGTTTCGGCTCGCCGTTAATCATCATGCCGCAGCTGCCGCAGACCTGCATGTGGCAGGACCAGCGATAGGCCAGCGTCGGATCGAGATGATCCTTGAGATAATTCAGGGCATCGAGGATGCACCACTCGTTGATGCAGGGCACCGTATAGCGCTGGTAGCTCGGCTCCTGATCGGTCTCGGGATTGTAGCGCAGCACCTCGAACTCGACCTGGCGCGTTCCCATTCTGTTTTCGGTCATTTCTTGGCTCCCGAGTAGTCGCGCACACCCGGCGGCGACGTCGTGATCACCACGTCACGGTAGTCGATGCGTGGCGCTGCAAGGCCGTTGTAATAAGCCATGGAGTGCTTGAGATACTTGCCGTCGTCGCGTTCGGTGAAGTCAATGCGCTGATGCGCGCCGCGCGACTCGCGGCGCTCGCGCCCGGAGACCGCCACCGCTTCAGCGCAGTCGAGCATGGAGCCCAGTTCCAGGGCAGAAAGCAGATCGGTGTTATAGACATTGGTCTTGTCGTGGAGCGCGACATCGTTGTAGCGCCGGCGCAGTTCCGAGAGCTTGTCGCAGGTCTTGGCCAGGCCTTCCTGGGTGCGGTAGATGCCCGCGCCCTCCTCCATGGTATCGGTCATCTCCTTGCGCAATCCGGCGATCGACTCCTTGCCGGTCTCGCGCAAGAACAGCGCGCGTATCCTGGCTTGCGCTGCGTCCGCCTGCGCGGTCAGAGCCGCATCGTTACCCGGACCGACGCTCCTTGCGTGTTCCATCGCGGACAGACCGGCCCTGTGGCCGAAGACCAGGATTTCCACCAGGGAGTTCGAGCCCAGGCGGTTCGCACCGTTGATGCTGACGCAGGCGCACTCGCCAGCGGCAAAAAGGCCCGGCACGGACGTCGCCGCCTTCGTGTCGGTATGGATGCCGCCCATCATGTAATGCACGACGGGGCGGATGGGAACCATCTCCTTCACCGGATCGATGCCAAGGTAGCTGATGCAAATGTCGCGCACGAAAGGCAGCCTCTCGTTGATTTTCTTCTCGCCCAGGTGGCGCAGATCGAGCCAGACGCAATCGCCCCAGGGCGTCGCAACCGACCTGCCCTTCTTGATCTCGTGCCAGATCGACTGACTCACGCGGTCTCTGGGCCCCAGTTCCATGGTCTTCAATTCCGGTTTGCCAACCGGCGTCTCCGGGCCCATGCCGTAGTCCTGGAGGAAACGATAGTTGTCCTTGTTCAGGAGCACGCCGCCTTCGCCGCGGCAGGCTTCTGTGAGCAGCGTCCCGGTATTGGGCAGACCCGTCGGATGGTACTGCACGAACTCCATGTCCTTCAGGGGCGCACCCGCACGGTAGGCCATGGCCATGCCGTCGCCGGTCTTGATCGCACCGTTGGTGTTGAAGGGGAACATGCGGCCGGCGCCACCGCCGGCGATGATCACCGCGCCGGCCCTGAAGGCGCGCATCTGTCCGCTGCGCATCTCGATGGCGGTGAGGCCCTGGCAACGCCCTTCATCCATCAGGAGATCGGTGGCGAAAAACTCATCGAAGCGCTGGATATTGGGAAACTGCAGCGTGGTCTGGAACAGCGTGTGGAGAATGTGAAAGCCCGACTTGTCGGCGGCAAACCAGGTGCGCTGGATCTTCATGCCACCGAAAGGCCGTACCGCCACGGAGCCGTCCGCCTCGCGGTTCCAGGGGCAGCCCCAGTGCTCGAGTTGGATCAACTCCTTGGGCGCCTCATGGATGAAATACTCGACCGCGTCCTGATCGGACAGCCAGTCGCCGCCGCCCACGGTGTCGTGGAAGTGCTGCTCGAAGCTGTCGTCCTCCTTGATCACGCCGGCGGCTCCGCCCTCTGCGGCGCAGGTGTGGCTGCGCATCGGATAGACTTTCGAGATCAGCGCGATGCGCAGTTTCGGATCGGTCTGCGCCAGGGCGATGGCAGCGCGCAAACCTGCGCCTCCCGCCCCGATGATGGCCACATCTGTCTGGATAGTCTCCATTACCTCTCCTCTAAGCCAGTGATGATTCAATAGGGTGGGCTGCCTGTTTCGCAGCCGGATACACGATGGTCCCCACCTCTCTTGCCAGGCGGGCGGCGACGTCGTTCATGACTTCGTAGAGAGATTGCGCGAGGCGCTCGCGCAGCGGCACGAGCAGGGCCGGCAAGCGCAGGGAACGGCTCAGCGCTTTCGTTTCCAGGGCGTAGAGCCGCATCAGGTCGAGAAGCAGGCGTTCCAGTTCGGCGCGCGGCAAGCAGGCGCGGATGGCCTTCCTGCCTCCTCCGGCAGAACGCCAGACTTCCAGAATCCGGCAGGAGGCATCCCGCAAAGCGTTGATGCGTTGTTTCCTGACCGGCTCGATCTCCTCGTAGCGGATCACGATGCCGATGGGAAAGTCCGTCACCCGCGCCAGGAAGGCGCGATCGATTTCCTTGGTCGCGGCAAGGACTTGCCGGCTCCATTCCTCGTCAGGCATCCTGCCTTCGGCTAAGGCCTCGCCGACGCGACGGATGACCAGGCCATCCTTCTGCGCTTCCTTGGCGACGTTTTCTGCGAGAAAGGACTCGATGCGGGGAAGTGCAAGACGCAAGGGAAGGGCCGCGCGCAAGGCGTCTACGGTGCGCACGCTGAATGTCTCCAGTATCTTGCGGTTCCATGCTGACAGGGTGCGCGCCGGACTCATTAGATTAGCTTCCCCGAGGCCCGCCTTAAATTCGTCTAGCGGGACTTTGCGGCACGATGGAATCCTATCATGCCGGCAAGAAGCGTTTTGGCAGAAACATCCGTGAATCCCGTCTCGCGCAGCACCTCCGACAATTCATCGGCCGAATAAAACATCTCCAGCGCATCGATGAAATATTTCTTGGCGTTCATGGCGGCCGTGCCGCTGCGAAACAGCAGGCCGGTGAAGGAAAGGCAGGCACGCAGATAGCCGTAGTAAAGTTTCTCGACGACGGGATTGGCCGGCCGCAGCATGTCGCCGTGACAGAAGCAGCCGCCGGGCTTCAACACGCGGTGGATCTCCTTGAAGACCTCCTTGACGCGAAGATGCCGGGTCGCATAGGTCAGGGTGACGGTGTCGAAATAATTGTCCGGGAAGGGAATGACATGCACGTCGCCGATCACGCTGTCGATGGAGAGGCCCAGAGCCTGTGCGCGCTGGCGGCCGACCTCCTGCATTGCCGCGCTGCGGTCCATGGCATGGACCTCGAGGCCGGGTTCACGCTGCAAGAGCGCGATGCCGACGGCGTTTGTGCCGGCACAGACATCGAGAACCCGCTGACCGGGGGCCACGACAAGAGTCGCCATGAAACTTGAGCGGAACCAGTTGAACAGCCCGAGGCTGGCGACGAAGTTGGCGCGGTCGTAATAGGGCGCCACATCGACGAAGATGTCGTGGAGATCCTGTTTCCAGATAGTGGAGAAGCGTTGCTCGCGTAAATGTTCGCGAGCAGCAAGTGGTGGTGGCGGGCTCATAGGCTAGGCAATGTGCTCCAGTCAGGCTCAGGTCTAAGGAAACGCTGATCAAGTACAACTTCGTCATTACGACTACCGCGCTTCTGTCATTGCGAGGCCCGCAGGGCCGTGGCAATCAGGGCGACGCAAGCGAAGCAATCTAGCCAGGCGAGATGACAGACTTATTCAGACATTCCCTAATCGATGAATGACGCCTATGTTACTTCCGGACCGGCTGACTGATTTGATTTATGTCAATCGCTAGCGCACTGATCACGGTGCAGCACTACTTAGGAATGTCCTTGGTCTTGGAGTCAGCGGGCGCCGATACCGGCGCTTCGGGCATGGCGGGGACAGTCTCGGTCTTTGCGGCATCCATCACACTGCCGGTGGTCTGCGTCCGGTTCGTGGCCATATAGCTCAAGCCCAGGCTGGTGGCGAAGAACACAGCGGCAAACCAGGCCGTGGTGCGCGACATGAAGTTGGCCGACCCGGAGGCGCCGAACAGGCTGCCGGAGGCGCCGCTGCCGAAGGCCGCGCCCATGTCGGCGCCCTTGCCGTGCTGAAGCAACACCAGGCCGATGACGGAGAGGCCGACGAGGATATGCAGCGTCAGCACCAGGGGGAAAAGAATACCGTTCATTGAAATGTCCTTAAACTGAAAATTTAGGCAGCGGCGCAAATCGCCAAAAAGTCCTCTGCCACCAAAGATGCACCGCCTACCAGGCCGCCGTCTATATCGGGCATGGCGAACAACTCCCGCGCATTGCCCGGCTTGACGCTGCCGCCATAAAGAATCTGCAGTCCCTCTGCCACCGCGGCCGCACTCTGCGCGACGCGCGCGCGTATCAGCGCATGCACTTCCTGCGCCTGCTCAGGCGACGCCGTCTTTCCCGTGCCTATCGCCCAGACCGGCTCGTAAGCCAGCACGGCGCGGGAGAGAGCGGCAACGCCCGAGTCATTGAGCACCGCGTCAAGCTGGCGCGTCACCACGGCAGCCGTGACCCCGTCTTCGCGCTCTGCCAGGGTTTCGCCGACGCAGAGTATGGGAATGAGGCCTGCCCGCTGCGCCTGCGCAAACTTTGCGGCAACCGTGCTATCGCTCTCGGCGAAGAGCGCACGCCGTTCCGAATGACCGACGAGGACATAGCGACAGCCGAACTCCTGCAACATCGCCGCGGAAACTTCTCCCGTATAGGCGCCCTCTTCATGTTCGGAAACATTCTGGCCGCCCCAGGCCACCGACGTTCCGGAAAGCGCACTGCGCGCCTGCTCCAGATAGGGAAAGGGCA
This sequence comes from uncultured Sterolibacterium sp., assembly GCA_903930535.1. GTDB lineage: Bacteria > Pseudomonadota > Gammaproteobacteria > Burkholderiales > Rhodocyclaceae > CAIYYX01. The sequence goes on along the minus strand of CAIYYX010000039.1, from coordinate 13,891 downwards.
CGCATACCGCCGCTCCACAGCGGAGACCGGCTGCAGCCTCCTTGATGTGCGTGAGCAGTTTCAGGTTGGCAGCGAGGCTGCCATACATCTTCCAGTTGCCGGCGACGAGTTTGGCGCGCATTTTTGTTCCGCGACAGATAAACAGTGTAATTATAACGGCCTGCGGCCGGGCGGGTCAATGTCGCACCTGTGGTTGAGCCGACCTCTTCAGGCAGCCGGTCAGGGTATGGCCAATGATCACAGGCGAATGAGCATTATCGGCTTACGCTGCTGAAGGCATGGGATATTATTGGCAACACCCTATTCCGAAGGAAAAACCATGGCTGCCAAGTTGGATGTTGCAACACTGACGCTGCAGGATGCACTCGATCTGGCCGTGCTGATCGAGAAGGAAGCAGAAGAGCGTTACCGGGTGTTTGCCGCCCAGCTCGGAGGGGGCGAGCGCGGCGATGCCGCGGACTTCTTTGCCATGATGGCGCGCAACGAGCAGCGGCACGGCACTGAGCTGGCAGCAAGAAGGCGGGCGCTTTTTCGCGATGCCCCCTCACGCATAAGCGCCGAAATGATAGAGGAAGTCGAAGCCCCGGGCATGAGCAAACCCAGAGCTTACATGTCGACACGCCATGCGCTGGAGGTGGCGATGGAGTCCGAAGTCAAAGCCTACGACTTTTTCAACGAAGCATTGCCTGGCATCAAGGATCCGGACGTGCGCAAACTCTTCGAGGAACTCAGGGACGAAGAAGCCACACATCAGGGGCTCTTGAATGCGCAGAAGGCGAAATACCCGGACAGCATGGAAGCAACGGTGGACCCGGACGACGTCGATACGCCAGCGTTGTAGCACGTCTGGCCGCCGCGGCCTCGCCGCTTAACCTGCACAGCCGTAGGTCGGCCTTCTGGCCGACGACTGAAAGCGTTTCGTGTAGCACATGTCGGCCTGAAGGCCGACCTACCAATCTAGCGTCCGCCGTTACCTAACCGGTTGGTTCAACCGAACTTTGATGGAATGGCTCCCGCCGCGGCTTCGCCGCTATATAACTGGCAGGTTCAGCCAAACTTTGATGTAGTGACTCCGGCCGGCGCTGTGCGCCTTAACGTGGGCAACGCCCACGTTAGCCTTCGCCGCTATATAACTGGCAGGTTCAGCCAAACCTTGATGTAGTGACTCCGGCCGGCGCTGTGCGCCTTAACGTGGGCAACGCCCACGTTAGCCTTCGCCGCTATATAACTGGCAGGTTCAGCCAAACCTGCCAGTTATATAGTCCTCGGTCTGCTTCTTCTGGGGCTTGATGAAAATCTGGTCGGTAACGCCGTACTCGACCAGTTCGCCCAGGTACATGTAAGCCGTATAGTCGGATCTGCGCGCCGCCTGCTGCATGTTGTGGGTGACGATGACGATGGTGAATTCTGCCTTGAGCTCGGCGATCAGCTCCTCGATGCGCATGGTCGAGATCGGGTCGAGCGCCGAGGTTGGCTCATCGAGCAACAGCACCTCGGGCTTGACGGCGATGCCGCGCGCGATGCACAGACGCTGCTGCTGCCCGCCGGAGAGGCTCATGCCGCTCTGGTTGAGTATGTTTTTTACCTCGTCCCACAACGCCGCCTTCTTCAATGCCCATTCGACCCTGTCTTCCATCTGCCCGCGCGAGAGCCGCTCCTGCAGGTTCACGCCGAAGGCAATGTTGTCATAGATGGACATCGGGAAGGGCGTCGGTTTCTGGAACACCATGCCGACGCGGGCTCGCAGAAGATTGATGTCGACACTTTTGTCGAGGATGTCCATGCCATCCAGGAGCAGCGAGCCTTCCGCGCGCTGGTCCGGATAGAGGTCGTACATGCGGTTCATGGTGCGCAACAGCGTCGACTTGCCGCAGCCGGAAGGTCCGATGAAGGCCGTCACCTGGGTGCGGAAAATGTCGAGATTGATGGTCTTCAGGGCGTGATACTTGCCGTAATAGAAGTTGAAGTTTCTGAATGAGATCTGCGTCGTCAGGGCGGCAGCCGGAAGGTCATTGGTCATGGTTTCATTCATGCTCGGGTGGTTTCTCGATTAGCGTTTCTGGCGGAAGAAGACGCGCGCCAGGATGTTGAGGCCGAGGACCCCGAGCGTGATCAGGAAGACGCCGGCCCAGGCCATGCGTTGCCAGTCGGCGAACGGGCTCATGGCGAACTTGAAAATGGTCACCGGCAGGGTCGCCATCGGTTTGTCGAGATCGAGCGTCCAGAACTGATTCGACAGCGAGGTGAACAGCAGCGGCGCCGTCTCGCCGGAAATCCTCGCCACGGCAAGCAGAATGCCGGTGACGATGCCGGCCATCGAGGCGCGCAAGGTCACCTTGGTGATCACCTTCCATTTCGGCGTCCCCAGCGCAAACACCGCTTCGCGCAGGCTGTCGGGCACCAGCACCAGCATGTTCTCGGTGGTGCGGATGACCACCGGGATGACCAGCAGCGCCAGGGCGAACACCCCGGCGAGGGCCGAGAAGTGTTTGACCTGGGACACATACACGGCATAGACGAACAGGCCGATGACGATGGATGGCGCCGAGAGCAGGATATCGTTGATGAACAGCGTGGTCTTGCCGAGCCAGGTATGGCCGCCGTACTCGGCCAGATAAACGCCGGCCAGAACGCCGAAGGGAGTACCGATCAAGGTCGCGAGGCCAACCTGGATCAGGCTGCCGGCGATGGCATTCAACAGTCCGCCCTCGCTGCCCGGGGGCGGCGTCATCTGGGTAAAAAGACTCCACTGAATGGCGGAGACACCCAACTGGAAGACATCGATCAGGATCCAGAACAGCCAGAACAGGCCGAAGGCAACGGCCAGCATCGACAGCAACAAGGCGACGAAGTTGATGAGCTTGCGGCGGCGTCTGAGGTCCATGATCAGGTCCTTTTGCCCGCTTGTTTGGCCAGTTGCATCAGCAACAGCTTGGAAAACACCAGCACGACGAAGGTGATCAGGAACAGCACCAGACCCAGTTCGATCAATGCTGAAGTATGGACAGGCGAGACCGCCTCGGTGAACTCGTTGGCCAGGGCCGAGGCGATGGAGTTGCCGGCGGCATACAGGGACGAGGTGTCGAGTTGATCCGAATTTCCGATCACGAAAGTCACCGCCATGGTTTCCCCGAGCGCGCGGCCCAGGCCGAGCATGATGCCGCCGATGACGCCCACCCGGGTGAAGGGCAAGACCACATTCCAGACCACCTCCCAGGTCGTGGCGCCAACGGCGTAGGCCGATTCCTTCAGAATGGCCGGCGTCACCTCGAACACGTCGCGCATCACCGAAGCGATGAAGGGAATGATCATGATCGAGAGAATCACCCCGGCGGAGAGCAGGCCGATGCCCATCGGAGCGCCCTGGAAGAGCCTGCCGACAAAAGGTACATGGCCCAGGGTGGCGGCGAGAAATGGCTGGATATACTGGCCGAACAGGGGCGCGAAAACCAGCAGTCCCCACATGCCATAGACGATGCTGGGGATGCCCGCCAAGAGTTCGATGGCCACGCCGAGCGGGCGGCGCAGCCAAGCCGGCGACAACTCTGTGAGGAACAAGGCGATGCCGAAAGAGACCGGCACGGCGATGATGAGGGCGATCAGGGAAGTGACCAGGGTGCCATAGATATGCACCAAACCGCCGAACTCTTCCATCGGCGGATTCCACCCGCGAGTCCAGAGGAAGCTCATGCCGAACTTCTCGATCGAGGGCAGGGCGCCGTAGACCAGCGAAGAGAGGATGCCGAGCAGGATCAGCAGCGTGAGCAGCGCAAACAGGCGCGTCAGGTTGAAAAATACCCAGTCGCCCAGGCTGGTTTTCCGCTTAGTGCTATCGGCCATGATTCGCTATCGAATTCCCTTTAAGCCCGCGCCGGCGAAAGAGATCCGGCGCGGCGGACAATGCATCATTTACCGGAATAAACCGGCTTGCCAGAGGCATCCTTGATGCTGGCCCAGGAGCTATGGATCAACTTGACCAAAGCATCGGGCAGCGCGACATAGTCGAGCTCGTCAGCCAGTTTGCCGCCGTTCTTGTAGGCCCAGTCGAAGAACTTCAGCACTTCGGCAGCCTGAGCTGGCTTGTCCTGAACCTTTTGCATCAGGATGAAGGTGGCGCCGGTGATCGGCCAGGCATCCTTGCCCGGTTCGTTGGTGAGAATTTCGTAGAAGGCAGACTTCGTCCAGTCGGCTTTGACGGCGGCGGCCTTGAAACTCGCGTCGCCGGGCACGGGATAATTGCCGTCGGCATTCTGCAAGAGCGTGTAAGTCATCTTGTTCTGCTTGGAATAGGCATACTCGACGTAGCCGATCGATCCGGGAATGCGCTGGACAAAAGCCGAGACTCCCTCGTTACCCTTGCCGCCCAAGCCCAGCGGCCATTGCACGGCGGTACCCTCACCGACTTTCTGCTTCCACTCGGGGCTGACCTTGGACAGGTAGTTGGTAAAGATGAAGGTCGTGCCCGAGCCATCGGCCCGGCGCACGACAGCGATCAACTGATCCGGCAGGGAAAGCTTGGGGTTCAACTCGACGATCGCCTTGTCGTTCCACTTGGTGATCTTGCCGAGATAAATGTCGGCCAGCACCGCCGGCGTCAAGCGCATCTCGCCCGGCTTGAGCCCGGCGATATTGACCACGATGACTTCGCCGCCGATCACCGCCGGAAACTGCACCAGGCCGTTCTTGTCGAGTTCAACCGAGGTCATGGGCATGTCGGACGCACCGAAATCCACGGTCTTGGCAGTGATCTGCTTGATGCCGCCACCGGAGCCGATGGACTGGTAGTTGATCTTGTTGGCAGTGGCCTTCTGGTAGGCCTCAGCCCATTTGCCGTAAATCGGCGCGGGGAAAGTGGCGCCAGCGCCGGTGATCTCGGCGGCCTGCACAGTTGCAAAGCCGAAGGTGCAGGCAACAGCCGCGACCGACAGGGTGAAGCGTTTGATCTGCTTGAATATCATATTGACCTCGACAGGGTGGATTTCAGACGAACGGATATTAGCCAGTCAATGTGACAGAAGCGTGACAGCATCCACCGGCCATAATGATAGCGCAGTGCAGCAATCTTGACCTCGGCTGCCCTGTTTCATCAAAAGATAATACTGAGCCGGTATTCTTGCCTGTTATTAAACTCACCCTTGGAGAGACATGGAAAGCCCCTATAAAGGCAAGACAGGCCTGAAACGCCTGTGGAATGCCTGCCATTATTCCGCTGCCGGACTGGCCGCCGCCTACCGCCACGAGGACGCCTTCCGCCAGGAAACACATCTCGCAGTGGTTCTCATTCCCCTGGCGCTCATCCTGCCGGCCACCGGCATAGGACGCGCCCTGATGATAGGGAGCGTGCTCCTTGTTCTCATCGTCGAACTCCTGAACTCTGCCATCGAGGCGGCGGTCGACCGCATCTCTCTGGATGACCACCTGCTCGCCAAGCGGGCAAAGGATATCGGCAGCGCAGCGGTGCTGATCTCGCTCTTCAACGTCGCTGTGGTCTGGGCTCTGGTGCTGCTCGGCTAGTTCCCGTCGTTGTCCAGCGGACAACCCAGGGCACTGGTGCCTGTAAAGTGCTTACCGTCACGAAACAATCATCTGCATGTAATGATTCGGTCACAGAATCATTCGAACATGGCGGCATGAGAGAGCTGCCACTGTTGATCGAGGAGCATCAGTCAGGCTTGGTCCCGCTTCGCATCGCGCTGGTAACGGAAACCTATCCGCCCGAAATCAATGGTGTGGCCATGACGCTGGGCCGCATGGTCGAAGGTCTGCGTAGCCGTGGCCATTTCGTACAACTGGTGCGGCCGCGCCAATCCCCCGCCGATGCTCCGCCAGCCACAGATACGCTGACTCAAGGCATGCCCATCCCCAGCTATCCGGGATTGAAGCTGGGTCTTCCTGCCAAGCGGCAACTCGTCAGGCTATGGCGGGAGCAGCGGCCGGACCTGATCCATGTGGCGACCGAGGGACCGCTCGGCTGGTCCGCCATCGCCGCAGCGCGCATGCTGAAGCTACCCGTCTGTTCCGACTTTCACACCAATTTCGATCATTACAGCCGCCATTACGGTTTTGCCTGGTTGAAGCGGCCGATCAAAGCTTATCTGCGCAAGTTCCACAACAATACCGATCTCACTCTGGTGCCGACCGAATCGTTGCGGTGCGAACTGATAGGGCAAGGATACCGCCGCATCGAGGTGCTCGCCCGCGGCGTCGATACGCAACTGTTTCACCCGCAGCGCCGCACGCAGGAACTGCGGACAAGCTGGGGTCTGGAGGCAAAGGACTTGGCCGTAATTTACGTCGGGCGCATGGCGGCGGAAAAGAATCTGCCCCTGGTCGTGCGCGCCTTCGAAGCCATCCGGGCACGGCTGCCTGCCGCCAGGCTCGTCTTCGTCGGGGACGGCCCGGAGCGGGCGCGTCTGCAGCAGGCACACCCTGAACATATCTATTGCGGCATGCGCACCGGTGAGGATCTTGCCCGCCACTACGCCTCGGGCGACCTTTTCCTCTTTCCCAGCCTCACTGAAACCTTCGGCAACGTCACCCTGGAAGCCCTTGCGAGCGGCCTTTGCGTCGTAGCCTACCGCCATGCCGCGGCGGCGGAACTGATCCTTGCAGGAGACAACGGTCTGCTTGCCAAGCCGGGCGACGAGTCCGGCTTCATAGCGGCGGCCGAGGCGATGGCGAAAGCCAAACCCGAGCTTATTGCCCGGATGAAGAGCCGCGCCGTGGAGAGCATCAAAGGCCATGACTGGGAGCGCATCCACGAAGCCTTCGCGCGCATTCTCAATGAATCCGTACAAACCCGTCTGAGGATGCATCACGCCGAGAATGCCATCGTCTTTGCCCCTGACGGATTGTCATAAGCCATGCATATTCTCTATGTCTCGGACGTATTTTTCCCGCGCATCAATGGCGTCTCGACCTCGATCGAGACCTTTAGAAGCGAACTCATTACCGCCGGCCACAGGGTAACCCTGATAGCGCCGCATTATCTTCCCACCAGGGAAGTCGTTCTTGAGGCTAACGGCATTTACCGTATTCCTTCGCGCGCCGTCCCGCGCGATCCGGAGGACAGACTCAAGAGCTATAAATCAACCCTTGGGCTGGTGGAAGAACTGCGCCCGCTGGGCATAGACCTGGTGCATATCCATACCCCCTTCGTCGCTCATTACGCCGGTCTTGCGCTGGCGCGAGCCCTCGGCGTACCACGTCTTGCGACCTACCATACCTACTTCGAGGAATACCTCGGCCATTACCTGCCCTTTCTCCCGAGTTCCTGGGTTCGCGCCGCGGCGCGGCGCTTTTCAAGAGCGCAATGCAACGACATGGATGCGGTGGTCGTGCCTTCGCTGGCCATGAGCGACGTACTCAAGTCCTACGGCGTGAGCCAGCCACTCACCGTGCTGCCCACCGGAATCCCCGAGGATTTCTTCACGCCCGGCAATGGCGGCAGCTTCCGTGCCAAACACGGCATTCACCCTAAACGACCGATGGCGTTGTTTGTCGGGCGAGTCGCCTTCGAGAAGAATATCGGCTTCCTGCTCGAGGTCGTCGGGGAAGCCAAGCGCGTATTACCGGATCTTCTGCTGGTCATTGCCGGCGAGGGGCCGGCGTTGCCGGCATTGCGCGAGGAAGCGCAGCGCAAGGGCCTCTCGGAGCAGGTGAATTTCGTCGGCTATCTCGACCGCAAAAGTGACCTGCGCGACTGCTACGCCGCCGCCGATACTTTCGTTTTCGCTTCGCGCACAGAGACCCAGGGCCTGGTGCTGCTCGAAGCAATGGCTCAGGGCGTGCCCGTGGTCGGCCTGGCAGCGATGGGCACCCGCGACATTATCATGCCGCAGCGCGGCGCGGTTGCTGCTCCCGACGACGTGGGAGGATTCGCCGCCTGCCTGGTCGATCTGTTGAGCGAGCCTGTGCGCCGCGCCAAGCTCTCTGCCAATGCGCGAGAGTTCGCGCTCGAGTGGAGTGCCTTGGAGCGCGCCAGAGAAGTCGCCAATCTCTACCAGTCACTGCTCACCAAATAACCCTAAGCCGCCAAGACTTCCTCGACGAAGACCTCGGGCTTTGTCACACCCCACTCTATCAGTTCCATGCGGCCGTCGAAATGCTCAACAATGGCGGTGCAGCTATCCACCCAATCGCCGCAGTTGATATAGGTCAGGCCGCCCACTTCTCGGATGACCGCACTATGGATATGGCCGCAGATGACGCCGTCAAGGCCGCGGCCGCGCACGGCATGAATCACCGAGTCTTCGAAATCGAAAATAAAACTGACTGCGCTCTTTATTCTCCGCTTAGCATAGCCGGCCAGCGACCAGTAGCCCGAGATGCGCAGCGTCCGCCGCATCCAGGAAAACCAGGCATTGATACGCACCAGAAAGTTGTAGGCAATGTCGCCGAGAACCGCCACCCAGCGGTGGTGGCGCGTCACCTGATCGAACTCGTCGCCGTGCAGCACCAGGTAGCGCCGACCGTCGGCAGCGGTATGGATATGCTCTTTGACCACCCGAATGTCGCCGAATGAGGTATCGACATATTCGCGCAAGGCCTCGTCATGGTTGCCGGGTATCAGGATCACTTTTTCGCCGTGGCGCGCCCGCCGCAATACTTTCTGCACCAGGGTGTTCTGCAAGGGCGACCAATAGATGGTGCGGTTCATCGCCCAGAAGTCGATGATATCCCCGACCAGAAACAGATACTCAGACTCATGCTCGCGAATAAAGTCGAGGAGCCGTCCTGCCTGGCAGCCGCGCGTGCCGAGGTGGATATCGGAGAGGAAAATCGAGCGGTATTTCATCCCGCGATAGTAATCGAACACTGTGACGGAGAGATTACAGCCCGCGTTGCAGCCAATTGCGCACTTGCTCCGCGACCCAGTGACCGTCGTCCAGGGGAATGTCATGGCCGGCTGCTGGATGTTCGACAATCTCGGCCTGCCATCGAAACGCGAGTTGTTGCGAACAACGCGGGTCCACCAAGGCATCTCCTCTGCTCCCGAGTATCAGCATGGGCACCGAGGGCAAGCTGGCAGGTGCCCGATAGCGGCTCGCAGCAAGCAGTTGCCGCAGCGCGTTGCGGTTTGATACCGGGTATTCGCGCCGATAGGAGAGCCAGGTTGCCAGCACTTCCTTATGCTTTTCCCCGTGATTACTGGTGAGCCTGAGGATAGTTTTCTCCCAATCAAGATCGTCTCCGCCCAGGAATGCCAGTTTCAACAAGGCAGGGTAGTTGTGTGGCGTGAGCCGCCTGTAGAACGGGCTAAATGGGCTCAGGCTGGTATTGATCAGGACGCCCGAGCCGATCTCTTGCGCATGGTGAGCCGCCCACGCCACGGCGACCATCGCTCCCAGCGACATGGCTAGCAGGTGATAGGGAGGGGGGATGCCACGCGCCTGCAACTCGAAGCGGCAATACTCCGCCATTTCCCCGACACTCAACGGACTTGCCATTTTGTGCAGAGCCCCATTGCCGGGAAGGTCGAGGGCGATAATTTGTGCGTTGGGAATCGCGCCCCGAAAGATCGTGGGAAAATCTCCCCAATGCCGGGCCTCGCGAGTCAGGCCGCGCAGGAATACCCAGGTGCTCATCCCCGGTACCATAAGGCCAATGCCCGCTCGCGGTGACTAGCCTGTTCTACGCCCGCAGGCCGCCAACGACCATGGCTGCAAGCAGCACGCACGAGGAAATCTAGCCAGGACAGGTGCCGGCGAAGCACGCGTTGCTGGCGATGGGCAATCAGGGGATTGAAGATTCCCTGGCGGGAAAAGAATTGTCGCGGATTTTTCTTCACCCATAGCCACGAGCCCATCTCCAGAGTGAGGGGGAGGAATACCCGGCTCGGTTCCGACGACGCGCTTTGATAAAGGTGATCCCAGAGGTCGCCGTGCGTCAGATACTGACGGCTTTGCGGCTCAAAGAGGTAATTGTGGTGGTTGTGGGTCAGGTCGAATATTACCTTCAGCGCATGGATCTCCGGCAGATGCCGGATGGGCAGCGCCGAGTGGGCGTAAGGAAACCATATCCTATCGTTAAGGCCGAAACCTGAATGGCAGTCCAGGGCGATGCTGAAATCCCGACTCAGCAACTCCTCCGTCACGACGCTGCAGAGCGCCTGGCTTTCTGCTTCCATTGGACCCTCCAGCGGGCCACGGTACCAGGGCAGACCGGCACTGATGCGCTGTCCGCCGATCAGAAAGGGAACCCTTTCCGACGCTTCCAGGGGTGCGTTGCGCATGAGGTCTACGCCCTTGGGATTGGCCCGTGTGCCTCGCCACATCCCCCCGGGATTCACCAGAGGCATGAAAACAAGCCGGACGGATTCCAACTGTCGCGCCAGCAAGTCATCCCACTTCAGGCGCATCACCAGGCTGCGCAAATAGGCCAACACGACTGCTGCGCCTATCCGTTCCAGTCCATGAACCCCGCCGAAAAAGCCGACTGCTGGCACATCCATACTCGGATTACCCAGGGTGACCGCATGGACGGGAAAGCGCCGTTCGTTCGCCAACACCTGACAAACGATGCGTGCTTCGACAGAGGAGCCGCCTTCCTCGATGATGCTCTCCAGTTCGGTCAATTCGGGCAATGGCTTCATCGAAATTGTCCTCCTACTGAAATGAATCCTTAACCTACCCTTGCTATCTTGCTCCTACCCGCACATCACTTCAGGAGCGCGCGCCATGAGGGTTATGACTTTCGATCTGCAAGCCATTATTGACAATTTCTTCGAGCACAGTCTGGTCAGCTTGTGGCTTTTGGACGATCTTTGAGCAAGCCATGAACCACATCATCCAAAAGGCCATTTCCCATCCTGTGATATCGCTGGGCACTGCCATTCTCTGGGGGATTCTGGAGTTCATGGCGCTGCAACGCCTGAGAAGGGAAGACCGGCGCAGGCGCAGATTGCGTTGACCGGTCTGGTCACGGGATGATTCCGAGGCCGGGATGAAAGATCGTCAGAATAACCGCACACTGTGACTGTTTGATGAAGGCGCTTTAAACTTGCCTTTTCGCCGTGCCCATGGGCTCGGCCAAAGGTCTCGATCCCCCTTTATGACCGGTATCCCCTAGCGGGGAAAAACCTAACGGGACGAGTCAGCCTAGTGTGGGCAAATGCAAGCGCTGCAGATCCTTCAGACGCTCGGGGATACGTGCCAGCAGCTCGCGGTGACGCTGCGCATGCCAGCCGCCCACCAGAGACACTGCCTCGCGCAGACGCGGATCGTCGCCGGCGCAATGCATCAGAAGCATGCCGGCATTGGCCAGATCGTTCACCTGTCCCAGTTCGTCCTGCAGGACGCCGAGGCTACGCAGCAGCTTTTGCAGCACCTTGCCTGGGTGAAGCGGCGAGAAGAACTCGAGGGCATAGCGCAGGCGCTTGATCGCAATGCGCAGCCTGTGCAGCGAGGCCGGCTCTTCCGTGCTGGCCGCATCGGCCAGTACAAGCACCTTCTTCCGCAGTCTCTTGAGCCTTTCGGCGGCGAAGACGGCAATCGTTTCATCCTCTGACCGTTCGCCGAGGCGATGCAGTGCCGCGGTGGCCTGAAGCATCAGGCGGCCGTAGGCGACGGAACGCAGATGACGGACGGCCGCCTCGCGCGCCGCGTATTGCCGATCCGTGACCGCTCCGACCAGGGCAGCAAGTCGCGGCTCTCCGGGCAGGGCGTGCATCACCGGCATGGCGATCTCGGAGAGCAGGACATCGAGGTCGCGCGCCCGGCCGAGCTTGTCCATCAGCTGGCGCAGCGGCGGCAGCAGCTCGTCGGCAAATCCGGATGGCAGGTACGGTGCGAACAGGCGTATGGCCGCGCGCAGCCTTCTTGTCGCCACCCGCATCTGATGGATGAACTCTGGATCGGCGCTCTGAAGAACGCCTCCGAGGTTGCCCTGCTGATGCTCGAGACAGGATAAGGCGATCTGCCGGAAGCAGGAAAGCGGCTGACAATCGGCGACAAGGGGGACGGGCTGCGCCTTGACCGGTGCCGGACTGACATTCTGATAAAGGCGGTAGCCGCGCTCGGCCTTGGAGAGAATTTGCGGCACCAGCGGCACGCGGTCGGTGAGCGTCTGCGCAAGCTTGAAGATCTCATTGACGTCGCCGCTTTCGAGTTCAAGCTCGACCTCGGAAATCGACTGCCGCCGTCCGGCCGCCGCAACCCAGCCACGGTCCAGCATCAGATGGAAGACGCAGCCCGGTGCTGGCTCGAAGCGCCAGGTGGTGCGACGGATGTTTGTCTCGAACAGGGGAATGAGTCTCTTCCTCAGGGAAGGACGTTCCAGTTGGTGACGCACCCCAGGATCATCGACGGAAGAAAAGTCGAAGCGGCCGGAATAAGGCGTTTCCCATTCCGGCCTTGTGGTGAGCCCCGCAGCGGAACTGCCGGCGCACTTGACCGTCTGCAGCCAGATTCTTCCCTGCTTTCTCAGGCGCAGCGCGATCCCGCGTTTGTGCAGGGCGAGAGAAGGCGTGTCGTAGTAAATATTGACGAGTTGCTGGGTCTGCCGCGAGCCGGCTTTCTTCAGGACTGAAAGGCGCGCGAACGGAGTTTGCCACTCTGCCGGCAGGGAAAGCTTCAGTTCGATCTCGTTGGCCATGTCATCCGGTCGCTTTTTGAGAGCAGGAATGCGGGTAGCAGTTCAAGTTACGAAGTATAGCGCAGGCCTTATTCAGCGATGAAGAAATGTCCGGATTTTCGGCAGAGAAATAATTCCGTGATGAAAATACAATATTGTCATGGCATAATACTTTTGATCGTCGCATACTTCACTCCGTTGTATAAAACCTTGTAGGTATCTCCCATGAACCCATCCGGTATTGAGTCCCTTGCCCAATTTTGCGCAGAACAATTCAGCACATTTGATCTCGATGCATGGATAGACAGAAGTTCCATCGATTGCAAGGCAGTCGCCGTCGCCGCGAAGTACCTCTCCATGACCAGTTGGTATGGTCATGAGGATGAGCTTGAGCGTTTCGCGACATGGAATGATTCCAAAATCATCAGCATTTCATGCTTTCACAGGGAGGCGCAAGCGATCGGCCTGAGCTTGACGAGTCTTTCTGCAAGGGTGCGACTCAAAATAGCATTGCAGCGACAGACATTCGTCAGGAAAATGTAACTGAAAACTGCTCTGATCCAGCTGAATCATCACCTGAGCAGCACAGGCAAGTCACGCTCCAATAGAACAGGCATTGCAAGATTGAGCTCGATGATTTTCTGAAACCCACGGAATGTCTCCTCACTGACAGGCTTGAACGCGATCCCGATCAAGTGGTCGTGAAAATAAACGACGCGCCCATCCAGTTCGACAAATCTTGCGGTTCCGCCATGAAAGACCTTGAGTCGGCATTCTTGTCCTACTGAAAATTCTGGGTTCGCATCAGGGACGAAAACCCCACCCTTCAAAGAAATATCGAGCATCGTGCCTTGATGGATGCACGCATCGAACTGCAAACTTCCCCTCGTGTGGAATGGGAACCTTGGAAAGCGACCCCGATCTGATAGTAACATGTCGTTCTCATCGTTTAGCGGTCAGACAACGTAGCAAGAATTCATTGCATATGCGTTACGCATTATTAGATCTTTCACGTTTCGTGTTCGCAGATGAACCCGTTAGTATTCATCATCTTCCTCCGGCGGATCGATTTTCGAAATGTCGAGATTCGCAATCGTGACCGACAGCCCGCTCGCGACAAGAACCCTGCCCGTGATGGAGTCTCGCTCCGGCAATGAAATACGGACAAGATAGACGCCGGACGGAACGTCCCTGAACCAGAACCGGGCCTCTTCGTCGCTTTCAGTCTCGCGCGCCGGCGTGGTTCCCATCCAGATGCGGGCTCCCGGGTATGTCTTGTCCCGAAGCGTGTCATAGACCTGACCATATACGTCCGCCG
>CAIYYX010000038.1 GCA_903930535.1 uncultured Sterolibacterium sp. | reverse complement strand
GTGCCCATCACTTTCATGGCGCGGTGCGCTGGGACATCGTCAAGGTGCTGAGCCCGGGGCTGGTGTCAGGCACCCTGGGCGGTTCGGTTCTGGCCGGAATGATATCGACGCGGCCGCTGGCCGTGGCATTCACGGCCATCGTCGCCTTTGCCTCGCTGCAGATGATGATAGAGTTCAGGCCCAAGCCGCAGCGCGTGCTGCCCAAAGGGCTTCCCCTGTTCCTGATAGGCGTGGGCTTCGGCATCATCTCCAGCCTGGTCGCCGCCGGCGGCGGCTTCATGACCATACCCTTCATGATGTTCTGCAACGTGTCTATCTACCAGGCCCTGGGCACTTCTTCAGCGATCGGCTTGCCAATCGCCGTGGCCGGGGCAATTGGCTATTGGATCGCCGGCTGGAATGCGCCCAACCTGCCCCCCTACTCTTTCAGCTATGTCTATCTGCCGGCATTCGCCGGCATCGTCGCGTTCTCCATTTTGGTCGCCCCTTTCGGCGCGAGGCTGACGCATACCCTGCCGGTGAAACCGTTGAAGCGCGCCTTCGGTGTTTTCCTGGCCCTGCTCGCGGCCCAGATGCTCTACAACCTGTTCCAATAGTCGCCGTTCTACGGCAGCGTCTGCCTCAATTCGCGAAAGCTGGCGATGGCGCTGTAGCTTCCTGTGTCCTTCGCCGGCTGTTGCGTGTCCGGCTGCATCACGGCGAGGAGATGAATGATGCCGAAGCGCTTCGCCGAGTCGAGCACCGGCAGACTGTCATCGATTAGCAGCGTGTTCGCCGGATCAAACGGCGCGATCTGCTGCAAACGTTGCCAGAACGCCGGATCTTCCTTGGGCAGGCCGATCTCGTGGGAAGTGAATATCCCGTCGAAATAATCCGACAGTGCGGTCTTCTCCAACTTCAGTTTCAGGCTCTTCTTGTGGGCGTTGGTGACCAGCAGCACGCGCTTGGTGCTTAAGCGCAGGGCGGCGAGGAAGTCGGTGACATGAGGATGGACCGCGATGAGATGTGCAACTTCATTCTTCAAGTGCATGATGTCGAGTTTCAGTTCGGACTGCCAATAGTCCACTGAATACCAATCGAGCGTGCCGCTTCTCGCCTGGTAGCGGGTTTGCAGTTCCTCATGCGCCGCGGCGAGAGTCAGATTCCGTTCCTGTGAATAGCGCAGCGGGACATGGTGCTGCCAGAAATGGTTGTCGAAGTGAAGGTCGAGCAGCGTGCCGTCCATGTCCAGCAGCACGGTCTCTATCTGCTCCCAGTCGAAGTTATTCACGGCACCAGTTCGCCATGATCTGGCGGTAAGCAACAACAGCCTGATCGATGCGCTCGACAAGACAGTACTCGTCGGTCTGGTGCGCCATCTGCGGCTCGCCCGGGCCGAGTATGACCGTCGGCGGACCCTGATAGGCCTGGGTCAGGACGGCCGCGTCGGTGAAGTAGGAAGCCGAGCGGATTGCCGGCTGTTCCTTGATGAGCGGCGCCATGACTTCGAATACGCTGGCCAGCCAAGAGTCATCAGGATCGGTACAGACGCTTGTGACATCGAGGAGTTTTTCGAGCGCGACATCGGGACCCAGATGCTGGCACAGGCAGCCGAAAAGCTCGGGATGGCTCTGCCCGGGAAGGGTGCGGATGTCGATGCCGATCTCGGCCGCATCAGGCACGGAATTGATGTTGAGGCCGCCATGAATCGTGCCGACATTGAGCGTCGGCTTCCCCATCAGGGGATGCGGCGCGACGCCGAAATCGAATTCCTGAAGTCTGGCGACCGCACGGGCAGCCTTGTAGATGGCGTTGTCGCCGTGCTCTGGCATGGAGCCGTGGGCAGTGACGCCGCGGGTCCTGGCCTTGAGCCAGAAGGCGCCCTTGTGTCCGGCCAGGGGATAATTCGCGGTCGGCTCGGCGACCACGATTGCGCCCGCTCTGCCTAAAATATTTCCGACCTTGTGCAGTTCCGCCAGGTGGTAGGCGCCCTCGCACCCGGTCTCCTCTCCGGCGGTGATCACCAGCACCAGACCGGGTCCCTTGGCGAGGCTCTCTGCCAGTTCGATTGCGGCGGTGACGAAGGCGGCGACCCCGCTTTTCATGTCGCTCGAGCCCCGCCCGTATAGCCTTCCATGCTCTATCGCGCCGGCAAAGGGCTCATGCGACCAGGCGACAGTGCCCAGCGGCACGACATCGACATGGCCGGTGAAGCATAGTGGTGCCTTGTCATTGCTGCCGCCGATCTTGGCCACGAGGCTGGTGCGGTGCGGCGCGAAGTCGTAGCTGGTGCAACTGAAACCGGCCTTTTCGAGCAGTCTGCAAAGGTGGTCCGTGCATTGATCTTCAATGCCAGGCGGATTGATGGTGTTCATGCGCACCAGTGCTTGGGTGAGCAGTACCGCGTCCGAACTCATGGTGCTCAAGCCGACGCGTGCTTCTGGCGTAACTCGTTCTTCTGTACCTTGCCCATGGAATTGCGCGGCAGCTCGGTGGCGAAGAACACCTGCTTGGGTACTTTGAAGTTGGCCAGTTGTTTCTTCAGTTCTCCAATGATGTCTGCCGCGCCCAGCGCCAGGCCCTTTTCATCCTTGCTTTTCACCACGACGGCACAGACGGCCTCGCCGAAATCCGGGTGGGGCAGGCCGATCACGGCAGATTCGGTGACGCCGGGCAGGGCATCGATGATCTCCTCGATCTCCTTGGGATAGACGTTGAGGCCGCCGCTGATGATGAGATCCTTGGAGCGGCCGATGATGCTGATATAACCATCGGGGTTGCGGCTGCCCATGTCGCCTGTCTTGAACCAGCCGTCAGTGAATTCTTCGGCGGTTTTCTCAGGCATGCCCCAGTAGCCTATGAAAACATTTTCGCCGCGCACCTCAATGTTCCCGACCGTTGCATCCGCAACCGGATGGCCTTGATCATCGACGATGCGCAACTCGGTGCCGGGCAGGGGAAAACCGACAGTGCCGCCGCGGCGCTCGCCGGCGTATGGGTTTGAGGTGAACATGCCGCCTTCGGTCATGCCGTAGCGCTCGAGTATGGTGTGGCCGGTGCGCGTCCTGAATTCCTCGAAGGTCTCGGAGAGCAGCGGCGCCGAGCCGGAGACGAAGAGGCGCATCCTGGCGCAAAGGGCCTTGGTCAGGCCGGGCTCCTTGATCAGGCGCACATAATAGGTCGGCACGCCCATGAAGACGGTGGCGCGCGGGAGCAAGTCGAGTGCGCGCCTGGCGTTGAAATTAGGCTCGAAGAGCATCGCGGCACCGCTCATCAGGACGCAATGGCTGGCGACGAAAAGGCCATGCACATGGAAGGTAGGCAGCATGTGCAGCAGCACGTCGTGCGGCTGGAAATGCCAGTAGGCGGAGAGCACCTTGGCATTGGCGGCGAGGTTGCGGTGGCTCAGCATGGCCCCCTTGGGGCGGCCCGTCGTGCCCGAGGTGTACAAGATGCTGGCGATATCGTCGCCTTTTCTTGCCACCACGGAATGTGCATCGCGATGCGCTGCTGCGGCGGCTATCAGGCTGCCGCGGCCGTCATCATTAAGCTCAAGCACCTTTATCACGCCCTTCGCCATTTCATCGGCCAGCCCCCGCATCTGCGGCCGGCAGACGAATAGCCCGGGCCTGGCGTCGGCGAGAAAATAGGATATCTCATGGCGCTGGTAGGCCGGGTTCATGGGCAGGAAAACCATGCCGGCACGCAGGCAGGCGAGATACAACAGCAGCGCTTCCGGCGTCTTTTCTACTTGCGCCGCGACGCGGTCGCCAGGGACGAGGTCCAGCGCCGCGAACAAGTTGGCGATGCGGCCCGAGGCCCGCTCGATGTCTGCGTAAGTCCAGATGCGACCATCCGGCAGAATCAGGCAGGGCTTGTTGGAATCTTTGGGAAAATGCGACTGCAGCAGGGCGTAGAGATTTTCGTTGATCATTTCGTGCTTATTTGAGGGTTTTGCCTTTTGTCGCAGGGAAATTTATCCAAAACGCAGGAAACAGCGCTAAGAAATGCCTGAATAAGTCCGTCATCTTGCATGGTCTCAGATTGCTTCGCTTATGCGATTGCCACGGCCCTGCGGGCCTTGCAATGACGAAGTTGTACTTGATCAGCGTTTCCCTAATAAGAAACTTCGCGCCAATCCACTCTGAGCCTGATTATATAGCGAGGAATGCTGTTCAAACAGCCACTTCTCAGATACCAGTGGGGCGACCGATCGGGTGTTGCGCCTGCACCAACTTGGCAAGCGAGAGAATGCCCGGCTCAGAAAATCTTGGCCCAACAATCTGCAGACCCACCGGCAGCCCGGACTTTGATTTCCCGGCCGGCACGGAACCGGCAGGAAAACCAACCAGGGTGATGAGGAATGCCGGCGCGATCCAGTCGATATAATTCGTGAGCTTGCGCCCTCCCACCTCGGCGGGGAAATTATCTGTCACTGGATAAGGCAATACCGGCGCCGCCGGGGTAAGCAGGAAATCGTATTTCCCGAACATCTCCCGAAACCTTGCCCAGACATTCTCCCGCACATGTTCGGCCGCCGCCGTATCGCTGACCTTCAGGGCCAACCCTGCCTCGATATTGCCGCGCAGATTCGGACCGAACTTCGGCAGCATCTCCATGCGCTCAAGCTGCTGCCCCACCATCCATTGGCCGCGCAGGGTCTTGTAGGCCGAGAAACCATCTGAAGCATCGAAATCGATCTCATCCACCAGGGCGCCTGCCTGGCGGAGATCGGTTGCCGCCGTGCGACAGATCGCCTCCACCTCCGCATCAACGCCGAAGCCGGCAATATCCGGGGCGTAGGCGATGCGCAGGCTACGGGCATCCTTGCAGGCCAGGACTTCGGCCAGCGCGCTGTGCCAGGGGGGGGCCACCGAGGTGGGCCAAAGCGGATCAAGACCTATCATCGCATCGAGCATCAGCGCCGCATCCTCGGCCGTGCGTGCAAGCGGCCCATGCACCTGGCCTGGGTCCCACGGCAGATGCATGGGGTGATTGGGAATCAGCCCGGCCGTGGTGCGAATGCCAACGATGCCGCAAAACGCCGCCGGTATGCGGATGGAGCAGCCAAAATCAGTGCCCTGCGCCAGCGGCACCATGCCCGCCGCCACGGCCACTGCCGAGCCGCCGGAAGAACCCGCCGGACTCAGCTCGGTATTCCAGGGATTCAGCGTCGCGCCAAAAAGCTCATTCACAGTATTGGCGCCGGTGGCAAATTCCGGTGTGTTGGTCTTGCCCAGAATGATTGCCCCTGCACGTTTAAGACGCGCCACCGCCTCGGCATCCTCGCTGGGCACGTGGTCGCGATAAAGAGGCGAGCCGTAGGTTGTACGGATGCCGGCTGTCAGGGTGACATCCTTGATCCCTACCGGCAGTCCATGCAGCAATCCCGCCGCTTCGCCGCGATCCAGTTTCGCCTGCAGGGTTTCCGCCGCTATCCGGGCCTGATCCTCGGCCACAGTCACGAAGGCATTGAGTTTCGGATTGAGGCGCGCGATAGAGGCCAGACAGGCCTCCAGCAACTCCACTACGCCAAGCTTGCGGCCGGTAATCGCCGCCACCAGTTCGACTGCCGTGGCATCTTCAGGACTCATGAGCCTATTTCCCGGACCAGTGCACAAAACTCTTTTCAAGCCTTAAAAGCGCCACGTTCAGGCCATAGCCAAGGGCACCCGCCGCAAAAATTGCGGCATACATGTCCGGCATCTCGAAAAGCTGCTGCGCCTCGAATACGCGATGGCCGAGACCATCGACCGAACCGATGAACATCTCCGCCACCACCACGATGACCAGCGCCAAGGACACGCCGTTGCGCAGGCCAACAAAGGTCTGTGGCATCGACTCCCACAAGATGACGTCGCGCATGATCACCCAACGCGATGCGCCCATCACTTTTGCAGCGAGTATGCGGGTCTTGCGGGCATTCATGACGCCATAGGCGACGTTGAACAGGATGACAAGCGCAGCGCCGAAGGCGGCCACATAGATTTTGGTCTTGTCGCCGACACCGAATATCACCAGGAACAGCGGAAACATGGCTGAGGCCGGCGTGGAGCGGAAAAATTCGATCACGAACTCCACCGAGCGATACAGCTTTTCACTGGCGCCCAGCAGGATTCCCAGCGGAATAGCGATGGCCGCAGCCATCGCGATAGCGATCAGGGTGCGGGCAACCGTCCGAATAAAATCATGATACAGGTTTCCCCCAAGCATGCCCTTCCATAGCGCGGCGGCGGCGGTGTGGGGCGGCGGTAGCAGCACCGGATCGACGATGCGCGTCCAGTAGCCGACATACCAGACGAGAATCAATCCGACGACGCCGACGAAAGGCAGGAGTTTGTCGCGATTCATCGCCGCACCTCACGCTGGAATATCTCGAGGCAATGTCCCTTCAAGGCGACAAAATCAGGATCGGACATGGTCTGGTCGTTTCGCGGTCGCGCGAGCGGGATAAGCGGGTAATCGGCAATCCGGGCTGGCCGGCGCGACAGTAGCAGCACATGATCGGCGAGATAGACGGCTTCTTCCAGATCATGCGACACGAGAACCATGGTGGTGCCGGTCTCGACGAATATCCGCTGCAATTGTTCGCGCATGAACAGATTCATTTCATAATCCAGCGCGGAAAACGGCTCATCGAGAAACAGCACTTCCGGATCGACCACGAGTGCCCGCATGATGGAGACCAGTTGCTGTTGTCCGCCGGACATCTCGTACGGATAGCGGACGAGATCGATCTTGACGCCCATATGATCGACCAGCGCCTGCACCTTTTCACGCCGCTCGGCTTTGCCGACCCCCATCAGCTTGAGCGGGTACTCGATATTGGCGAAGGCCGACAGCCAGGGAAAAAGCGCTTCGCGGTAATTCTGGAAGACATAGCCGATCTTGGTTTGCGCCAGCGTCTTGCCGTCAAAGAGAATCTCTCCGGCGTCAGACGGGATCAGACCGGCAATCATGTTGATCAAGGTAGACTTGCCGCAGCCATTCGGGCCGAAAACAGACACGAATTTTCCTCGCGGCACATCGAGATCAAACTTGTCGTAAATGGTCACGCCTTGGAACTGCTTGCACAGGCCGCGAATCGTGATGTGCGGGCGCCCGCCCCCGGGGCCGGGAGAGGGACTCGCCGGCGGGGCGGTTTCAAGAAGCTGCAAGGTCGTAGCAACCATGATTGCGACCGCTTAGAACTTGGTGATGGACTTGGTCACATCAACTTTCTCGGACAAGGTGCCCATCTTGGTGGCGAAATCCATGAAGACCTGGAAGTCGGCGATGTCCTTGGCGCTCAGATTGCGGCTATTCTTGAATCCCACCAGAGGCACGGTGTCCACGAGGGTTTCCGGTGTGAAGGTGTTCTTCAAGAGGGATTTGCGCGCCTCGGCCGGCTTTTCGTTGATGAAGTCGATGGCCTTTGCCCAGGCTGCGGCATAGCGCTTTGCCACATCGGGCTTGTTCTTCATGAAGGACGACGAGATCACTCCACCACCGGCCCAGGCATTTGCCTTCGGATCATTGAATACGGTGCGAGCGATCACGCCGGCCTGAAACGTCTTGGCGATACCGCTTTGATTCATCACCGTGGCATTGGGCTCCAACGTGTAGCCTGCATCGAAGGTGCCGGCAATCATGGCATTGTTGTGTTGCCCCATGTCGAGCTGGTCGAGTTGATATTCGCCATCCTTCAAGCCGGCTGCTGCGAGTGCCGCCCGCGCCATGGTGACATTGGCCGGGCCAGGTGCCGACATGATTTTCTTGCCCTTCAGATCGGCCAGGGATTTTATCTCCAGCCCCGAGCGCACGACAAACTGCTCCATGCGATTCGTATCATTCTGGGTATTGAGCGAGATATACATCGCCACGCCCGGCTTCTTGAGGTTGGCATTCATGCCCTCGATGGTGACGAGGATCGCGGACGCGTCGATCTGGTCGGAAATCAGGGCTGCGATATTCGGTGGGCCGCCGATCAGTCGGCTGATTTCCACTTCAATATTCTGTTCCTTGAAGAAACCGCGATCCTGCGCCACGAACAGCGGCAATGAGGAAGAGACAGGGAAGACCCCGACGCGAACCTTATCCAGGGCTGATGCCGCATGAGGGAACACCAGGGCGCAGGCGGCTAGCAAGGTAGTGGCAGTCAGCGTCCGGAGTTTCAAGTTGAAAATAAAATCGGTCATTGTAGGTCTCCTTTATTGGTTGGAATTGCAAAAGATATGTGCCGCCTTTATCGCGTCCTCAAACGGCCCGTCTGTCCGCACACTGTACCGCAAGCGCTCTCATTTCATGTCTACGATGGCGATGACCGGCCCGCCGCCGTGCGGACCCTGATGCATCGCATCGACGGAGACAAAGACCGCCGCATCGCCGAGGGCTGCCGCCGCCACGCCGCCCACCGCGGCCTTGGAATGGCGATGATGGTGCACATCGGAATCATCGAGCATGATCTGGCGGCGGCCGCGCAACTTGCCGCGCTTGTCGGCTTCGCATTTGATGAAGCAGTTCACCACCCGGCCACCGAGGTCCTCTGCCCTGGCGCGCTCCGGCAGCTCTAGCCCGGCCGAGCGGATGGCGTCATAGATGCCGTCCATGTCCAGGGCATCGCGCATCACGCTGTGACCAATCCGGTAGCGACCACCGGCCCCGGGCTTGTTGCCGAGCAGCACGATCTGGGCGCAATCCAGCTCGACGCCGGAGGAGCAGGAGGCCACCGAGGAATAAAGGTCTAGATTGCGACAGATCTCCTCGGCCTTGGGCATGGCGATTTCGCCCAGGGCCACGGCAATTCCCAGAGCCGTGGTGCCATTGGAAACCCCCATGGAGCTGTGGACCTCGCAGGCGACCGTCTTGCCGCGCGATTGTGCATCGAGGGTGGAATCTATCGTGAGGAGCGGCGTCTTGGTCTGCACATAATGGACATCCTTGGGGTCGGATATGCCTGCATCCTGCATCGCCAGACGAACGCCTGCTGCGACTTTTTCCACCATCGCCAGCCGGCCGATATCCTCTGGCAGGATGGTCGGGGACAGTGCTGTGCCCATCACCAGGCGCAGATCAGCGCTGGGTTTGCCGTCCTTCACCCTGGCAAAGACCGTGGCATGGGGGGTGATCACGCCGTCGCAACCGCCCGACCACACCATGGGGATGGACGCGATTTCCTCCTCGGAGCGCGTGCCGAGCCGCTTGAGGACGCCGCGATAGGCATTGTCCGAGAGAATGCGGGTGAAGTCATTGACGCCGCCGTTGCCTTCGGTCTTGCCGATCACGGCGACGACTTCATCGGCGGTGAATTGCCCGGCGGCAATGCAGGCTTCCAGCCCGGAGGCGTCCTGCACGGACTTGATCTCAATCTTTGCCACTTCGAGGGACATATTGCTTGCTCCTTAGTGATTCAAATGGGTTCGGGAATGCGCTGCGTTGCTTCGGGCAAAGCAGCAGCATATCCGGGTCTTGCTTTCACCTGCGAAATCCAGCGCCGGACCGCAGGCTTATTGTTCCACATTCCGGCAAACTTCAGTTCCTCAAGGCGGTCGATGAAAGGTGCTGCGGCGATGTCAGCAAGGGAGAAAGTCTCGCCTCCAAGCCACTGGCACTGGGCCAAGCGGGCTTCCATCTGTCCGAGAGCGGCCTGCATCTTGGTTTGTGCCGCCTCCACCTCGCCAAGGTCAGGCGTGCCTGCCGCAGCTGCCTTGCGCAGCATGGCCGCCTTCTCCGGCGTGGGGGCCTGGGCGATGCGCTCCTCAAGCAAGGCGGGTGACATCAGGGCAAAGGCGCGGCGCAGCATCAGTTGATAGGTGGGCGCCTTGACCGAGGGGTGCAGCACATCCTCCTGAAACTTCACCCAGATTCGCATGTGCGCCCTGTCCAGAGGCGCCTCGGGAACCAGGGGATATTCGGGCGACAGTTCATCGAGGTATTCGTTGATGACCGAGGATTCAGTCAATACTTTTCCGTCATCAAGCAATGCGGGCACAAGACCCTTGGGGTTGACGGCGAGATAGGCGGGCGTCAGTTGCGCCATGTTCTGCAGGTCAACCCACCGGCTGGTCCAAGCCAACTTCTTCTCCGCGAGGCAGAAGCGCACCTTGATGCAGCAAAAGGCGTCCCAATCGTGATAGAGCTCCAGCATCACGCCTGCGTTGCTTCAGAAAAGCCACGATCAATCATTGGCAAGGGCTCGGTTCGGGCCGCCGCGAGCGCAGCGCGGTGAGCGTCGCTGGCCGCCTTGTCGATGCTGTCGCCAGCCAGCACCACGCCATAATCTTCATAGGCGGCGGCGCGCGATATCCGGCCTTCCCTGACATCCTGCAGGACGCTCGCCGTTTCCCGCTCCAGGGGATCGCCCCAGCCGCCGCCGCCGGTGGTTTCGATCTTTACCACCGTGCCGGCCGCTACAAATTCGCCATCGACCAATCCTCCAAGCTTTTTCGCCTGGCCCTCGGGATCGAGAGTCACCAGAAAGGGTTTTCCCGCCTTGCCACCCGCCACGCCATAGCAGCCGAGTTTCACCCGGTCAGCGGTGACGATGGTATGGCAATCGACCAGCGCCCGGTAATGCTTTTCATAACCCTGACCGCCGCGCCGCTTGCCGGCACCGCCTGAGTCGGTGCGCAAGGCCAGCTTCTCCACCAGCAGCGGAAATTTCGTCTCGGTATATTCGGCCGGCTGATTGCGGGAGTCAGGCACGATGTGAATGGCGTCGTTACCGTCGGCATAATGACGCCCGCCCGATCCCCCGCCCAGCACCTCGCGAGAGAGAAATGACTGTCCCTGCAAATCGGTTCCGTAAAATCCCGTATAGCGTATCGTCTCCTGGTCGGCCGGCATGCGGCCATCGACCGCTTTCGCCACGACGCCGGCCAGAAGCGACAGGCAGCGCAGCAGCACGAAGGAACGGGCGTTGGTCGGCGCCGGCCAAACCGGCGTGATCAATGTGCCCTTGGGGGGAAAGATCACATCGAATATCTCGCAAACCCCTTCGTTCACATTGATCTCGGCAGCGCGTTCAGGCGTATCGGCCAGATTGCGCAATACGGGCGCGATCCATTTGATCAGAAAGGCGCCATCGGCATAATCTGCCGGCCAGTTGAGCGGGCCATCGGACTGCGGATCCGTGCCGGAAAAATCGAGCGTGATGCGATCGCCGCGCTTGATCATCTTCAGCGCAATCTTGAGCAGTTGCGTCCCTGAGGGCAGATCGCGCTCGACGTAATCGTGCCAAACATATTCACCATCGCTGATTTTTGGCAGTAGCTCCGTCCGGAAGGTGTCCCGGCATTTTTCGATGAGCGCCTGAAAGCAGGCTCCCACCGTTTCTGTGCCGAAACGCTTGAACAATTCTTCCATGCGGCGCGCCCCCATGAGGCAAGCCTGGATCTCGCTATCGAGATCCGCGGCAAGAATGTCCGGCAGGCGGGTGTTGCGGTGGATGATTTTGAACGCTTCGTCGTTGCGCTGCCCGGCGCTGTATATCCGGATAGGCGGTATCGCCAGTCCTTCCTCGAATACCGAGGCCGCCGTGCCCGGCATTGACCCCGGCACGCGACCGCCAATATCGTCGTGATGGCCAAAAGCCTGGATATAGGCCACGACCACGCCTTCATGAAACACCGGAACGGTGGAGCAGATATCAGGCAGGTGGCCGATGCAGCCTTCGGTGAGATAGGTATCGTTCATCAGAAACACATCGCCGGGACGCATGGTCTCCGGCGGATAATCGCGGATCACCGCCTGCGGGATGGCGGAATAGGAGCGGCCGGTGAGTTTGCGTGAATAGCGATCAAACAATCCCACCCGGTAATCATGGGCCTCACGGATCATCGGGCTGCGTGCGGTGCGCTCAATGGCATATTCGATCTCTGCCTCGATCGAATTGAGCGTGCCCTCGACGATTTGCAGAACAATGGGATCGACCGTTGTCGTTTTGTTCACAGCGGGGGCCTGCGGCCAGGGCCTGGCGGCGGCTTGGGTTGTTTTGGCGTTCATCATTTTCTCCGCACTCAGTGTTCGGCAGTAATAATCATGATGCCGTAATCATCCACCCGCAGTGCCTGGCCAGGAAATACCGCCGTGGTGGAGCCGAACTCCTCCACCACGGCAGGCCCTTTGAAAGAAGCTCCCGGCCCCAGTTCGGCTCGGTCATAGATGGGCGTTGAGTGAATTTCGCCGTCGAACCAGATCGGTCGGTGACTACGGGGGGTCGGCAAGGATTTTCCAGGTGGCAGCTTCTGCAGCTTCGGCCGGTCAATCGCGCCGAAGCCGGAGACGCTGAAATTGACGATTTCCACTTTCTGCTGACCCGCATAATCGTAGCCAAAATTGCTGCGGTGGGTGCGGTGGAAAGCCTCGATCAATTTGGCAAAGAAGGGCGCGTCGATAGCGCCGGCCGGTCCTGTGACGCGGATTTCCATCGACTGGCCGAGATAGCGGATATCCGCTTCCCGCACCAGGCGGGTGCGCTCAGGCTCGACGCCATCCTCACGCAACCGCTGCAATGCGCTGGCCTCGAGCTTGGCGTAGATGCCCGCCACGGCAGAAGCGTCAAGCGCATCTTCTGCCATGACCCGCGTGAGCAGTTGATCGTTGCGCCAATCCACCGCCAGAAGGCCGAAGGCGGCCAGGTTGCCGGGATTGGGAGGCACGATGCAAGCCTTCATGCCGATCAGCCGCATCACCGCCGCAGATTGCACCGGACCGCCGCCACCAAAGGAAAGCAGGGCAAAATCGCGTGGATCGATGCCGCGCTGAATGGTCATCTGGCGAATGCAATTGGCCTGATTCCAGTTGGCGATTTCGATGATGCCCGAGGCCAGTTCATCGACGCTGAGTTGGGTGCCCAGGCGCAATCCCAGCGCGGCGATGCCTGCCCGTGCCCGCTCCACGTCCAGCCTGATACCGCCGCCGATCAATGCTGCAGGAAGACGGCCGAGTACCAGATTGGCATCGGTGATGGTGGGTTGATCGCCGCCATTGGGATAACACATCGGCCCAGGGTCAGCGCCCGCACTTTTCGGTCCGACCTTGAGATGACCGTCGCGCGACACCCAGGCGATGGAACCCCCGCCAGTGCCGATCGTCTCGATGTCTATCATCGGAATCCTGACCGGGAATGGCCCGACTGAGCCTGCGCTGGTCAAATGCGCTATGCCATTCGCGATCAGGCTGATGTCAGTGCTGGTACCCCCGGCATCCAGCGTCACCACATTCTTGAACCCGGCCACATCGGCAATGACTGCGGCACCAAGCACCCCCGCCGCCGGGCCGGACAAGGCCGTGGTGATAGGCTTATCCACCACCTGCTCGGCGCTCATCACGCCGCCATTCGATTGCATCACCAGAAAGGGCTGGCCTGTCAATTCCTTTTCCAGCGCCTGCTTCACCGACTTGAGATAGCGGTCGACATGCGGCTTGACAAAGACATCGACCAGCGTCGTCACAGTGCGCTCGTATTCACGATATTCCGGCAGCACCTCGGACGAGATCGACACCATCAACTCGGGATATTCCTCGCGCAACAGTTCCAGCACCCGGCGTTCATGTGCCGGATTGGCATAGGAGTGAATCAGGCAAACGCCCACCGCACGGATACCGCGGCTTCGGAACAGGCGGGCAGCCACGCGAACATCTTCTTCCTCCAGCGGCCGCAGTTCCTCGCCATGGAAGTTCAGCCGGCCACCTACTTCACACACCAAGTCCAGCGGCACAAGACGATCTGGCTTCACCCAGAAATAGGAGTTGCCGTAACCATCCGGCACGGATTGGCGGGCGATTTCCAAGACATGACGAAAACCTCCGGTGACGATCAGTCCCAGAGAGTCTATGGCACCCTGCAACAACGCATTGGTTGCCACTGTGGTTCCATGAGCCAGGCCCTTTACCTCGTCCATCGAGGCGCCGATCTGCTGCAGGATGGCATGGATGCCGTTCACCAATCCGATTGCCGGGTTGGCAGGCGTAGAGGCGACTTTCGTTACTACGGCGTTGCCCGTCAATCCATCGACGCACACCACATCGGTGAAAGTGCCGCCGGTATCGATACCAATGCGTAACCGGGCTTTTTCCGCAGTGGCTGCCATCGTTATCCCCTTCCGTTGAGCGTTGCTGGGCGGTCGCTGTGGTTGAAATTCCAATCCATTATTAGTGGCCGTAGCTGCGGGCGTCCAACAGTTTCGCAAGATAGCGCTATCGGTATTTCCGATGACCATGGTAGTCTGAGACCTTCGATGGGAGCTGAAGACGATGGATGTGCGGCAGGTTCGCTACGCACTCACGGTGGCCAAGGAGCGCAGCTTCACCAAGGCTGCCCACCGCCTCAACATCTCGCAATCGGCGGTATCAGAACAGGTCATGCTGCTGGAAGAAACCATCGGCTTTGCTCTGTTCCTTCGCACCGGCCGCGGCGTCGAACTGACCGAGCGCGGACGCGCCTTCCTCGCTGAAGCCGAACGGGTGACCAACGAGTTCCTGAGCCTTGGCGATGTTGCCAGCCGGCTCAAGCGCGGCGGTGAAACACTGAGCATTGGCATTGGTTCCGGCCTGGCGGCAGGCTTGCTGCCAAAGTTATTCGCGGCTAGCCATCTGCCCTCGAACCTGCTGCTTGAAATCCGCACCGCGCCGACCCGCGTGATTTTCGACGAGTTGCAGGCAGAAAGATTGGACATTGGCGTCGCGGTGGAGGTCAGTCCGGATCGGGTGTCCTCCGGACTGACTGTGCGGCATCTGTTTGAACTGGATATGGTGGCAATCTCGCCACCCGGCGTGAAATTGCCGATGACGGGGGGGCATGTCGATCTGGCCCGACTGGGTAACACGCCCCTGATCATGAATGAATTGTCGGTTGGCTATGGACATCTCGTCAGCACACTGTTGCATGACCTCGGCGTGCGGCCCCGCGTCTGTGCCATTGTCGATAATGTAGAGACGATCAAGATGATGGTGCGCGCCGGACTGGGCAGTGCGATTGTCCCAGGCGCCGCCACCTATGACGAAGCGCGATACAAACTCTTGCAGGTTTTGCCAATCCTTCCCGTCTGCAAAGCGCGCATCAATGCCTATACGGCACGTCAAGCTTTGTCACAGCGCAAGGTGAGTTTGATAGGTCGCCTGCTAGAGAATTTTCTGGCCGATGACAGCAGCAGCGTTGTTCCTATTTCAGGGACAGGCCCATGATCGCATCCGGCATGGCGGTGACGATGCCGGGCAAGAGGCAGCAAAGAATGATGGCGACGAACATCAGGACCAGGAAGGGCAGGACGCCGAAAATCACGTCTCGCAGAGGGATGTCTGGCGCGATGTTTCTGATGACGAAGAGATTCAGTCCCACCGGCGGATGGATCAGTCCCATTTCCATGACGATGGTCATGACCACGCCGAACCAGATCAGGTCAAAGCCGGCGGCCCGGAGCGGCGGCAGGATGATGGGCGCGGTCATCAGGATGATGGACACCGGCGGCAGGAAGAAACCCAGCACCATCACCATCAGCAGGATGACCGCGAGCAGCGCCCATTTTCCCAGCCCCAGGGCGACGATCCATTCTGCCGCCGACTGGCTGATGTGCAGATAGCTCATCACATACGAATAGAGCAGCGACATGCCGATGATGAACATCAGCATGGTCGATTCGCGCAGCGTGCCGGTGAGTATGGGCTGGAGCTGTTTGGGGCGCCACAGGCCATAGACTACGGCGATCAGGATTAGCGCCAGCGCGGCGCCCAGGCCGGCGGTCTCGGAGGGTGTGGCATAGCCGCCATAGAGCGCCACCATGACGCCGATC
>CAIYYX010000037.1 GCA_903930535.1 uncultured Sterolibacterium sp. | reverse complement strand
TTTAAATTGGATTAATTATTTTAGCAAGGAGTCAGCGGCGCTTTTGATACTACATGCTAGAGTGACTGCGCGAGCTTGGCAAGGGAAACCTTGTCAACCTTTCCAATTTGTAAAATAGGAAGTTCGTCAAGAAAATAAATCTGTTTTGGAATCTTGTAGTTGGCCAAACGAGAGCGTAATTGTTTCCTGATATCTTCCCCATCCTTTGAACCCGTTCGCATTACGACAAACGCCACGCCGACGTGACCCCACATCGCATCAGCGACCGTGATGACGCAAGCCGCACGCACGTCAGGTAACAAAGCCAGGGTCGCCTCGATTTCCTCCGCGCTGACGTTATATCCACCAGACTTGAATACGTTATGTATGCGACCGACTAACCGGAGGCAACCGTCTTCCAGTAATTCTCCGATATCACCGGTTCGCAACCAACCGTCATCCGTAATTGCACGCTGGCTAGCCTCTGGGTTCTGCCAGTAGCCCGAAAACTTGAATGTAGTCAAGACCTCGATTTCGCCAATTGAACTATGGGCTATTAACTTCGGGGTGTCCGCGATCCGAATCGCGTACGGGGGAACTGCTCGACCAACTGTTCCCTCCAACGTCTGTCGTGTCGGATCAAACGGGGTGAATGTGACCGATCCAACGGTCTCGGTCTGCCCATACGATGTCGCAAGTCTTGGACAAATTTCACGCAAACGGGCGATTAGAGCGCCAGATGCATGAGCACCTCCCCAGAAAATTAACCTCACGTCGGCAAGATCGGTGGATTTGAAGCCAGGCGAGTCCAAGACCAATTGAAACATCGAAGGCACTTGCCCAAAAACTGTGACGTGCTCTGACTTAATTAAAAAGGGAATATCGCCAGGTGAGAAGCGCTCCGCAAATACACTCGTCCCACCTCCTATCAGAGCGTAGCAAGCCAAGTCACCCACGCATCCGATGTGATTGACCGGAAGGTTGTTGAGGACTCTAAGAGGTCTGACTTGCCAGAGCGCCGCTTGAACCTCGGACGTAGCGCTCAGGCTTGCGTGGGTAATCATGGCGCCCTTGGCTGGGCCAGACGACCCAGATGTGAAGACGATCAAACATATGTCCTCTGGACATGTGCGTTCAATCCGATCCCTCACGTGCTCACGCGGGAGCACCTCGCCCTGTTGAATGAATTCGCTTTCGCAGGTTAGATGTGTCTCTGCCTGTATTGAATCACCCAACATAATCGTCTGGATGGACTGCGACTTCACGGCTAACCAGTGGTGGTAGTCACGACCGGCGATATAAGGCTGCCCGACGAGGAGCTTTGAAGCGACTTTTTCAAGAATCTCATCGAGTTCCTGAGCGGTGGATTTTGGACTCAGTCCAAGCCAAATCGCACCGATGGATGCTGTAGCCAAGAAATAGACCAGGAACTGTATCCCCGGGCTAGCCAACATGGCCACCCTGTCGCCATGTTCAACGCCTGACTTCATTAATGCCGCAGCACAGGAAAATACCTTGGCCTCGAGGTCGGCGTAACTCAGTCGGAAATGTTGGTCTACTGCAGCTTCAGCCATTGGTCGCACTCGTGCCCAATGACGAACCCAATGGTGTAAACAGTTGGGGGTGCCAGAAGGATCAAGTGGCCAAATCGGACGTGAGACTTCCTGGTAATGCAACTTACTAAAGTCGGATTTCAGAGGCCCGCCACCCGTCGCTAGAATAATGGATGAAGAGAGTGCGGAGAAGCCCGCCACGAAGTGTTGAGCAGACTTGACAACTACAAGACGTTGTGCGCGAGCGTCAATACTCAATGCCGTGAAAAGATCGGGACTATAGGCTTGGTCTCTTTTTGAGCTGACTACAATGGTTAAAGCCCCAATGCGCAAAGCGCAGCACGCTCCTAGGTGCATTCGAGTACCAGCCCAAGATTGGAAGACCTCAGGGTTTATGCCAACAACCTGGGTGACTAGCGGGGTAAGTTCTTCGGGGCTTGAATCCGACCAACGTCTTTGTGGAAGTAAGCAAAGCGCACCGATACCCGCCGCTGTAGCCGCCGCCACGATTGCAGGCCCCCAAAGCGGACCCACACAGGCCTTGATGTCCGGTAGATCCAAGAGGTAGGAGATGATGGTTGTATCCTGACCAAGTGCCCCACTCCCAGGGTTATCGTCGACATCTGCGATGACAGTTACTTGATCAGATCGTTGCAAGGCCATCTCTAATGCCTCGGCAATCGGCATCATTGGTCGGGTACTTTGCGTTCGAAGCTCTATGACTTGGTTACCCAAGTGTGTGGCCCATCTCGAAGCCAAGGCGTAGTTATCAGCAAGGACCAATAATTTTGCCCCCATGTCCCTAACGTCTCCGCCCGGGAAACCATGGATGAATGACACAGAGGCTATACCGGGAACACTTTCTGCCTCGTAAAGCTTTTGAACAAAAGATCTGACGGGTTCAATCGTGGTATGGAATCGCGCGATCGTGCGGCAGTCAAAAACCGCTTTGGCGGGCCGCCATCTTGTTCGCGCTGCTTTCTCTAATAGTGTGATGAGTTCCTTGGCACGATCCAAGAAATCCGTGTGGGGATACTCCTTGTACGCAATAATTACGTCGGCCGCATCCAACATTGCGGGCGTCAGATGCGCATGAAGATCGATCTCGACACCCACTGGAAGTTCAGGCCCAACCAATTGGCGCACATGTTGCAGAAAATCGCCCTCGCAATCGTCATAGCCCTCAGCGCACATGGCCCCATGCAAGCTCAAGGCGATGAAGTCCAGCGCACCTGCATTTGAAATCTGACCAAGTATCTCGTCGCGCAGATTTTCGTAAGTAGTACGCTCTACCCTACCACCAGGAAGCGCAAATGCGTAGGTACCTTCCTGTACGATCCATCCACGTTGTATCCGAGCTTGACGAAGTATGTACAGGGGTGCAGATACTTCCGTTAGTTCATGCGGGTGTTCACCAGGACGAAATAAGAACGCGGACTCAAAACTGGCCAGTGTTATTTGTCCCCCGAGAAACGTGTTTGATTCAGTTCCGAACCCGGCTGTAAAGACCGTCAACGGGCGAACGTCAGCTGTAAGGATGTGGCGCGACATCGCGACCTCGTCTGGCCAAAGCTCTCTCGACTGTTCTCTGATGTCTTCTAGTTAACGGAAAAGTCCATGCCGCGAATGCCGCTCCCAACAAT
>CAIYYX010000036.1 GCA_903930535.1 uncultured Sterolibacterium sp. | reverse complement strand
GATGGCTACCGGGAAGGGTTTGCCGGCCTGCATGTATTTCCGGTACTGGATGGCGCCGTGCTTGGCCGGAATCATGTTGAGGCCGACATGATTCCTGTCGTGAATCATGTTGCGGTAGGCGCCGACATTGACCCAGTCGGAATCGAAATCGCGGGTGACCACCATGCAGCCGGTGCCGATATAGCGGCCGCCATCTTTTTCGTGCCACAGCGGCGAGGGGAAGAGATTCACGTCGACCGCATCGCCGCTCAGTGTGTTCTCGAAGACTGGCCCGGACTCCGTGACCACGGGATCGTAATTGACCGCATTCGCCTGCCACTCCTTGGGCTTGCCACGCAGCGCCGCTACCAGTTTCAATTGCGAGCGTTCCGTCGCCAGGCGCAGGATGGTCGACAGCCTGGCCGGGCTGCTGGTGCTGCAGGTCAATATCCGGAAGCCTTTCGGATAATTCTTGATTTCGTCGAAAAGCAGGGCCGGCGGCAAATCCTTCTTGGCGTTCAGTTCGCTGATCGCGCCCAGTTCCAGATTCCAGTCGGCCCCCGGGACGTCGACGAGTTCATCGAGCGCCCTGACCTGGTCCAGCCAGATGCGCAGATCGAGAGGATTACCTTGCGTCGTCATGACCAGTAGTCAGTCATACTGCCGTTGATGCGTCGGGCTTCAGCCCGACAACGGCTATTCTTTTCTGAGCATAGCAAAATATTCTCCTTCGCTTGTCGGGCTGAAGCCCGACCTACAACAGGCTGCTACAGTTGCATCCATCAATTTACCGATGACCGGCTACTAGGCCGCACGCAACTTCTTGGTCTGGTCCCAGTCGATCTGCCGGGTTGCAGTATCGATCGCAACCTTGTAGACCTCTCGCGCCGTCTTTAGCGTCACCATCTCGTTGATATAGACGTCGTCCCACACCGCCTGCGGATCCCTCTCCTCGGGCCGGCCGACGCCGCCGCCGCCGCTGGTGTCCTTGACGATGCGATCGCCATGATGGACCTGGTGCAGGCGATGGACCTGTGCCTTCATCTTGTCGCCGTTCTCGCGCACGATGACGCAGTTGTTGGCCAGCGTTGGCCTGCCGCCCAGGCAGCCGTGACTGAAGGTCGTCTCGCCCTGGCCCGCACCGGTATGCACGCCGGCATCATCGCCCAGGTTTTCCACCTCCCAGTGAAAGCCCGGACCGCCGCGCCATTTGCCGGCGCCTGAAGAATCCAGGCGGAACCCCCGGCTGATGAACTTCCAGGGATACTTGATCTCGCAGTCCTCGGTGTTCGGCCGCGAGATTTCACCCAGGGTGCCGACGGAAGCCGAACCCTGATAGCCGTCGAAGCCATAGACCGCGCCTGCACCGCCCTCCGCGTGGTAGCCGGGAAATACATAGAGGCCTTTGGTTCTCGGATTGATGCCGTAGATGTATTGCCCGTAGCGCCGCCCCCATCCTGCCGCGGCGCGCGGCGGCAGAGCCGCGGACATCGCCATCATGACCGCCTCGAGGATGTTGTGACCCATGCTGACCGGGGCGCCGCCCATGGCCGCGGGATAGTTCGCATTGACCACCAGACCCTCGGGGGCGATGACGTCGATGGCCTCCATGGTCCCCTCGTTGTGATATTCGGTGAGCGCCGTATCCATGAACAGAATCGCCCCGGCCACGGCCATGCTGTAGGTGGTGGGATAACTGCAGTTCACGAAGCCCTTCACCTGCTTGTCGCTCTTGGAAAAGTCGATCTTCAGGCGGTCGCCCTTGACCGTGACCTCGCAGCGGACAGTGACCGGGATATCGAGATCGACGCCGTCATCGTCGGTGGCCGACTCGCCGTAGGTGGTCCCGTCGGGCATGGCCAGAATGCAGGCCTTGACCGCACGCTCCGTGCGATCCATCATCACCGCGACGCAGTCATCGACCGTCCCCATGCCGTATTTTTCTATCAGGTCGTGCAGGCGGTTCTCCGCCATGGTCGTGGCGCCTATCATCGCGTAGCTGTCGCTTCTCACGCCTTCCGAGAGCCGCACGTTATTGAAGATCAGGCGCATGATGTCTTGCTGCTCCTCGCCCCTCGCTATCACCTTGACGCCGGGAACAAGCAATCCCTCGGAGTGGATGTCATAGGGATTGGAGAAATAGGCGCCGGGATAGGCGGCCCCGGTATCCTCGACGTGGGCCCGGGCCAGGGTCCAGAAGACCAGGCGGTCGCCGTGAAAAATCGGACGGAAAAAACCCCAGTCGGAAGGGTGGCAGGAGTAACCCTTGTAAGGATCGTTGGCCAGAAAGACATCGCCGGGATGGATGTCCTTGCCATACTGGTCCATGATGTAGCGCACGGAATACTTCGCTCCGACGAACTGCACCGGCAAGCCCACGGGGATGGCGATGGTGTTTCCCTCGCCGTCCCAGATGCCGACCGAGATGTCCTTCAGTTCGGAGATCAGATAGCTCTGTGAGGTGCGCTCGATCAGGCGTCGCATCTCCCGGCAAATCCTCTGCAGGGAGTGCCAGACCGTAGACAGCGTCAAGGGGTCGACTTCGGCTAACTTGGCTGTCTTCTTCGGGGCGCTCGATATCTTGGAGTTCATGTCTTATCTCCTCTTCAACAAGTAGCTGCCCGAGGCATCCACAGAGCATATGAATGTTTCGGGAATGACAATCGTGGTGGCCTCTTCCTCGATGATCGCCGGGCCGGGGATCAGGTTGCCGGCGAGGAGCTTGGCGCCGTCATAGCAGGGCGTCTCGATCCAGTCATCGTTAAAGAGGCAGGAGCGCGTCCGCTTCAGGGCCGCCTTCGGGTCCGCCTGGCCGCGCGCCAGGGGCACGAGCGTGAGCTCGCGCCTTCGCTTGACCGTAGCCCGCAGCGAGAGGATGCGGAACTCGACGCCGCGTCCGCGCAGGTCGAAGGTATAGAGTTCCTTGTGCCTGGCGTGGAAGGCCTCCTGCAGCGCCTGGACGTCTTCGGCCGATTTCAGTTCGCCCGGCAGGGGCACCTCGATCTCGTGGAACTGGCCGACATAGCGCATCTGCGCAGTCCTGTTGGAGATCAGTTCGGAAGCATCGACATGGCTCTCCCTGAGATCGGCGACGGCCTGGTCGGTGAGACCCTGGAACAGGCTCGCCAGCTGTTTCAGGTCGAGCTTGTCGGCGCGCACCATGAAGCTCCTGGAATATTCGCGGCCCTCGTCCATCGCGAACATCCCCAGGGCGCTATAGAGGGCGGCATACTTCGGGATGATTACCGTGGGAATTCCCAGCAGTTCGGCGATGCTCGCACCATGCGCGCCACCGGCGCCGCCGCCGACGATCAGGGCGAAATCGCGGACATCGTAACCGCGCTTGGTGGATTGTTCTATCACCTGGTCGGCCATCAGGGAGTTCACGATTTTGAACATCGCCTGGGCGGCCTGGGCTTCGGTCAATTTCAGGGGCTCTGCCACCTTGCGCATGGCCTGGCGTGAGCGTTCCGCGTCGAGCGTGATCTCGCCGCCGAGGAAGTAGTCGGTCGGGATATAGCCTAAGAGCACGTTGGCATCGGTGACGGTGGGGCGTTCGCCGCCGCGGCCGTAGCAGGCCGGTCCGGGGTCCGCGCCCGCGCTCTGCGGCCCGACGCGCAGGAGGCCGAGGGAATCTATCCAGCCCAGACTGCCGCCGCCGGCGCCGATGGAATGCATGTCCACCATCTTGATCGCCACCCGCTCATCGCCCACCCAACTCTCTGTCGTCGTCGGGATGTCGCCCTTGCGGATCAGGCTTGCATCCAGGCTGGTGCCGCCCATGTCTATCGATATCAGGTTTTCCTGGCCCAGCATGCGGCCGAAGAAATGCGCTGCCGTCGGCGCCGCCGCCGGTCCGGAGTTGATCAGGGTGACTGCCTGGCGGCGCGAGTGTTCCGCCGACTGGACCAGTCCGTCGGAACGGACCATCATCAGGCTGCCCTTGAAGCCCATATCGGCCAGGCGTTTTTCCAGGGAAAAGAGATAATCGGAAACGATGGGGCCGATGTAGGCGCTGACCACCGTGGTGCTGAAGCGCTCGTATTCTCCGGACACAGGCAGGATCTCGTGCGAGGCCGTGACATACACTTTGTCCTTGAAACGCTTGCGGCAGATGTCCGCGACGAGGGTCTCGTTCTCGGGGTTGGCATAGGAATGCAGGAAACAGATGGCGATTGCCTGGACCTTCTCCGCTTCCAACTTGTCCAGCGCCGCATTGACGCTGGCAATATCCACCGGCTTTTCGATCTCGCCCGTGTACAGCGTGCGCTCGCCGACGAGCAGGCGCAGATAGCGGGGCACCAAAGGCTTGTAGGGAGGGACGGCCAGGTTGTACATGGATGTCCGGATGTTCTTGAAGCCGCGGCGAATCTCCAGTTCGTCACGAAAACCGTCGGTGGTGAGCATGCCCACCTTGGCGCCCTGCTCGGTGAGCAGGGCGTTGGTCGCCATGGTCGTGCCATGGATGATGTAGTCGACGCGGCCGACGAAATCGCGGATATCCATTTGCGCCGCATGAGCGGCCTTCCTGATGCATTCCATGAATCCCTTGCCGCGGTCCTCTGGGGTGGTCGATGCCTTGAACTGGCTCAAGCGCCCCTCGCCATCCATGACCAGGCAATCCGTAAAAGTGCCTCCGACATCTATCGTGATTCCAATCATCGAAAATCTCCAATGGCAAACATTATGACCATGACCGCGGCTCAGTTCATCGTGGCGCGGATGGCCTGGGCAATCCGCGCCTCTGTGGGGCTGATGAAATCCTCCAGCGGAGGACTGTAGGGAACGGGGACGTCGAGCGTGGCAACCCTGCGCATGGGTGCCTTGAGCTTGTCGAATCCCGACTCGGCGATACGCGCAACTATTTCGGCGGCGACGCCGCAACTCATGTGGCATTCGTCCACCACGACCACGCGCCCGGTTTTTTCCACCGAGGCCATGATGGTGGCAAAGTCCAGGGGAACGATGGTGCGGGGATCGACCACCTCCACATCTATCCCTTCCTTGGCTAATTGCTCCGCCACGGCGAGCGAGCGTTGCACCATATAGGAAGTCGCAACCACGGTGACGTCGGCGCCTTTCCGCTTGATCTCCGCCTGGCCGAAGGGGATGGCCGCATCGTTCTCGGACACATCGCCCATGCACTCGAAGAGCAGCACGTGATCGATGAAGACGGTCGGGTTATTGCTGGCGACCGCGGTCTTGAGCAGCCCCTTGACGTCGCGCGGCGAAGCAGGAAGAACGATTTCCAGTCCCGGACAATTCCACAGCATGGCCTGCGGACTCTGCGAATGCTGGGCCGCACCGGCGCCACGCAGTCCGTGCAGGAGATGGAAGACGACCGGAGCCTGGGTCTGCCCGCCGGACATGTAGCGGGCATTGGCCGCCTCGTTGATGATTTGCGGCCAGGCCTCAAAGGCGAAACTGGCGGTGATGAGATCGACGACAGGGCGCAGACCCGACATGGCCGCGCCAATGGCCAGCCCACAAAATGCCAGCTCCGAGATCGGCGGGGCGATGACGCGATCGGGAAAGTCCCGGGCGATCTCTCCGAACCTGACCCGATGCTCGCTCAGTCCGAGAAATCCTGTGCCGATGTCGGAAATAAAATGAACGCTCTCGTCCGCGGAAATGATTTCCCGCAGCGCCTCCAGTTTCGCCTCAAAGTAGGCCATTTGCCTCATGGATTCTATCCTCTCAGGCGAACACGTCGCGCAGGGCCTCTGCCGGTTCGGGAAATGGACTTGCCAAGGCAAACTGGACAGCCTGGGAAATTTCCGCCTTTACGCTTTTCTCGACCTCTGCGATCTGTTCCCGCGTCGCAACACCCGCGGCGACGAGTTCCCGGATAAAAATCAGGACGGGGTCGCTCGAGCGATACCAATCGCGCTTGCTCTCGGGAACCGGACTCGCGTCCCAGGCCAGATTGACGTTTGTCGCCA
The DNA here is from genome assembly GCA_903930535.1 of uncultured Sterolibacterium sp. Lineage (GTDB taxonomy): Bacteria > Pseudomonadota > Gammaproteobacteria > Burkholderiales > Rhodocyclaceae > CAIYYX01. The sequence goes on along the minus strand of CAIYYX010000036.1, from coordinate 3,047 downwards.
CGGGAAGCACGGGCCAGTTTCCCTCGCTTCCGGGCCAGCGCACGGATTGCGCCTCGATGAATTGCGGCCCTTCGCCGCGGCGTATTCTTCCCGTGGCTTCTGAAACGGCATTGAACACCGCGCCCACGTCGGTTCCGTCAATCTGTACGGCCGGGATCTTGTAGAGTCCCGGCAACTCGGTGAGCGGGTAGGCTGCCATGGTGCTGGACTGGGCCGCGCCCACCGCCTTGTTGGCACCGTATTTTCCGTTGTTCTCGCAAAGGAAAAGGACGGGAAGTTTCCAGAGGGAGGCGATGTTGAATGCCTCCGGCGCAGCACCTTCTTCCATGGCGCCATCGCCAAAGAGACAAACAGATAGCGCTCCCGTGCCGCGCGTCTTGGCGGCGTAGGCCGCACCCGTGGCCAGGGGAATGTTGCCGCCGACTATCCCCGTCGTGTGATAAAACCCCAGCCCGGCGGCGGCGATATGGAATGTCCCGCCCTTGCCTTTGTTGTAGCCATCGCGGCGGCCAAGAATTTCCGCGAACAGCCTTCCGGGATCGGCGCCCCGGGCCAGGAGGTGGCCGTGATTTCTGTGGGTGGCAAAGAGGGCGTCGTCAGGAGCCAGATCTGCGAGGGCAGGAACGCCGGTCGCCTCCTGGCCGATATAGACATGATAGTGCCCGCTGAAATGTCCTTGTTCGTGCAAGGCCACCAGGGCCTCCTCGAAATGGCGAATGAGCAGCATCTTGCGGCAAGACTCGATCAACCATTCGCGCGGCTGGGTAGGTAAAATGGGTTCGCTCCGGGTGTGTAGAAACAGGGCTTAAAGGCTCATGGGATTTCGGAACACTAACACAGTCTCCATGGGAATGAACAGACAACGCATGAATATGCGCATGCCCTTCTCTGCTCTCAGCGCGGCGGCAGGAGCGGCGTCTGGCCTTCGGGCAGTTGCTGGTCTACGAGGCACAGCACGATCGCGGTCATGGCATAGTTGGCCATCAGCGATACCAGATTCAGCAGCCCTGTTTCACCAAAGAGGGTCAATGCCCGGGCATAAGTCTGCGAACTCACTTTCTTTTCGCCGATGGTTGCGCGAGCGAGTTCTATGATCACACTTTCCGTCTCGGGCAAATCCGCGATGGACTTGCGCTGCTTCACGACGTCGATGATTTTCTCCGATAGCCCCTTCTGGCGCGCGACCGGTTCGTGCAGGGTCCACTCGAACTGGCTGTCCATTTCGCGTGCCGCGGCGAGGATGGCCAGTTCTGTGAGGCGCGGATCGAGGCCTATCTCGCTGCGCAGGATGCGGGTGGTTTCGTTGATAGGGTAGCCCGCCCCGGGCAGGCGCAGCCAAATACCGCCAGGACCCTTCAGGCCGGCGAGGGTCTTGCCGTCCGGGCAAGACAGGGCATCGTAGGCCGTTCGGCCTTCCTCGCCGAGGGCATCGCGGTGGATGGGGCCGAGGCGCGACAAGGACTCAGGACGGATATCTGCGGGCAGGGTTCGCTCCTCCCCCGGGCTGGCTTTCGGTGCATGTGCCATCGTTTCTCCTTTCATCTGAATATTAAAGCTTGACGAGTATCTACTGCAACAACATGCACTTTTCCGGAAATTTGCGGTACCATTCACGGCGAATTTCCCCACAACCCAGGAGATGCTCCGTGAATAAAGCTGAACTGATTGAAATCGTCGCCAAGGAAGCCGACCTCAGCAAGGCCGCTGCCGACAAGGCTTTGTCCGCCATTATCGCCGCCGTCGTAAAGACTGTTTCCAAGGGCGACACCGTCACGCTGGTGGGCTTCGGAACCTTCAAGTCATCGAAGCGCGCAGCCCGCATCGGCAGGAATCCGCAGACCGGCAAGGAACTCAAGATCGCCGCGACCACCGTGCCGCGTTTCACCGCCGGCGCCACCTTCAAGGCCTCTGTCGCCGGCAAGAAGGCTGCAAAGAAGAAGTAAGAATTCCCGCTGTCGGAACCCTAAGGGTTCCGACAGCGAATTTCCATTGATGGAAGGCAATCTCTTTGCCGGCCTCACAGCCGCAGCGGAAGAGCGTTTCGATACCCTGCTTGCCCTTCCCGGCCTCAAGATCGAACGCATCGTCTCTTCGGGTCAGGCGAGTCCCCCTGGTTTCTGGTATGAACAGCAAGACCCCGAGTGGGTGATTCTGCTCTCGGGTGCGGCCCTGCTTCGCTTCGAAGATGAGCCTCGCGCTCGTCGCCTGATGCCAGGCGACTGGATGCATGTCGCGGCGAAAAGGCGTCACCGGATTGAATGGACGGAGGCATCGATGCCGACCGTCTGGCTTGCTGTGCATCACAGCGAACCCTGACGCCCACACATTTTTTCGCCCAGGCCTTGAAATAGGACGCCTTCACCCTTATCATTAGCACTCGTCGGCAGTGAGTGCTAATAACCTGCCTCTGCTCCGATCAATCAATGATGGCTTTGCTGCCATTTCCCGTAAGCCCCATAAGGAGTAACTCTATGAAAATACGTCCTTTGCATGACCGCGTGATCGTCAAGCGCCTCGAAGAGGAACGCAAGACGGCCTCCGGCATCGTCATTCCCGATACCGCCGCCGAGAAGCCCGACCAGGGCGAAATCATCGCCGTAGGCACGGGCAAAATCCTCGAGGACGGCAAGGTTCGCCCCCTCGATGTGAAAGTCGGCAATCGCGTCCTGTTCGGCAAGTATTCCGGCCAGACCGTCAAGGTCGATGGTGAGGAACTGCTGGTCATGCGCGAAGAAGACATCATGGGCGTCGTTGAAGCCTAATCCAGAATTAGCTAGGAGATAAAATAATGCCTGCAAAAGAAGTCAAGTTTGGTGATTCCGCCCGCCATCGCATGGTCGCCGGAATCAATATCCTCGCCGACGCTGTCAAGGTGACCCTCGGACCGAAAGGCCGCAACGTCGTTCTGGAGCGCTCCTACGGCGCCCCCACCGTGACCAAGGACGGCGTTTCCGTCGCCAAGGAAATCGAACTCAAGGACAAATTCGAGAACATGGGCGCGCAGATGGTCAAGGAAGTCGCTTCCAAGACTTCCGACGTCGCCGGTG
>CAIYYX010000035.1 GCA_903930535.1 uncultured Sterolibacterium sp. | reverse complement strand
GGTTGGGCTGGCGCTTCGGGTTCCAGTGGTGCTTCGGGCTGGACAGGTGCTTCGAGCTGGGTGGGTGGTTGGTCTGCAGGTGCATCTGGCTCTACAGCTGTAGGTGCCTGGGGTTGGGCTGGCTCTACAGCAGCTGCTAATTGGTCTGCTTCTGGTGCTGCCTCTGGCGCTGCCTCTGGCGCTTCTGGTGCTGGCGCTTCTGGTGCTGCCTCTGGCGCTGGCGCTTCTGGCGCTGGCGCTTCTGGTGCTGGCGCTTCCCCCGCAGCAAGAGATTGCGCGATTGGCTGATTCATCAAATCATCAATGGACGCCGCGTCGGCATCTGGTTGAACGATTTCATTAAACACAGGTACGGATGCAAGCGCCTGTGTCGCCCGAATATTCCAGGTTGAATCAATGCGGCTATGAATATGATCGGCGCTTAACTGTGAAGCAGTGTTCGCATTCTCCGTGTGAATACCACCATAAATACGTGATACTCCTGCTGCATCTGCAATCTGATCCCAGGCCGTAAAGCTGAAGACAACTGGCACAGCGGGTGTTACGCCTGGCTGAATCGACGATGCTCCCGCTGCAATCGTAAAATCGCCATAAGGTGCGGTCTGATTAGATGTAATGACCGTTGTCATGAGCGGCAAATTGTCATAGGTCGTCGTCGTTTTCACAATGTTTGCGCCAAACCACTTCGTCATGGTGAGCGCAAATCCCTTCGTAAAGTTGCTGTGGCCCGACGGGAAATCAGGGAAGGGCGGCGTCACAAAGTTGGAAGGCTGATACGGAGTCCATAGTCCGCCATCGATGAGTCCATTCCAAGAGCGAATCTGCTGACCCGTGTAACGGCGGCGAATCTCCTGAATGGGGCGATCTTGCATATAGAGACCCTTGAGACCCCATGTCACGCGCCCACCCTCAAACATGTGAATCGAGAGATCCAAGAGCGAAAAGACAAGGGCGGGACATGTGATCGAGTTGCACCGCATGTACTCCTTCCACAGCCATACACTCATGAGTGGCGGGGAAATGGTCCCAAGTGTAGATCCCGCCCAGAACTCCGCCTGAATCTTTTGTGTATCCGTCAGATTTGCCGCAATGGTCTTGACTTCATCAATTTCGGCATCGCGTGCCTCATTCGCAAGAGGCGCACCGACTGTCATGGTAATATCCTGTTCGTTGCTGGCTGTTAAGCAAGTGGATCGAACAGTGTCCCATAACCATGTGGCATATTTCTGTGTGGTTCCATTGATAGTAAGACGCGACCATCCCTGTGGCTCAGGAAAGCTCGAAATGTCTGTGGAAACTTGATTAACGACAATGGTCTTTTGTGTTGTATCTATCCAGTTGGCCGCACCCGAGACAGCGGTCGCGCTCACAGGCATAACGGCAGATGCAGTAGAAACCGGCATGGTCGTTTTTGCCGCCGCGGATCCGTCCAATTGGCGCGCCGCCAACCAACTATCAAATTGCGTCTTCCAGGCATCCCATTGACCTGTGGCTTGAACGCGCGCCACATCCGTCGCAGAGTAGTTGTAGGTGCAGGATGGCGCCGAAGAAACAATGAAAGGAGTGATGTAGTCGATGGCCTTGCTCGTCCAGATGATGCAATCGCAGTCTGTCAGTTGTGCCAGTGTAATACCATCAGGTCCCGTTCCCGCTGTTGGATTCCAGTCCCAGTTCCAACCATCATGTGTTCCTGCTACACGCGAATCAGAGCATACCCAATTCCATGCCTGTGCAACAGCGGCGACCCAGAGGTACATCAGACGAGAACTAACAGTAGGTCCCGTTCCTGTAGAGGCCATATTATTCAGGAGATTGTCGAGGCCGACATTCATAATATACATGAGTGAGGGTGCCACATCGATAGGCAAGTTGCTACCTGCCAAAATAGCCGATAGCTCTTCAGGTGGAGCAATCACAGAACCAGAAGGACATAGACCTCCTTGGCCTGCGGCATTCGCCGCGCAAATGGAAAAGGTATAAGACTGTCCTTCGATCAAATTGGTAAAACGGTAGGTGGTCGCGGTCGTAGTAACAGATAACTGGGCAATACCGTTCAAGTAAGGTGTTACAGTATAGGTAAAGGGGCCATCGCCTATAATAGGTGCAATCCAGGAGACAATAATCGATCCGACCGTAAAGGTAATTCCTGTTACCTGGCCTGGAATGGCGGGAACATAGGGTGGAGTACTTACCGATGCATTGGTCTGAGGGCATGGGCAGCCAGGGCTAATTCCGACACAAGTAGGATAGCGAGTATATTCGGTCATATGCCCTGTTCGAACCGCGTTGATGATGGACTGCGAGGTAATTCCAAGATAAGGACGAGAACCGCGGACATTGGAGGCATTAAGACCATCTCCTGCCGGTGTCAGAAAGCTACCCGCAATCGCCTTTTCACCC
>CAIYYX010000034.1 GCA_903930535.1 uncultured Sterolibacterium sp. | reverse complement strand
AGATGAGATGTTGTCAAACTGCAGCCGACGTTGAAATGCGGATCCTGCTAACTGGGGTATGCAGGGAAGACGGGCCTATTATCGCTTGCGAGACCTTCAGCGCCATCACCTCATCCCTGTGCACATCGTCAGTACCCGTCCGGTGAAGGCCACCTACCGCGCGCCCGCGTGATCTGACGTAATCAGCACCGGTGCAAACACCGTGGTTTGCACCGGTGCTGGAGAATATGCCATGGGGCAAGTCCATATCCTGTCGGGTCCTGAGCGGCGGCGGCGTTGGAGCGAAGGCGAGCGGCGCGCGATTGTCGCGGCGGCGTTCGCGCCTGGCGCGGTGGTCAGGGAGGTGGCGCGGCAGGCCGATGTTTGCCCGAGTCTGATCTATCGCTGGCGACGCCAGGAGGGTATCGCGGCGCCCGAATTCGCGCCGGTAGTGGTGATGGCGGACGAAGTCGTGGCCGCCGCTCACCCTGTCTCGGCCAGCATGGCGGTGATGGAGGTCGAGTTCGCCAACATGCGGATCCGGATCCCTGCATCGACACCGCCGGAGCTGGCGGCTGCGGTGGTCAAGGCGCTCGGCCGATGATCCCGGTGCCGAGCAACGTCCGGGTCTGGCTGGCGGTGGGGCGGACCGACATGCGGCGCGGCATGAATGGCCTGGCGCTGCTGGTTCAGCAGGGACTTGGGCGCGATCCCCATGCTGGCGATCTCTTTGCCTTTCGCGGACGCCGGGGCGATCTTTTGAAGATCATCTGGCATGACGGGGTCGGGATGTCGCTTTACGCCAAGCGGCTGGAGCGCGGCCGATTCATCTGGCCATCGCCGACCGACGGCATCGTGGCGATCACTTCGGCGCAGTTGGCCTACATGCTCGACGGTATTGACTGGCGCAATCCGCAATCGACCTGGCGTCCGGTCGCCGCCGGTTGAAGCTCCATCGAACAATCCGATAATGCCAGATTCAATGAATAAATTCAATGTGATGAGCAATATTCCCCACGACTTTTTCGGCGTGGTTGGGGCAAAATTCGGGCATGGACACCGAGCCCGCCGATCTTCCCGATGACATTGCTGCGCTGAAGGCGCTGGTTCTGGCCGGGCGCTCCGAGCTTCGCGCCGCCCGTGCTTTGAACTCGGGCATGGAGGCGATGATTGCCCATCTCAAGTTTGAGATCGCCAAGCTGAAGCGCGAGAAGTACGGCCAATCGGCGGAGCGGGCCAAGCTGCTCGACCAGATCGAGCTCCAACTTGAAGAGTTGGAGGCGACAGCCACCGAGGACGAATGCGCCGCCGAGGCCGCCGCGGCAGCGGCCGGCCAAGACACCAGCGTGGTGCGAAGCTTCAGCCGTAAAAAGCCTTTCCGAGCGCCGCTTCCCGCTCATCTGCCGCGCGAGCGGGTGGTGTTGCCGGGGCCAAGCGAATGCCCATGCTGCCGGGGCAAGCTGGTCAAGATCGGCGAGGACGTCACCGAGACACTGGAGGTGGTGCCGCGCCAATGGAAGGTGATCCAGACGGTGCGGGAGAAGTTCAGCTGCCGCTCCTGCGAGACGATCACCCAGCCGCCGGCACCGTTCCATCCCATCGCCCGTGGCCGGGCCGGCGCCAGCCTGCTGGCGATGATCCTCTACGGCAAGTTCGGCAACCACTTGCCGCTCAACCGCCAGAGCGGCGATTTCGCCCGCGAGGGCATCACACTGGACACCTCCACCTTGGCCGATTGGATCGGTGCCGCCACCGCCTCCCTGAGCCCGCTGGTCGAGTTGATCCGCCACCACATCTTTGCCGGGGATCGCGTCCATGGCGACGACACCACGGTGCCGGTGCTGGCCAAGATGAAGACCGTCACCGGCCGGATCTGGACCTATGTCCGCGATGACCGCCCCTTTGGCGGGCCAGCGCCGCCGGCCGCATTGTTCTACTACTCAGCCAATCGGGAGGGCGAGCATCCGACCCGGCATCTTGCCGGCTATGCCGGAATCCTGCAGGCCGACGCCTATGCCGGCTACAACGACCTGTACGATCCGAAGCGACGGCCCGGCCCGATTACCGAGGCAAGGTGTTGGGCTCATTCCAGGCGCAAGTTCTTCGTCCTGGCCGACGTGGCCAAACACGTCGCCTCGGCCAAGCCTATCGCGCCGCTGGCGTTGGAGGCGGTGCGGCGGATCGACGCGATCTTCGACATCGAACGGGCGATCAACGGCTTGACCGCCGCGGAGCGGCTGGCACACCGCCAACGGGACGCCCAGCCGCTGGTTGATGACCTCGAAGCCTGGATGCGCCGGGAGCGCGCCCGATTGTCCCGTCACAACGACGTGGCCAAGGCCATGGATTACATGCTGAAGCGATGGGACGCCTTCGCCCGATTCCTCAAAGACGGCAGGATCTGCCTCACCAACAACGCGGCCGAGCGAGCGCTGAGAGGAATTGCGGTTGGCAGGAAGGCTTGGCTATTCGCAGGATCGGACCGTGGCGGCGAACGCGCCGCCGCCGTCTATACCCTCATCGCTACATGCAAGCTCAATGACGTCGATCCCGAAGCGTGGCTCGCTGATGTGCTGCGCCGCATCGCGGATCACCCGGCCAGCCGCCTCGGCGAGCTATTACCCTGGAACTGGCGGAAGGCCACCGTCCCAGCCGTCGCGGCATAAGGATCAGCCCCCCTGTGGCCTTCACCAGATGGGTACGTTGATGCTACGGTCAAAGCGAAACTCAAAGCGATATCGCCCGAAAGTATCGCTGAATTCTCGGAGTCGGTCGCGGCTTCGGCCTCTGAACCGGCGGACGAGGTT
>CAIYYX010000033.1 GCA_903930535.1 uncultured Sterolibacterium sp. | reverse complement strand
GCTGATGGGTGGCGGGGTCGGCGTCGAGAGCGAAGCTGGACGCGGCGCACGCTTCTGGTTCCGCATCCGCGCCGCACTCGCACCTGAGGGCAGGGCGATTTCGCCTGGTCTGGGACACCGTCAGGATCATCCCCTACCGATTCTCGTAAGGTGAGCGGCGTGAGCGCGAAACTTCTTCGGTGGCGCTCGCTCAAGACCCGCTTGCCGCTATTCACGCTGGCCATTTTCGTGATCGGCATCTGGTCGCTGACGTTCTACATCAGCCGCCTGTTGAAGGACGACATGCAGCGCGTGTTCGGCGAGCAGCAGTTCGCTACCGTTTCCTTCGTTGCCGCACAGGTCAATGATGAGTTGGCTGAGCGCCTGGCGGCGCTGGAGCAGATTGCCAGGCAGATTGACGCGCGCTTGATGGGCAAGCCGGCCGCCTTGCAGGCAAAGTTGGAACAGCGCCCACTTCTTCAGAGCCTGTTCAACGGCGGCGTCTTCGTCGCCGGCCGCGATGGCACGGCGATCGCCGAGGTGCCGCTGTCGGCCGCTCGCCTGGGCAACAATTACATGGACCGGGAGTCCGTTTCGATTCCGCTCAAGGAGGGCAAAACGATGATCGGCCGGCCGGCCATGGCAAAGCAGCTGGGCTCGCCCATGTTCAGCATGGCGGCGCCGATTCGCGATGCCCAGGGCAAAGTGATCGGCGCCCTGGTGGCGACGGTCAATCTGGGCAAAGCCAATTTTCTCGACAAGGTCACCCAGAGCCGCTATGGCCAAACCGGCGGTTATTTGCTGATCGCCCCGCAGCACAAACTGATTGTCACCGCCACGGACAAGATCCGCATCATGCGCACGGTGCCCGCACCCGGCATCAATGCCATGCACGACCGCTACATGCAGGGTTTTGAAGGTTTTGGCGCGGCCGTCAGTTCGCACGGCGTCCTGGAGTTGTCAGCGGCCAAGGGCATTCCTGTCGCGGGCTGGTTTGCCGCTGCCACGCTGCCTGCCGAGGAAGCCTTTGCGCCGATTGAAACCCTGCAGCAGCGCATGTTTCTCAGCGCCCTCTTGGTCACCTTGCTGACCTGTGCCGTGACCTGGTTGATCATTTCGCGGATGTTGCGGCGTCAGCTTGCCTCGTTGCTCACGGCCAGTCGGTCGCTTGCCAGCCAGGCCGCCAGCGATCAGGCCGTGCAGGTGCTGCCGGTCACCAGCCAGGACGAAATCGGCGAACTGATTGTCGGCTTCAATCGCCTGCTGGAAATCCTGGGACAACGCGAAAACGCGCTGCGCGAACAAGAAGGAATCTACCGGGCCGTGGTCGATCACGGCAGTGCGCTGGTCTGGATGGCCGGACTCGACAAGTGCTGTCACTATTTAAACCACCCGTGGTTGCTGTTTACCGGACGAACACTGGAGCAGGAGCTTGGCAACGGCTGGGCCGAGGGTGTCCATCCGGACGATTTGCAGCGCTGCCTGGACATTTACGCGACGGCCTTCGACCGGCGCGAGGTTTTCCACATGAGCTACCGCTTGCGTCGCCACGACGGCGAGTATCGCTGGCTGCTTGATGAAGGCGCGCCGCGTTACGACAGCGCCGGATTGTTTGTCGGCTATGTCGGGCATTGCCTGGACGTGACGGAGCGAGTGCAGGCGGTGGACGCGCTGCGCGAAAGCGAGTCACTGTTCAGGGCCGTATCCGAATCGGCGCATGACGCGATCATCACCGCCGACAGTTCCGGCAATATCATCAAATGGAACCCGAGTGCCGGGCAAATGTTCGGCTACTCTGAAACCGAGGCCGCTGGCCTGTCGCTGACGCACCTGATGCCGCAACGATTTCGCGATCGCCATGTCGTCGGAATGGATCGGGTGAGTGGCGGCGGCAAGCCGCGCCTCATGGGCAAACCCGTCGAACTGGTGGGTTTGCGCAAGGATGGCAGCGAGTTCCCGCTGGATCTCTCTTTGGCACAGTGGGGTACTCCCAAGGGCAAATATTTTACGGGAGTTATTCGCGACGCAACTGAGCGCAAACGGGCGGAAAGCGCACTGCGCAGTAGCGAGGAACTTTTCCGCAGCCTTGTTCAAGTGGCCCCCTTCGGCATAGTTGTTAGCGACCCTGAGGGCGAATTCGAGTACGTCAATCCGACGTTCACGGAGATGCTCGGATATACGCTCGATGATGTCCCGAACATGGCAGCCTGGTCGAAGAAGGCTTGCCCTGATGCGCATAGCCGGTATCTGGCTATGGCCGTGTGGCAGCAGTCTGCTCTCGAACAAACGGGTCCGGGCCCGGCAGATCGTTCCTTTGTGGTTCGCCATCGGGATGGCAGCAGCAAAGACATCTTGTTCACTGTCGTTGCCCTGAGCGATAAGCGCACCTTGCTGAGTCTGCAGGACGTCACGCAGCGCCGGAAGAACGAAAACCAACTGCGCAAACTTTCCCTGGCCGTCGAACAGAGCCCGGAGAGCATTGTCATCACCAATATCAAAGCAGAGATTGAATACGTCAATGCTGCGTTTATCCACAATACGGGCTATACGCTGGAAGAAGCCATCGGCAAGAATCCGCGTATCCTGCAATCTGGAAAGACTCCGCGGGCGACCTTCACCGCTCTGTGGCATAGCCTGACCCAAGGCCGTGTCTGGGCGGGCGAGTTATACAACCGACGCAAGGATGGCAGCGAATATATCGAATTCGCGATCATTACGCCCATACGCCAGCCTGATGGATTGGTCACACACTATGTGGCGGTGAAGGAGGACGTTACCGAGAAGAAGCGCCTCGCCGATGAACTGGAGAACCATCGATACCATCTGGAATCGCTGGTTTCGCAGCGCACGACAGAACTCATTGCGGCACGGCAAGACGCTGACGCGGCCAATATCGCCAAGAGCGCCTTCCTGGCCAACATGAGCCACGAAATCCGCACGCCGATGAACGGCATCCTCGGCATGGCCTACCTCATGCGCCGTGAAGGCATCACGCCCAGGCAGGCAGAACACCTCACCACGATTGACATATCCGTCCAGCACCTGTTGCACGTGATCAATGACATTCTCGACATTTCGAAGATAGAGGCTGGGAAGTTGGTGCTGGAGGTAGTACCGGTAAGTCTCGATAGCCTGTTGGCCAATGTCAGGTCGATGCTCTCCGTTCGCGCCAGAGCCAAGAACGTTCGCCTGCTGTTCGAGTCCGAGCACTTGCCGGACAACCTCATGGGGGACCCTACCCGGCTGCAACAGGCCTTGCTCAACTACGCCAACAACGCCCTCAAGTTCACCGAGAAGGGAGCCGTGACGCTCCGCTGCGTCAAACTTCACGAGGATGCCGCTTCGGTACTGCTGCGTTTCGAGGTGAAGGATACCGGGATCGGCATAGCACCAGAGGAGAGCTCCAGGCTCTTCGAGGCCTTTGAGCAGGCAGACAATTCGACCACGCGAAAATATGGCGGAACCGGACTCGGACTGGCGATCACCATGCGCCTGGCGCAATTAATGAACGGCGAGGTGGGCGTCGAGAGCACGCCAGGCGTGGGCAGCACTTTCTGGTTCACCGCGCAGTTGCAGAAGAGCGAACGGAAGCATGAGGCCGACCCCGAACATGCCGCGATTAGCAATGCCGAGGCGACAATCCGGCAAAGGCATTCCGGTTGTCGCATACTGATTGTGGACGACGAACCCATCAACCGGGAAGTGGCGAAGATGTTCCTCGAAGATAGCGGCCTCGTCATCGATACCGCCGACGATGGTGAAATGGCAGTCACAATGGCCCGGGACAATCCTTACGCGGCCGTCCTCATGGATATGCAGATGCCGAACCTGGACGGACTGGAAGCAACGAGGCAGATGCGGACCATTCCCGGTTACGGGGCTGTCTCCATCATTGCCATGACAGCCAACGTCTTCGCTGAGGACAAGGCACGCTGTTTCGATGCGGGGATGGATGCTTTCCTGACGAAGCCATTTGAGCCGCGCAGGTTGTTTGAGACCTTGCTGCACGCGTTGGGCCAGCGCGATGTCTAGGCGCGATGTCTAGGCGCAATATGGCCGGCAGGGCTGCAGCAATCGCGGTGACGGGCCATGTGCCGGTCATTGCGAGGCCCGCAGGGCCGCGGCAATCTCAGTAGCGGATGCGAAGCAATCAAGATCGTCACGCCCCTCTGGGGCTCGCGATGACGAGGTTTTTGCCGGTCATTGCGAGGCCCGCAGGGCCGCGGCAATCTTAGTGACGGGCTTATTCAGGCATTCCCTGGAGCGGGCGCCAGCCGGATCAATTCGCGTCCATTACACCCAGGCGGCCATGAATGATCGCGCCCAGATGCATTTCCAGCCCGGCATATGTCACGTCTGAATTTAGCTGCGCTTTCGAGAAAATGGTGATTTGCCCGGTCGCGCAGACGTTTCCGATTAAAGTTCCATGGATAACCGCGTCGGTGACCTCTACGCTCCCATCGACGCGCCCGCTCTCTCCCACGGCAAGGGTCGTCAACTGGCCCTCTGCACCCGATACATCGCCTGTTACTTCCCCATCTATGCGAAGGCGGCCAGAGAAAATAATGTCTCCGACAACAATAGTCCCCGCCGCAATCACAGTTTCGCTGCCGAGGTTAACTGGAGCCTGAGAACGCATGTTCAACTATGTACTCCTATGTCAGCTACGTTGATACTGCCGCGCTAATGTCATCGCGAGGCCGTGGCAATCCAAGATCGCCACGCTACGCTCGCGATGACGCCATTTTTGCTCGTCATCGCGAGGCCGTGGCGATCTTCAAGCCAGTGATCTTGCTTGGCTCTTAGATTGCTTCGCTTTGCTCGCAATGACGAAGTTGTACTTAATCAACGTTTTCCTAAGCAATCACTCATCTGGACTTGTCTATTTTTTCCACATCGGCAACAGCAGGGGAAACTTTTTCAACAATGACCTACCTTTCCTCCTCCAAAACTTCAGTCTCGGTGGTCATTGGTTTCCCCTGCCCCGGATTTTGTCCCTCAGCGAGGACATGCCGGACTCCTCAATAAACCGACGAATCGCGAAAAATGTTCATTTATCAGGATTGGAGGACTGCTGCGCAAATTGTAAAAATGCGCCGGGTCATCGTCAAAAAGGATAAAAATCTGAACCTTCAGTTTCATTTTTCATCGCCGTAATTTGAAACCTAGGTTTCAATTGCGGCCCTTGATTGACGGACGATTAGCAGGATTCGAAACTACTGCCCTATAGATCCTTTGGATCATTTGGTGGGCATATACTCTTATGTTAAAAGCGCTCGTTGTCGATCATCACACTCTGGTCTGCGAACTGCTGATCCGGATCGTTCATCGTCTCGGGGACGATGTCGCCTGCCATGGTGCGGGCAATGTGGAAGAGGCGTTGAGTCTGCTGGAAGGCGGGCACTATGACCTGATGCTGATCGAGTTGATGATGCCGGGCATCAATGGCGCCGATATCCTGGATACCTTGCGTCAGCGCTTCCCGGCGCTGCCGGTCGTGGTTGTGTCAACATCCGATGATGCGGCCATCATGTCGCAGGCGATTCGTCATGGTGCCGCCGGCTTCGTGCCAAAATCATGTTCGAGCGATGAACTGCTCGAAGTATTGCGCAAGGCATTGGCAGGCTGTGTCAGCCTGCCCCCGCAGTTGAAAGCGGGCGGCCCTATCGGCCGTTCCTTCGCCAAGCGCCATGGCCTTACCAGAGGCCAGATGCGCGTGTTGGTTTTGTTGGTCAAAGGCGGATCCAATCGGGAGATCGCCAGCCAGCTCGGTCTCCTGGTGGGCACGGTTAAAAGTCATATTGCCTCAATCTTCAAGGCGCTCAAGGTAACCCGTCGTCAGCAAGCGATCATTCTGACGCAACAAGACAAAAACGCTCATAGGCTGTTGCAATTCCATTCCAAGTCGCCGCAACGAAACAATGCGGATAGAGCGCTGCAGGAGGAGATAAAACTCGGCGCCAGCATGCCCGTGACGGTCGCGATCAGGCCGGCGGCGCTGGCGGGGTGAGAGGTCTTTGACTGTGATTGCCGCGCCCAGTATCTGATGGGTACAGAGGCCTTGGAATCTATGAGCACCTTAACGAAAATACAAAAAATGATGCAGGAGCGCCTCAGCTTGACCGAGGTGCAGGTTCTGCCAGGACAAAGTCTTGAGGCAATTGGCATCGACTCCCTGTCCATGGTTGAATTAATGTTCGATTTGGAGGACGCGCTCGGTGTCAGGCTCACCGACGAGCGCACCGCCATCAATACCATTCAGGATATCGCCGACATGATCGATAATGTCATTGCTGCCAACGCGGCCGTATTTTCGTAGAAACCTGGCGGCGAAGAGTTATTGGCCCAGGGATGCGCGGATAAAGTACAGCTTCGTCATGGCGACGCTCGCAGTGCCGTGGCAATCACGGTGACGAGGGTTGTGCCTGTCATTGCGAGGCCTAAAGGGCCGCGGCAATCTTGGTC
>CAIYYX010000032.1 GCA_903930535.1 uncultured Sterolibacterium sp. | reverse complement strand
CTTTCTGCCTCGGTCCGGTCGAACAGGGTATTGCTTCGCACCATAGACAGGAAAACAACATCGAATTCCATTCCCTGAAATGCATCGACTGTTCCATTGCGCAATCGTTCCACAATTCGGCCGTTTGCCTGCTGCAAGTCTTTGTAGGGATGCTCAATTTCAGGCACCCCGCTTTCGTCACGGCTAACGACACCGACTTCTTCCAATGCTGAGTCAATGGCCTTCACTTGCTCTGAATAGAACGAAATGATGCCGAAGGTTAGATTCTGCCCTTCTGGTGAATCCATTAGTCGCTTGAGTTCATTGGCAATTGCCAGAGCTTCGACTGGGCGTGACTTACTTTGACCTGGCTTTTCCGCGCCCTGACTATGGGGGACATCAAACCACGCAGCAGGGCCATCGTAACCAGGCAGCGTGTGAGCGAATTCTGAGGCGGGTAATGGTGAACCAAAAGCTTCACCGTAAGGTGCATAAAACTGGTCACTCACAAACTGACCCAACACAGGGTGCATGCGGTACTGCGCATCCAGCGTTACGGTTCGGCGAACTCCATCCTTTTCCTGGCGCCTCTTAAGGTCATTAAACAAACGCTCGAAAAGGCTGATTTTCAGCATCTCGCTTGTACGTTGGCCCACGGTGCTGTCAGTAACAAGAACGTCCTCCAGTTCCTTTTCAAGTTTTTGATCCAATATATGTGGAAGTTGGCGATGGTCACCCACAAGGACAATTCGACGCTTTGCCCGTGCCAGTGGAATAAAGAGATCTAATGGATTGGCACGTGCGGCCTCATCGACAACCACTGTGTCGTAGCCTTCAGAGCCTTTCAAGTCCGCAAGTTCTTGTCGCGCCGACTGCTGACAAGTGGCGGCGAACACTGACGTGTAGGAAATGACTGCGTGTTTGACTGCATCGGGGTCACTCTGCAATGCCTCATGAAAGCGCCATGCTGCATCCCCTGCGGAATCACGCGTTGTTTTACGACGTTGGTCAAGGTGATCCCGTGCTTCACCCAAAATATTAAGGACGTCCGTTCGTGTGCGGGGGATAGTGTCCTCCATGCGGTCTGTGGATAACAACGCCAGCAAGAGTTTCCGGCGTAGCACACGGAGGTCCTCCAGAAACGTCGGAACGCCACTTCGTGACCAATTTGCCGCGGTATCAAGGAGTTTGCGTGCCGTTGCATCACATCGACTATCGTGCGCCATCTTCAGCGCAAGACGCTCGGCGTTGTGTGGGCCATCGTCCTTAAAGCTTTTCGCTTCGACCCGTAAGGCACGAACGCAGCGAACAAGTTCTTCCGTTTCACCACCCTCACTTCGGGATGCGCGAAGACTGTCAACAATCGCATCTCGAATGGTTCGCATGCGGGCAAGTAATTCTGCAGGAATCTCACCTTGAACCACGCTTTCAGCTTGACGCAACAACGCGACGGTCTGCTCTAAAGTACCGGGCGCAATGGTATACGCTTGAATCAGCTTGACCAACTTAATCAGTTTCTCAGAGCCTGTAGGTTCAGGAAGCACTTTTACCAACGCATCAAGCCGTTCACTGCACCAACGAT
>CAIYYX010000031.1 GCA_903930535.1 uncultured Sterolibacterium sp. | reverse complement strand
TTCCAGTTCCATCCAGTCAGAGACCGCATGCCTGCCCGTCTTCCTGGCGCGCACGGCGCCGGCCATCTGGATCGCGCCGCCGAACCAGAGCAGCTTTTCGGTCAGCGTCGTCTTGCCCGCGTCAGGATGGGAAATGATGGCGAAGGTGCGGCGGCGCTGGATTTCCGTGGCTAGGCTGGTCACTGGCGGATGTCTTGGAAAAATAGCTCGCCATTATACGGGATTGCCGTGGCCTAACCGGCCTCGCATGACACTCCTCTACTGACAGCACAGCGCGTCGAGGGGGAAACCGAGCACCTGAGAAACGTCACCCCGGGTTTTTGCCGCATGCTGGATGCGGCATTGAACTATCGCGGGAGCGGCACCGGTCATGTGGTTTCGGAGCTGGTGCTGATGAGTCCGGTGGTCGTGCCCAGTCATCAAGAGTAATATATGCAACTAAAGTTAGTTTTTTGTACAGACCCCCGTTGTCTTGGCAATCCGTCCTTCATTGGAGGCTGAAAATGAGTGCTGAGAAAATACTCGTTGCCGACGATGACCTGGTCATTCTCACGACGCTTTGCGAAGTCCTGACCGAGGCAGGCTATCGGGTGAGCTCTGCGCACGACGGTTTGCAAGCCCTGGCCTTGTGCAAAATCGAACGCCCGGACCTGGCGCTGCTCGACATCCGCATGCCAGGCCTCGACGGCATAGCCCTGGCGCAAAGCGTCTGCAAGGAGCCGGGGGTGCCCTTCCTGATCCTCTCGGCCTATGACGACGAGGATTTTATCAAGCCTGCGGTGGAGGCCGGCGCTCTTGGCTACCTGATCAAGCCGCTGAGCCTGCCGATTGTCTTGCGAACGATTCGCGTGGCTCTGGCGCGCGCCAAGGAAATCTCTGAATTGCGCCAGCGCAAGCAAGACCTCGAGGCTGCGATCGCCAGCAATCGCATCATAGGGACTGCGATCGGCATGGTCATGAAGGAGAGCAAGCTCACCCAGGAGGAAGCCTTCGAGCGTTTGCGCCGCTATGCCCGGGGTCAGCGCAGGAAACTGGAGGATGTTGCCCAAGCCATAGTTGCGGATAAGGAGCGCCTGGAGTAGATTGTCGGCAGTGTAGAACTTAGTATATATCTTTAGGGAGAGTCATTCAAAACTGTGCTAAGGGAACGCTGATCAAGTACCACTTCGTCATTGCGAGGCCCGCAGGGCCGTGGCAATCGCCGTGACAGAAGCGAAGCAATCTGAGAGCCATGCAAGATCAGTGGTTTGAAGATTACCACGCTCCTCTGGGGCTGGCGATGACGGACTTATTCAGACATTCCCTAATTTAGTCTGCCATTATTTAAATTCAATATAATAATTCCCAAGAGTTAAGAGGTAGCGTTTTGACACTTTCTGCAATCCTGGCGAGCATTTGATTTTGGGAAAATCGTTCTGGTTGGGCGGCGCATGGACGCTGCTTACGGGAGGTTTTTTCTACTACCTGACCCCTTTCGGCAATGCCGGATTCAGCGGAGGTTTCGCCCTGTTTCTGGTGGCGGCAGGCTGGGCCGTTCTCGGATATCTGCCGCGGTCAGGCAAGCTGACGACCCTGAAGAAAAGCCATGAGGATAGCAGGGACAAACTGCTCCTCACCGAGTTCACCGAGTTGCTGAACCAGTGCGTGCGCCAGTTTACCTTCCAGTACGAGGCGATGAACGGCGAGATCGCCCGTATACAGTCCTTGCTGGCCGAGGCGATCGCCACCCTCACCGAGAGTTTTGAGGGCATGCACGAGCAGACGGCGATGCAGAATCAGTTGTCCTTGTCCGTCACCGGCGGCGACCGCGACAAGGAATCGTTCGACGTGTTCATCAATGACACCTCGAGCATGATGCAGCGCGTGGTCGACAGCGTCATCAACACCAGCAAGCTGGGGATGGCCCTGGTCGAGGGGACCGATGACATCGCCAATCAGACCAAGTCCGTGCAAAGCATACTCACCGAAATCGGCTCCATCGCCAAGCAGACCAATCTGCTTGCGTTGAATGCCGCCATCGAGGCGGCACGCGCCGGCGAAGCGGGCCGGGGTTTCGCCGTGGTGGCGGACGAGGTGCGCAATCTTTCCGCCCGCACCAGCCAGTTCAGCCAGCAGATCAATGGCCTGATGCTGAGTATGCAGGTCCTGGTGAAGAAGAGCGCGGAGGCCATCGAACAGTTGGCCTCCCAGGACATGAGTTTCGCCCTCGATTCGAAAAAGCAGGTCGAGACCGTGATCACCACCATGCACGAGCAGAATCAGGTGCGCATGCAGGCCCTGGCCGGTCTCGATGTCAGTTCCCATAAAATGGCAGGCCAGGTCGGTCGCGCCATCACGGCATTGCAGTTTCAGGATCTGGTGTCGCAGCTGATGGGGCATGTGCTGCGCCGGGTCGAGGCGCTCGACGGCGTGGTTCGCCGCTTGGGCGAACTTTCACAGGCGCTGAAAATCGATGCCGAGGCCGACGATGCCCCGGCGGCGATCGCGGCGTTGAGAAGCGAAGCGGAAAAAGTCGTCACCAGCCTGGCGGCGATGGAGTTGCAGACCATTCATAACCCCGTTGACCAAGGTGCCATGAGCGACGGTGGCGTGGAATTGTTCTGAGCAAATAACGGGAAACGAATATGGCGAAAATAATCCTCGCGGTAGATGACTCTGCCTCCATCCGGCAGATGGTGACCTTCACCCTGAAAAGCGCCGGCTATGAGGTGGTCGAGGCGGTCGACGGTCAGGACGGCCTCGACAAGGCCAAGGGCAAGACCGTCAATCTCGTCCTGACCGATCAGAACATGCCGCGCATG
>CAIYYX010000030.1 GCA_903930535.1 uncultured Sterolibacterium sp. | reverse complement strand
TACGGGAGTTACGTTGCATCCATCAATTCTTCGATGACTGACTACTAGTCTGTCTTCTCTGCTTGAACTGAAAAGGTAAGCTGCCCCATGCCCAAGCAGTCCATCATCAGTCATTACTACAACCACCCTCAGTGCGTGCAGGATCAGATTTCTTACTGGGAAACATTGCCCGACTTCTTTTTATCCCAGGTTGAGTTCATTCTGGTCGACGACTGCTCGGAGCAGACGCCTGTTATCCCGGTGACCAAGCTTGATCTCAAGGTGTTTCGCGTGATTACGGACGTGCCCTGGAATCAGGCAGGTGCGAGGAATCTCGGTGCTTTTCATGCGACCGGGGAGTGGGCCCTGTATTTTGACATCGACCAGGAATTTTATGTCGAACCAATGGCCAATGTTTTGATTAGTCTTGACACGCTTGATCCCATGAGGATGTACTATTTTCGCATCAAGGATTTGACCGATTCGACCGCCAACGAACCCATGACGCATCATCCAAATACTTACTTGGTTAATCTCGCAAATTTCAAGAAATACGGTATGTATGACGAGGACTTTGCCGGCCATTATGGTTACGAGGATTTATACATGCCGTTGGTGTGGGAAAAGCACGGCGGCAAACGTATTTTGTTAAACGAGCCTGTCTATTTCGAGCAATTGCCGTTCGGCACCGCCAACCTGAACCGTGACCTTTCCCGCAACCTGGCGCTGGCACAGGAGAAAATGGCAGCCGGCTGCAAGAACTCGCCGCGTATTCTGCGTTTCGAGTGGGAGCCCGTGGATATTTCGCAAGGATATGGGATTGAGTAGGTCGGGCTGACTGGTTAATAGGAAAGGATGTAGGTCGGGCTTAAGCCCGACAACCATCGTTGTCGGCCTAAAGGCCGACCTACATAGCACGTCTGGTTGATTGCAAGGTTACAGGGGAATGGTCATGCCGAAGTTGTCGATTATCAGTCATTTCTACAACCATCCCGATCTGGTCGAAAGCCAGATCGCTTACTGGGATTCCTTACCCGACAGCATCCTGTCCCAGACGGAGTTCATCCTGGTCGATGACTGCTCGGAAGAACTGCCGGTTATCAAGGCGACCAGGCTCAATCTCAAGGTGTTCCGCATCATCACCGATATTCCCTGGAATCAGGCGGGGGCGCGCAATCTCGGCACTTTCAACGCGACCGGCGAGTGGGCTCTTTTTTTTGATATCGATCAGAAATTCTATGCCGAGCCGATGGTCAATCTGATTGCCAGTCTGCATCTTCTGAATCCGCAAACTTTGTACTATTTTCGCATCAAGGAATTGACCAATACTCTGACCGGTGTATCACTCCAGTCAGCCCCGAGCACGTTCATGGTGAATCTTGCCAGATTCAAGTGGTGGGGGATGTATGACGAGGATTTCGCCGGCCACTATGGCTATGAAGATTTATACGTGCCGCAGGTATGGGAAAAGCACGGCGGCGATCGCATCCTGTTCAACGAGCCTGTTTATTTCGAGGACCTGTCGTTCGGCACCATGAATCTGGATCGCGATACTGCCCACAACAAGGCGTTGGCCCAGCAGAAGATGGCGACCGGCACCAAGAACTCGCCGGGCATTCTGCGTTTCGAGTGGGATCCCGTAGATATCTCCGTGGGCTAACGAACATCTGGTTGAGTCATCCCCGCGCAGGCGGGGATCCAGTGTCTGGAATCCTAGATTCCCGCTTTCTCGGGAATGACGACGCGGATTGATTAGCTCTTCCAAAAGGTCTTATTAAGTAGTCCCTCAACCCCGATGTAACGCGACGATAAGAGGTGCTTCTGCGCCTCTTCTCCGCCTTTCGTAACCGCCGATCCCGACCTTATTCCGGTAATATAACGTCACTTGCCCTTTGTATGGTTTTACGGCTCTTTGGCGCTCGAACGAATGCCCTGTTTCTCGTGACTGCGAGTTCCCTGCCATGGTGGGATTTTGTTGATATTTTGCCGGAAGATTCTGATCTTTATTGGCCGGTGTGAAACTGGGGTGGATTTCCGTTCGCCTGCGCTTCGAATGATTTCAAAAGTTGTTTTTTTCTGTTTTGCCGTGGCAGCCGCATCCGGATGCATGACCAAGCGCAGCGGTTACGATGTTCCGGAAATTCCGTTACCCGCCCAGTACAAAAATTCCCCGGCTGAAACTCCGTCTGCAGCGAAGAGCCCGGCCGTCCAGCCTGGTGCGAAGGCGTCTGAAGTCGATGTGGCGAGGGTGGATTGGTGGCGTGCTTTCGGCAATGCCGAGCTGGCCGCGCTGATCGACCGCGGCATCGCCAACAATCCCGATGTGCGCATCGCCACGCTCAAGATAGCCCAGGCCAAGGCGCGTTCTGACCAGGCGCGCGCCGATCAGGCGCCAACGGTTTCAGGCAACATCGGCGAGACTATTCAGGCGCCGGGGGGGCAGGTCGCCAGCGTTCCTGTGGGCACGCAGGACACCCGGACGACCCAGAAGCTCTATCAGGCGAGTATCGCCGGTAACTGGCGCATCGATCTCTGGGGGGAGCGCAGCGCACTGGCGGAGTCGGCCAATCTGCAGGTCTGGCAGGCCGCATTCGAGCGGGACAATATCCAGGGGAGCATGATTGCCAACCTCGCCTCCACCTATGTCGAGTATCTGTCGCTGAATGACCGCTTGCGCATTGCCCAGGAGGCGGAAGAGGTATTGAGTGGCGTTCTGACCACCATCGAGAAGCGACTGGAGGCTGGCGATGCGACCGTGATCGAACTGGATCAGCAGAAGGCCGCCATCTTTGCCGTTCGTGCGACCATTCCCAGTCTCGAACAGCAGCGTGAAGACGCCATTTCGAGCATGGCCTTTCTGGTGGGGACGGTTCCCGGATCCCTGACCCTCTCAAGCGACGGCCTTGACGCGTTGCTCCTGCCGACCGTCATTCCGACGCTGCCTTCCTCCCTGATTCTGCGCCGCCCCGATGTGCGCATCGTCGAAGCGCGGATGCTGGCGGCCGATGCCGATGTGGATGTCGCCCGCGCCCGCATTTTGCCGCCGCTCGATCTGTCCTCGCAGCTGGGTTTCAGCAGTCTGGTCATGTCAAAGCTCTTCCAGCCGGCGAATCTTTTCTGGAATGCCATTTCGAACCTGACGGTGAGCATTTTCGACAGCGGGAAATTGTCCAGCCAAAAGGATCAGGCGCAGGCGGCTCATGAGGAGATGGTCGAGACCTATGCAAAGACCGTCTTTCAGGCGGTGCGCGAAGTGGAGAGTTCGCTCGCATCGATTCGCCTCACGGCCAAGCGCATCGATGCGCAGCAGGAGGCGACCGCAGCGGCACAAAGAGCATGGGATAGCAGCAAGGAAATCTACGCTGCCGGTAGCCTCGACCACCTCACCTTGCTCGATGCCGGGCGCAATTATCTGCGTTACCTCGATGATTTCCAGCGTGTCCGGATGGATCGCTATCGCGGCTATATCAGCCTGTTCCAGGCGGTGGGCGGCGGCATCGATCTGGGCCAGCCCCTTCCGGGAAAGGGCATTCGCCCCAAACCGATTCCGGGCCAACTGGCGCGCGTGGCCACGATTCCCGTGGCGAAGAGTTCGGTGGACGGTGTCGCATGGGATGCCGGTCAGGTCTTTGAGGAAGGCGGCGTGTGGAAGATCGAGAAGTTCTGGCAGGTGGAGTTGCCCGGTCTCTATCATCGGGTCACCATCGGTCCTACCTGGCGTGACTTGCGCAGCCGTTACCCGAAGCTCATGGAAGGGCGCGCCATCCGGCCGCGTTTGAGCGGGCGCATGGAAGACAGCACGGACGGCCAGACCTCGTGGTATCGCTTGTATGTCGCCAAGTTTGCGAGTCCGGCCGATGCCGCAGAGCTTTGTGCCGCCCTGAAGGCGAGTTTTCAGCGTTGCCGCGTCGTTTCTTCGGTCTCTGACGAAACGGTTGTGGCGCAGACCACTCCCAATAAGGCCGAGCCGTCGCAAGCAGAGATCAGGCAGACCCTCGCCTCTGATGATGATTTGGAAACCGGATCCCCTGGCAAAGAGAAACTCGCTTATACCATCCAATTGGCCGCCTTCGCGAATCTCGAAAACGCGGCCATCGCCTACGAGTTCTGGCGACACAAGGAATACGATGTCTATGTGTCCGAACTGAAGGATGGCGATGGGCGAAGCGGCTATGCCGTGCGCACCGGGCTTTTCCCAGAGCGTCGCGATGCCTCGCTGGCTGCCGCGGCACTTCGCAGCAAGGAGGGCGCCGATGCCGTGATGGTGCCGACGATGGTTGATAATGAGGGCAAGCCCTTTGCGATCGCGGTGGGCGATCTGAAATTGCCCAGTTCAGCCCACGCTCCCTCTGTGGTGCCGGAACCGCCGGAAGTGGCCGTGACCGAGAAGCCCGCCTCTGAGGCCGGTCGCTTTGCCTATTCGGTTCAACTGGGTGCCTTCTCTTCCAGGGAGAACGCAGGACTGTCGTTTGCCTTCTGGAAGGGCAAGGGCTACGAGGTGTTTGTTGCGGAAATCAAGGATGGGCAAGGACGAATCTGGTATGCCGTGCGCACAGGGGTCTATCCGCAGCGAAAGGACGCTTTGGTATCGGCTTTGTTCTTCGGGCGAGGAGAAGATGTGCCTGCCATCGTGGTGAAGACCGCAGTCGATCAATCGGGAGCGCCAAGAACGCATGATCTCGGAAAACTGCTGCCTGCCAGCCTGACGGTCGGGTCGCCAGGCACGGAGGCGGTCGTCGCCCCGGAAAAACGCGGCGAAGCGGAGAAGAAGTCCCCCTTGCCAAAGATCGCCTTCAAGGGCAAGAAGGCCTATACCGTGCAGTTGGGCGCGTATTCCAAACTTGAGAATGCCGCCAAGGCTCTCGCCCAATGGCAGGGCAAGGGTTACGAGGCCTATGTTTATAAAAGCCAGCAGGCAAAGAAGCGTATGCTGTACAACGTCCGCGCCGGTGCGTTTGCCAAGCGTCGGGACGCTGCCGCGCTGTTGCGCTCGATCGGCCGGCAGGAACATCTGAAGCCGATACTGGTTCGCGCCGTGCTGGATCGTTCCGGCAGGCTCGCAGGGGTCGATGTCGCTCCCCCGGATCAAGCATCCGGTGGCAAAGATTGAAGCTGTCTTGCCACTGCCGGTTGATCGTTTCCCTATTTTGGTTGAGCCATGACGACGGGCGATAAATTTCCCCATTCTGTAGTCCAGTGCCTGACGGCGATTGCCCAGCATCATGGCTTGCAAGTCAATCCCGAGCGCCTGATTCACGAGTACGCTCTCGGGGATGAGGAGCCCGCACCTGCCCTCGTGGTGCGCATGGCGACGGAAATCGGATTAAGGGCAAAGAGCGACAAGCTTACCTGGGAGGCCCTGTTTGCCCAGGAAGGGGTATTCCCGATTCTCGCCCGCATGGAAAACGGCAGGGGCGTGATTATTGCCGGCATTCGAACCGACGCTGGCGATCGCCATGTCGCCGTTCTCGATCCCTTGGCCGATATGGCCACGGTGGCGCTGATCGACAGGGAAAATTTTTGCCGGCAATGGGCGGGCGAAGTCTTCTTGCTCAAACGCAGCCATTCCTTCACAGATCCGAACCAACCCTTTAGCCTGCGCTGGTTTCTCCCTGAAATCTTCAAGCAGATGGCGGCCTTCAGGGACATCATCATCGCCGCTGTGGCGCTGACCATGTTGGGAATGGCCTCACCCAGATTCTATCAACTGGAGAACGACAAAGTGCTGGTGCACCAGAGCGTCTCGACACTCGGGGTGCTGACGGTGGGGATCATCATCGCGACATTGTTCGAGTCGATGTTCGGCTACCTGCGGCAGATCCTGCTGCTCTCTGCGACCAACAAGATCGACATGCGCATCACGCGGCGCGCCTTTGGGCACCTGCTGTCCCTGCCGATCGATTATTTCGAGTCGAACTCTGCCGGCGTGGTGACGCGCAACATGCTGCAGATCGAGAGCATTCGCAATTTCCTCACCGGGCGACTTTTCTTCACGGCCCTCGATACCGCGACATTATTCATTTACCTGCCCATCCTGTTTTTCTATTCGTTCAAACTGTCTTTGATCGTGCTGTTCTTTTCCTTGTTCATCTCGGGAATCATTTTCGCTCTGTTGCCCACCTACAAGCGGCAGCTCGATGCCTTGAATCTGGCAGAAGGAAAGCGGCAGGGACTTCTGGTCGAGACCATCCACGGCATGCGTACGGTCAAGGCGCTGGCCATCGAACCCATGCAAAGGCGAAACTGGGACCAGTTTTCGGCCGAGGCGATCACGAGGCATTTCCAGGTGGCAAAGACCGGGATCACCGGCAACGCCTTCACCGAATTCCTCGGCAAGATGATGCCCATCACCATCATTGTGGTCGGCGCCCAAGGGGTGTTCGACCAGACCATGACCGTCGGTGTATTGATCGGTTTTCAGATGCTGTCAGGCCGGGTTTCCGGCCCCTTGATGCAGATTGTCGGCCTGATCAACGAGTACCAGGGAACGCGCGTTGCAGTGGAGTTGCTCGGGCAAATCATGAACCGGCCGCCTGAGGGACGCGGTGGCGGCGGCCTGCGTCCGGAGTTCCGGGGCGAGATCAGTTTCGATGATGTCACCTTCCGCTATCCTGGCGCCAGTGCCACTGCGCTCGATCGGGCAAAATTCACCATCAAGCAGGGAACGGTGGTGGGCATCGTCGGGCGAAGCGGCTCGGGGAAAACCACGCTGACCAAACTGATTCAAGGACTCTATCCGGTGCAGGAGGGGATCGTCCGGTTCGACGGCGTCGATGCCAGGGAAATCGATCTGGCCCACCTTCGCCGTCAGGTGGGTGTCGTGCTGCAGGAAAACTTCCTGTTTCGCGGCACGGTTCGGGACAACCTGACGATTGCCAAACCCGATGCCACCTTCGAGGAAATCGTCGCGGCCTCCCAGGCGGCGGGTGCGGACGAGTTCATCGAGCGTCTCCCCCAGGGCTATGACACGCCTCTCGAGGAAAATGCAACCAACCTCAGCGGTGGCCAGAAGCAGCGCCTGTCTATCGCCCGTTCCCTTCTTGGCAAGCCGCGCATTCTGATTCTCGATGAAGCCGCCAGCGCACTCGATCCTGAAAGCGAGGCAATTTTTATTCGCAACCTGTCGCAGATCGCGGTTGGGCGCACGGTGGTCATGATTTCCCACCGCTTGTCCACCCTCGTCAATGCGGATGCAATTCTGGTGATGGAGCGGGGGCGCCTTGATGACGTCGGTCGTCATGAAGAGTTGCTTACCCGCAGCCAAACTTATCAGCAATTATGGAACCAGCAGACAAGCCACCTGTAAAATCATTGGCGAAATCCGGACGGGGTGTGTTTCGTCCGAAGCCAAAGGAGAAATCGGCTAAGCAGGCAAAGTCTGCCAAGTCTTCTGACCTGACGGTGGTCGAGTTTCTGCCTGATGCAGACGAGATCGAGCGCCGGCCCCTGCCAAGGTCGGCGCGCATCACGCTGCATGTGCTTGCGGCGGGATTTGCTTCCCTTTTGTTATGGGCAACTTTCTCTGAAGTCGATCTGGTGGTCTCGGGGCACGGACGCCTTGTCACGCCATTGCCGAATATCGTGGTGCAGCCTCTCGAAACCTCGATCATTCAGAGCATCGATGTTCGCAGCGGCCAGATCGTGAAAAAGGGCGAGCGTCTGGCGACTCTGGATCCGACTTTTACGGAAGCCGACGAGTCGCAGCTGCGGACACGTCTGCGCAGTCTCGACAACCAGTTGGAGCGCATGGAATCAGAGCTGTCCGACAAGAAGTACGCGACAAGTAACGGCAAGGATGAGGACAGCAAGCTGCAGACGCGATTGTCTAGTGAGCGCCATGCCAGTTATGCGGCGCAGGTGCGCAAGTTGGGGGAAACGGTCGGCCGCTTGCGCGCGACTCTGGAAACCACCCGGCGTGATCAGCAGGGGCTGGCCTCGCGAGTCAAGCTGCTGAAGGAAATGATGGTCATGCAGGAGGATCTGGTTGCCAAGAAGTATGCCGTGCGCAGTCGTCTGCTCGAAGCGCAGGACAGGCTGATGGAAGCAGAGCGCAGCCTGGAGATGGCGAAGAACAGACAGATCGAGATCTTGCGCGATCTCGCCGCAACCGAGGCAGAAAAAATGGCGTTCGAGAGCGGTTGGCGGCAAAAAATGATGGAGGAACTGCTGAGCGTATCGCGCGAGCGGGACTCGGTGAACGAGCAGTTGCAGAAGGCCGGCCGGCGACATAATCTGGTGGTGCTCACTTCGCCGGCAGATGCAGTGGTTCTGGAAATTGCAAAGCTGTCTCAGGGCTCGGTGTTGCAGGGGGCGGAAAAACTATTCACCCTGGTGCCGCTTGGGGCCGAGCTCGAGGCCGAAGTGCAAATAGACTCGATGGATATCGGCTATGTCAAACTGGGCGATATGGCGCATATCAAGCTGGATGCCTATCCCTTCCAGCAGCACGGCATGCTCGAAGGGAAACTGCGGGTGATCAGCGAAGACGCTTTTCGCCGCGACCCCGGTGCGGCGGGCATGGAGGCGTACTATATGGGCCGGGTCAGTCTGGCAAGTTCCCGCCTCAAGAAGATGCCGGAATATGCGAAGCTTCTTCCCGGCATGACCTTGACGGCGGAGATTCTGGTCGGCAAGCGCACAGTCATTTCCTATCTGCTGTGGCCGCTGACGAAGGCGATGAACGAATCCCTGCGCGAACCCTGATAGGCAGCCGCTCATGTCATTGCGAGGGCAAAGTCTGCGGCAATCTAGTCAGTCATCGAGGAATCGATGGATGCAATGTGGGTCCTGTAGGCCGGCCTTTAGGCCGACGACCAGAGGAAATCCCTGTAGGACAGTCGGGCTGCACCCGTTCGGGTCACCTATCCTGGTGATCGAGATGTCTCCGTCGAAAGCCCGACCTACCTTCGCAATGATAATGGGCTATGGCTGTCGACGACACTGACAAGGATCAACGCGCTTTCAGGAGCGCCTTGCGCTCTGCGCAACTGGGGCAGCCCAAGGCGCAGTATAGTCTTGGGCTGATGTTCGCCAATGGCGTGGGTGTGGCCCAGGACTTCAAACAGGCACTGCACTGGTATATTCAGGCTGCGAATAACGGTCTTGCCGCAGCCCAGTATTTGCTGGGCAGCAAATATGCCAACGGCAGCGGCGTCAAACAGGATGTTCTTGAGGCTATCTCCTGGTACTTCAAGGCCGGGCAGCAGGGATACTCGAAGGCACTATACAAACTCGGGAAAATCTATTCGAAGCCGCCTCCGCAAATCGCGGCGGCCTACTTTCACAAGGCCGCAGAAAAGGGGATGACGGAAGCGCAACTGCTCCTCGGTACGGAGTATGCCAGCGAAAAGCGTGTTGGCAAGGATCATCAGCAGGCCTTGTTCTGGCTAAAAAAGGCGGCAGAACAGGGCTCGGCGTCAGCGCAGCATGCCTTGGGCAAGCTCTTGGCCGATGGCAGCGACCCCGACCTGCAAGAGGCTCTGGTCTGGTATCGCAAGGCGGCCAGGCAGAATTTCCCGGCCGCGCAAATCGCACTGGAAGAGATCAATCCAAAGGGCGCTGTGCTAAATGAGCGGCGCTCCCGGAAAAAGAGCGGGGCAGCGGAGCGCAGGCAATCGGCTTCCAGGTGGGCCAAAGCCGCAGAGCAAGGCGACACCGCTGCACGATACAGCCTGGGACTCATGTATGAACTTGGCATCGGCGTCGAGACCGATGCCACCCAGGCCGAATTCTGGTATCGCAAGGCGGCCCTCGAAGGCGACGCCAGAGCCCAGTTAAAACTCGGACAGATGCATGAACAGGGCAATCCCGAGGAGGCCGTCAACTGGTATTGCAAGGCCGCAAATCAGGGCGATATCGAAGCCCAGTTCGCCTTGGGGCGGATGTATTCCACTGGCCAGGGCGTTCCCCAGGATGCCCGTCAGGGCTTTTCCTGGTACCTCAAGGCTGGCGAGAGCGGCTCTTCCAAGGCCCAGGTGACGCTGGGCTATGTCTGTGATGGCGGCCTCGAACATGTCGCCACCGCCTGGTACCAGTTGGCGGCAGAGCAGGGTGTGGCAGAAGCCCAGTGCATTCTCGCCGGGAAGTATGCCGAGGGGACAGGCGTGGTGCAAAGTTACCCGCTGGCCTTGTCCTGGTATGAAAAGGCTGCACAGCAAGGCTTTGCGGAAGCGCAGTTTGCGCTGGGAGACATGGCTGCCAGCGGTCGCGGCGTCGAACAGGATTTGAAGAAGGGCGTTTCTCTCTACCTCAAGTCTGCGATGCAGGGCTTCCCGGCTGCGCAAAATGCGCTTGGCCTGGCCTATGCCCGCGGCGAGGGCGTGGCATTGGATAGCGAGCAGGCGGTATCCTGGTGGGAGAAGGCGGCGGCGCAGAATTTTGCAGAGAGCCAGTTCAATCTGGCCGGAATGGTCGCCGAGGGAAATGGCGTCGATCAGGATGCCGTTCAGGCACAGCGTTTGTATCTCAAGGCCGCGGAACAGGGACATGTCCTGGCGCAGCTCAAGCTGGCAGGCATTTGTGAAAAGAGCAAGCGCGATCTTGAGGCCGTATCCTGGTATGGCAAGGCGGCAGAACTGGGCGATGCAACAGCCCAGTTCGCATTGGGCGAAAAATACGGCACGGGTCGCGGAGTGCCGCAGGATCTTCAGCAGGCCTTTGCGTGGTATTTCAAGGCTGCCGAAGCCGGCCAAGCAAAGGCAATGCTGGCCTTGGCAAGGCTTTTCGCGAAGGATCAGCCCAAGGTCGCAGTGGGCTGGTTGCAGAAGGCCGCGGAGCTAGGCGATATGGAAGCGCAATGCGCATTGGCAACAAGGTTTGCTGCGGGCGATGGTGTGAAGGCAGACTTTAGCCAGGCATTTACCTGGTTCAAGAAGGCCGCAGAGCAGGGACTTGCAGAAGCACAATGCGAACTGGCCGGCCTCTTCGCCGCAGGTCAAGGTGTGGGGCGAGATTTTCGCAACGCCCTCAAATGGTACCGGAGGGCGGCAGACCAGGGCAGTCCGAAAGCGCTGTGGAATATTGGGGCGATGTATGCCAGTGGCCGCGGTGGTGTGACACAGGATTTTCATGAGGCGGCAGCCTGGTGTCGCAAAGCGGCCGATTTAGGTTTTGTTCCTGCGCAGTCAACCCTCGGCCTCCTATTCGCGCAGGAAAATAACAACGAGCAGGCGGCGCTCTGGCTGTCCAAGGCAGCCGAGCAGGGCGACGCCGAGGCCCAATACAATCTGGGATTGATATTCAGTCAGGGAGAAGAAAACACGCAGGACCTGGAGCGGGCATTCTTCTGGTTCTGCAAAGCGGCCGAACAAGGCGTGAGGAATGCCCAGTCCCGGCTCGGCCTCATGTATGCGACCGGACAGCCGGTGCCTTTAGATCACATCGAAGCGCACAAGTGGTTCATTCTGGCAGAAAAGAGAGGCGATCATGTCGCCAGAAAGAACAGGGAGCATTCTGCAACCCTGATGACGCCTGCGCAAATCGCCGAAGCAGAGCGCCGGGCCAAGGAGTGGTTGAGAACGCATCTGCCCGTTGATGCGTAGGTCGGTCGGGCTTTCGATGGAGACATCTCGATCACCAGGATAGGTGACCCGGACGGGCGCAGCCCGACAACTGCAAATTCGAGCAGAGCATCGGACAAGAATTTTCCACCGCTGTCAGGCTGCGCCCATTCGGGAATGCCTGAACAAGTCCGTCATAGCGAGTCCCGAAGGAATAAGACCGTCATCGCGAGCCCCAAAGGAATAAAACCGTCATC
>CAIYYX010000029.1 GCA_903930535.1 uncultured Sterolibacterium sp. | reverse complement strand
GTCGCCGGCAGCCGCAGGCGGCGGCTTGGCGGGCGCGGGTGCCTGGATGGGCGGCAGCGGCGTCGGCGCCGCGGGCCTGGGCTGATTGAGTTGCTGCGTTTCCTGCAGGATGCGGCCGGCGTCGGGGACCACTTGCGCGAGCGCAGACGCTGTCACCAGCGCAGCGAAGAGGAGTATCAGCGGACGAAAAGGCGCGCAACCTCTTCGTAAGGGTGTTTCTGCCGCCTTCACGCTGCCCTCTCCCATACTGAATATTGTGCCTTACTAAAGTCTTATTCAGTGATGCTAACAGGGTCTTATTTTATTGACCACTAAACTTTAGTTTAGGTACTGAATAGGTCGGTCATCGGATTGCCGCGGCCCTGCGGGCCTCGCAATGACGGTAGCGTGGCGATCTTCAAGTCGCTGCTCTGAATAAGTCCGTCATGGTGATTGCCACGGCTCTGCGGGTCACGCAATGTCAGTAGCGTGGCACGCAGCGTCAGGCCGAGTGGGGTCGAATGCTGATGTCCTGGATACGCCGGCCAGAGCAGCGCGGTCAAGGCTCGCAGGTGAAAGCCTGAATCGGCTGACGGCCTGATGCGTTTTTTATTTACTCACCACAAGGTTTCGCGCTCGGCTGATGAGGTGATCTTGTGTATCGACAGGTCGGCGCCGTTGTATTCTTCCTCAGGATCGAGACGAAGACCGACTATTTTTTTCAGCAGGCCATAAACGATGAAGCCGCCGGTCAGCGCGATCGTTACGCCCAGAGCGGTGCCGATGATTTGTGCCATCAGGTTCACTCCGCCCCTGCCGCCCAGGCTTGTTATTCCGAAGATGCCTGCGGCGATGCCGCCCCAGGCGCCGCAAAGACCATGCAGGGGCCAGACACCTAGGACGTCGTCTATCTTCCAGCGGTTCTGGGTCAGCGTGAACATCCAGACGAACATGGCGCCGGCGATGCCGCCGGTGATCAGAGCGCCCATCGGGTGCATCAGATCCGAGCCGGCGCACACCGCCACCAGGCCAGCGAGCGGCCCGTTATGCACGAAGCCGGGGTCGTTCTTGCCCGCCACCAGCGCCGCCAGCGTGCCGCCGACCATGGCCATCAGCGAATTCATCGCCACCAGGCCCGAGACATTCACCAGCGATTGCGCGCTCATGACGTTGAAGCCGAACCAGCCGACGGTGAGTATCCATGCCCCGAGGGCGAGGAAGGGGACGGAAGACGGCGGATGTGCGGCTATGCCGCCATCCTTGCTGTAGCGGCCGCGGCGCGCGCCGAGCAGCAGCACCGCGGCCAGGGCGACCCAGCCGCCCATCGCATGCACCACCACGGAACCGGCGAAATCATGGAACTCCTCGCCGAACGTGGCTTTCAGCCATTCCTGCACGCCGTAGGCATGATTCCAGGCGATGCCCTCGAAGAAGGGATAGACAAAGCCGACGAGCAGAAAGGTGGCGGCGAGTTGCGGATTGAACTTGGCGCGCTCGGCGATGCCGCCTGAGACGATGGCCGGAACGGCTGCCGCAAAGGTCAGGAGGAAGAAGAACTTGACCAGTTCGTAGCCGTTCTTCTGCGCCAGAACCTCTGCGCCGGAAAAGAAATTCACGCCATAGGCAATCGTGTAGCCGATGAAAAAATAGGCCAGGGTGGACATCGAGAAATCGACGAGGATTTTCACCAGCGCATTGATCTGGTTCTTCTTGCGGACTGTACCGAGTTCAAGGAAGGCGAAACCGGCATGCATCGCCAGAATCATGATCGCACCGAGAAGGATGAAAAGAACGTCGCTGGCGTTTTTGAGATTTTCCATATTGGGGCACCGATTGCACTGATTGGCGGCATTGAGCAATTACCGCACCAGGATTTCAATCCACGGCAATTCAGACACTTGAAGAAAGGACAGGGAAAAGGGGATAGAAATATGAGCGTTGTTGGTGCCTACCCGAAGAAAATGCACCATTTTCGTGCGCCATTATTTCGGGACGAAATCCTTGGGCATCAGCACCCACATTCTTCCCTTCTGTCGCATTTTCCCAGCCTGAGAACCGGCAGCAAAACCTGAGCCCCAGAAGAAGTCGGCACGTACCGGACCGCGGATGGCGCCACCCGTGTCCTGCGCCACCATCAGGCGGGTGAGTATGCGCTCGCTGTTCGGATAGGAAGTGGATAGCCACACCGGGGCGCCCAGTGAAGTGAATCTGGCATCGATGGCGATGCTGCGCTCCGCGGTGAGCGGCACGCCGAGCGCCCCCGGCGGCCCCTCCTGCGTCAGGGGAAGTTCGCGGAAGAAGACGACGCTCGGATTCTGGTTGAGCATCTCCTGCAAGCGCGAGGGATGCGCCTTGGCCCACGCCTTGATACCCTGCATCGACGCCTGGTCGGCCTTGAGTTCTCCCTTGTCGATGAGCCAGCGGCCAATGGATCGATAGGGATGTCCGTTCTGGTCCGCATAGCTCACCCTGACCCGGTTGCCGTCATCGAACTGAATTTGGCCGGAGCCCTGGATCTGCATGAAGAAGAGGTCGATGGCATCGTCCACCCAGAGAAGGGTTTCGTCGCTGCGCTTCTCCTCCTGCTTATCCCATTCGGCGCGCGAGTAATAAGGCACCAGCTTGCGGCCCTCGATCCGGCCGCGCAAACGCATACTTTTCAGTTCCGGATAGAGATCCCCGAGTTCGACGTCTATCAGGTCGCCGGGCAGGCCTGAGACTGGATGAAGATAGGGGCTCTTGTGCTCGCGGCTGCCCTTCAGAATGGGCTCGTAATAGCCAGTGACCAGCCCTTCGCTGCCGCCGTCGGGGTTGATGAGTTGCCAAGGCTGGAGTTGCGCCTCGAACCATGCCCGCAGCGCGGCGTTATCCGGGCTCTCCAGGCTGCGCGCGGCAGAACAGGTTTCGCGCCACATCGGCCTTTTCTGCAGGGCGTTGCATGAACCGAGAAAGGCCGAGAAGGCGGGTGCATAATCGTCCTCGCCCCAGCCCGGCAGCGCTTCCCACGCCGACTTCGCCAGGGGTTTCGCCGGCGGCTTGGGCACCTCGATCACGGGGCAGACCGGGCACGCTGCGGCAGCCGGGGCGGGCGGTGCGGGCGGCTGCACGGCGCAGCCGCCCAGGAACAGTAGAACTGCGCCGATTAGGCTTCTTCCGAATCTGCTAGAGTGGCCGGTTTTCATGTCCCCAAGTGTACCGCAGACGCGCGGCGGCTGAGGACGAAGAACTGGAGCACGTCAATGAATGATCTGTCTCGTTTCATCATCCGCGCCGAGGCTTTGCTCGCGCGCGTCGAAGCCCTGCTGCCGGCGCCGCCGACGGCGCCCGACTGGCGTGCCGCCGTGGCCTTCCGCTGGATCAAGAAGAATGGCCGCGGCCATCTTCAGGCTGTCACCAAGCCGCACCAGATACGCCTCCAGGATCTGCAGGGCATCTCCGAGCAGAAGGCGCGCATCGAGCAGAACACGCGGCAATTCATCGCCGGCAGGAGTGCCAACAATGTGTTGCTCACCGGCGCGCGCGGCACCGGCAAGTCTTCGCTGGTGAAGGCCGTGCTCAATCAGCACGCGGCGAAGGGTCTGCGCCTGATCGAGGTGGACAAGAATGACCTTGTGGACCTGGCGGAAATCGTCGATCTCATCAGCGGTCGCAAGGAACGCTTCATCATATTCTGCGATGACCTCTCCTTCGAGGCCGGCGAGCCCGGCTACAAGGCCTTGAAGAGCGTACTCGACGGCTCGATCGCCGGCACGCCGGAGAATCTTCTGCTCTACGCCACTTCCAACCGGCGCCACCTGATGCCGGAATACATGTCGGAAAATCTCGATGCCAAGCATGTCGACGATGAGATCCATCCCGGCGAAACGGTGGAGGAAAAGATTTCGCTCTCAGAACGCTTTGGCCTCTGGCTCTCCTTCTACCCCTTCGACCAGGATCATTACCTGTCCATCTGCGCCCACTGGTTGCGCGAGTATGGGCTGACGGACACGGAGATCGAACCGGCGCGCGGCGAAGCGCTGCAGTGGGCGCTGATGCGCAGCTCGCGCAGCGGTCGCGTCGCCTGGCAGTTCGCGCGCGACTATGCCGGCCGTGTTTCACGAAAAGGGCGGCGAAAACCTTGAAGATCGTCGAGGTCGCCGCCGCAGTCATCCTGCGCCCCGATGGCAGCTTCCTGCTTGGCCGCCGGCCTGCCGCGGGCATCTATGCCGGCTACTGGGAGTTTCCCGGCGGCAAGGTGGAGAAAGGCGAATCGCCACGCGATGCGCTGTCGCGCGAGCTGCAGGAAGAACTCGGCATCTCCGTGGAGACGGCTTATCCCTGGATCACCCGCGAGTTCGTGTATCCCCATGCCCATGTCCGCCTGCACTTCTTTCGCGTCCTGCGCTGGAGTGGCGAATTGCGCGACCTGCAGCACGATGCGCTGGAATGGCAGCACGCTGACAAAGTCACCGTTTCCCCGCTCCTGCCCGCCAACGCACCGGTGCTCGCGGCGCTCGCCCTGCCAGACTTCTATGCCATCAGCCACGCCAGCGAGATCGGAGCCGAGAACCAGTTGAAGGCGCTGACAAAGGCTCTGGAAACAGGGCTGCGCCTGGTGCAATTGCGCGAGACACGGATCAAAGCTTCAGAGCGAACCGCCTTCGTCTCTGCGGCGGTCAGGCTCTGCCACAGCTTCTCCGCCCGCGTGCTGGTCAATAGCGACCTGGAGCTGGCTGCCACTGCCGACGGCGTACACCTTACGGCGGCGCAACTCATGACCCTCTCCGCAAGGCCTGACCTGCCGCTGGTCGCAGCCTCCTGCCACGACGCGCGGGAACTCGCCCAGGCTTGCCGCCTGGGCGTGGACTTCGTGGTGTTGGGACCCGTCAAGGAAACCGGCAGCCATCCCGGTCAGATCGGCATGGGCTGGGAAAACTTCGCGCAGTTGGTAGAGGATTATCCGCTGCCTGTCTTTGCCCTCGGCGGACTCGTCTCAGCTGATAAAGAGTCTGCCCAGGCCGCAGGCGCCCATGGTATCGCCGCAATCCGCGCGGCCTGGTGTAGGTCGGCGACCTAGGGAACGTTTGAACAAGTCCGTCATCGCAAGCCCGAAGGGCGCGGCGATCTTCCAGCCCGTCATCGCGAGCCCCAGAGGGGCGTGGCGATCTTGGATCGTTTCGCTTCCGTCACGGCGATTGCCGCGGCCCTGCGGGCCTCGCAATGACGAAGTTGTGCTTGATCGGCGTTTCCCTAGTTCATTTCGTCCGGATCGGGCTGCTCCGGTTGCGGCACACGATAGTCCTCCGCCGCCCAGGCGCCCAGGTCGATTTGCTTGCAGCGCTCGGAGCAGAACGGACGGAAGCGGTTCTCCGCGACCCAGGTCACAGGTTTGCCACAGGTGGGGCAGCTGACGATGCGTGGCGATGTGCTGCCAATGGTCACAAGCGTCACAGATTGCAGAAGGTCAACTCGAAGGTGACGTCGGCATCCGCCTGGCGCGGGCGCAGGTCTCCATCCGGGGTGGTGAAGCGGATGTTCAGCGCATATTTGTTGGCGCTGATCTCGGGGATGAACGGGTCGCTGCGGCGCACGCGCAGGCGCAGCATCTGCGCGGTACGACCGGCGAGCATCAGCTGGTAGGCGCCGTGGGTGGCCAGCTGCGCCTCGGGCCTGCCTGAGGCGCGCAGCAGGCGCAGCACGATGGACAGCCCGGCGCGTATCGGCAGGATGGGCGCCAGCCAGCTATTGAGGTCAGTGCGGCGCTGCTCGGGATCGCGGTGCAGCCAGTAGTGATAGGCGGGAAGATCGAACTCGCAGACGCCACCCGGAATCGCGGCGCGGTTCTTGATCGCCATCAGCCAGTCGTTCTCGCGCAGGTATTGTCCGATTTTGCCCTGCATGGCAAGCATCTGCGTGCTCGCCAACTCGATCTCGTAAAGCGCTCCGGAGAGGGCGTCTTCGGAGATCTCGGGATTGTTGCGAAAGGACAGGAGGGTCTGTCGCTGGCGCTCGAGTTCCTGCACCAGATCGAACTTGAGGTCGGCGCGGCCGGCAACTTCGAGTATTTCAAACAGCGTCAGGAGCGCGACATGATGCTCCTCTTCGCCGTCACCGGCGACGAAATGCAAGGCCTTGTCGAATAGATACTCAAGGCGCAGCAGCGTGCGAATGCGCTCGCTGAGAGGATATTCGTAGGTAATCACGCGCCCGCCAGGAGTGAAGAGTCGTTCAATTCTGAACGATTCGTGAACAAATCTCAACCATGAGAGCGGGTTCCTCCGGCCAGCTCCAGGTAACGCCGGTGCAAAGTCTCGACCTGCGCGCGCAGAAAATCCATGTCACCGTCATTATCAATGACGTCGTCAGCCGCTGCCAGCCGCTCTTTGCGCCCCACCTGCGTCGCCATGATCCGCTCTACTTCATCTCGCGCCAGGCCGCTTCTTGTCATCACGCGACTCACCTGGGTTTCCTCGGCGCAGTCGACCACGGCGACGCGCGACACCCTCTTGCGGTAGTCGCCGGACTCTATCAGGAGCGGCACGACCAGAACGACATAGGGTACACCCGAGACCAGGGCCTCTTTGCAGCGGCGCCTTGTTTCCGCCCCGATCAACGGATGGAGAATGGCTTCGAGACGCAGCTTCGCCGCTCTATCGGCAAACACGAGGCGGCGCATCACGGCACGATCGAGCGCGCCATCCGCGGAAACAGCCGCTTCGCCGAACTCGTTGCGGATCGCCGGAATCGCCGTGCCGCCGGGGGCTGTCAACTCGTGGGCGATGGCATCGGCGTCAACCAAGCCCGCTCCGAGTTCATTGAGCATGGTCGCGGCCGCGCTCTTGCCGCTGCCAATGCCGCCGGTCAGGCCAATGAGCAAAGGCGCCGTCACCTCAGTGATCCGCCGGGCATTCACTGATGCCGGCGCCCGGAAATACCGCGAGTAGTTCCGGCAGCCTCTTGCCCAGCAAATCGGCCGGACCGCGGGCCAGCCACTGCTGGTGCTTCCTGCGCGGCAGCACCTCGGCAGACCTGACGCCGTGCTTGGCCAGACTTTTAAGGTGCTCTTGCGCGGCCGGCTCGCTATTGAATAAGCCAAGTGAAATGGCGAACCGGCCCGGATCCTCTTCCTGCATCAGGATGGCATCTGTCACACCCAGCCGCTTGAGTTCCGAAAGTTTTTTCTCGGCCGCCTGTCTGTTGGGCAAGTGCGCGATGAGCACTCCATAGTCAGGCGACTCCTGGCCAGACTTCACGACAAGTTCCAGGCCGGGCGCCTTCTCCCCGACCTCCGCCTTCAGCAGCAGCAGTTCTTCCGGGTTGAGCCCGGTGAGCAAGCGGCAAGCCTGTGGCGCAACAGGCGGAGTCGCTGGCGAGACCAGGCGCAGCTTCTCCGGCGACAGTTGGCTGGCCAGCCGCTTCGGCTCGCGGCCTTCCTCAAAATCGCCAAACTGGCCCCGGGCGAAGAGCAAGAGGTTCGCAAGAACCAGAAGTATGACGATTGCGCGCAGCGGCTTCAATGCCGACTCGGTGACTAGGCGACCTTTGGCAGACGCAGCAACGCCGCCTGTATTTCCTCCTCGGGATAATCGTAATCCTCTAGCCCTCCTGCGAAGTACTTGTCGTAGGAGGCCATGTCGAAGTGGCCGTGGCCGGAGAGGTTGAACAGCAGTGTCTTGGACTCGCCGGTCTGTTTGCAGCGCAATGCCTCGTCGATACAGGCGCGAATGGCGTGACAGGATTCAGGGGCGGGGATGATGCCCTCGCTACGCGCAAACTGCACACCGGCCTCGAAGGTTGCCACCTGCGCCACCGCCACCGCCTCGATCAGGCCCTCCTTGTAGAGCTGCGACACCAGCGGCGAATCGCCATGATAGCGCAGTCCGCCGGCGTGAATGCCGGGGGGGACGAAATCGTGGCCGAGCGTATACATCAGCATCATCGGCGTGTAGCCCGACATGTCGCCGTAATCATAGGCGTAATGGCCCTTGGTCAATGTCGGACAGGAAGTGGGCTCGACCGCGACCAGGCGCACCTTCTTGCCCGCCGCCTTGTCTGCGAGGAAGGGGAAGGCGATGCCGCCGAAGTTGGAGCCGCCGCCGCAGGGAGCGAAGACCATGTCGGGATAGGCGCCGATTTTCTCGAACTGCTTCTTCGTCTCCAGGCCGATCACCGTCTGGTGCAGGATCACATGGTTCAGCACCGAGCCCAAAGCGTAGTTGGTATCTGCGCGCGAGGCGGCATCCTCGACCGCCTCGGAAATGGCAATGCCCAGCGAGCCGGGGCTGTTCGGATCCTTGGCCAGAACGCCGCGGCCGGCCTGGGTGAGATTGCTCGGCGAGGCCACGACCTTTGCCCCCCAGGTCTGCATCATCGAACGGCGGAAGGGCTTCTGGTCGTAGCTCACCTTGACCATGTAGACGCACACTTCGAGGCCGAACATCTGCCCGGCCAGGGCGATCGAGGACCCCCACTGTCCTGCCCCGGTCTCAGTGGCGATGCGCTTGATGCCGGCCTGCTTGTTGTAATAGGCTTGCGGGACGGCGGTGTTGGGCTTGTGCGAGCCGGCCGGAGAGACTCCTTCGTACTTGTAATAGATCTTGGCCGGCGTGCCCAGCGCTTGTTCCAGGCGCAGTGCGCGGCAAAGCGGCGAGGGCCGCCACATGCGGTAAATGTCGCGCACCTCCTCGGGAATCGCAATCCAGCGCTCCCCACTCATCTCCTGTTCGAGAATCGCCCCGGGGAAAATCTCCAGCATTTTCTCCGGCGTCACCGGCTTGCCGTCACCGCCCAGTGGTGGTGCAGGCGGATTGGGCATGTCGGCGATGACGTTGTACCAGTGGGTTGGAATCTCTGATTCATCGAGCTGTATGCGAATATTTTCCATGCTGTTCCCTGCTCCCTAAAAGATAATAAGTGCCTAACTTTACTCTCCTGCAGCCAGTCCTATGCACGCCAAGCCTTCGAGTACGAGATTGTCGATGCGCAGGAGCGGGATGTCCAGCAGTGGCGAGAGGCTGTCAGCTGCCCCCCCCGAGAGCAGGCAGACGGCACCGCTTTGCCCGCTCACCCGGACAAACATGCGCTCGATTGCCGCGGCGCTCGCCAGCAGGCAGCCGCTGGCGATGGCGTCCGCGGTGTTGCGCGGCAGGGCTTTGTATTCTCCCGCAGTGAGCAATAATTGCGCGGTATTTCCGGCCAGCGCCCTACGCATCAGATAGACGCCCGGCAGGATGACCCCTCCCTGGAAGACACCCCCTGCATCGAGCACGTCGATCGTGGTGGCGGTACCGGCATTGACGACGAGGCATGCCCCCTCATGCAGCCGGTGCGCGCCTATCAAGCCAGCCCAGCGATCGGCGCCGAGTTGCGCCGGATCTTGGTAACCATTCTTCACGCCGCATTGCTCGGCCAAACTGGTGGCCCATAAGAGCGGCACGGACAAGGCCGCCGTGATGGCTTCGCCCATCGCTGACCCTGCGACATTGCAGGCGATGGCCTGCCGGGGACGCGGCAGAGCAGCGAGGACTTGTCGCAAGCGGCCAATCTCGGCCAACGGCAACGCGCCCTGCTCCCGCCAGTGTCCCTGTTCATTCAGTCCCCACTTCAACCGGGTGTTGCCGCAATCGAGACAAAGAATCATGACGCAACCCTCTCCGCCTGGCTGACTGCCGCTCGCAACGAAACTTCGCCGCTGATGATGCGCTGGGTTCCTGCCGCCGTTTCCAACAACAGTGCGCCATCGTCATCGATGCCGATGACACGGCCTTCGAGCGGAGCATCGAAGTCGGAGAGCAAACGCACAGCACGATCCTGAAAGGCATGCCGCATCAGCCATTCCTCGCGCAGTTGCGCAAAGCCTGCTGCGGAAAATGTCGTCAATGTGGCATGGAGCGAGGTTAACACTCGGGCTAGCAGGACGCTTGCCGAAGGCAGGGGCAGGCCCGATTCGGCCAGGGATGCCGCCGTTTTCTGTAACTCCAGCGGCATCTCGCGAGGCAGCTTGAGATTCATGCCTATGCCTATCACCGCCGCCTGGGGCATCTTGCCCGGGACCAGTTCGATCAGCACGCCGGCGAGTTTGCGCTCGTTCAGCAAAACATCATTGGGCCACTTCAGGGCGACG
This sequence comes from uncultured Sterolibacterium sp., assembly GCA_903930535.1. GTDB lineage: Bacteria > Pseudomonadota > Gammaproteobacteria > Burkholderiales > Rhodocyclaceae > CAIYYX01. The sequence goes on along the minus strand of CAIYYX010000029.1, from coordinate 4,168 downwards.
CCTGGGATGCCCAGACCCTCCAGCGTTTGCGCCAGGGCGACGCCGACAGCCAGCGAGAGTCCTGCCAGCGGCGTGTCAGGCGGGAAACGCCAGAGCAGGGAAAAAGTGAGGCTGTCGTGAGGCATGGACAGCCACTGCCTGCCGCGGCGGCCGCGGCCTGCGGTCTGATAGAGCGCGGCCAAGACGCTGCCTGAGGGCGCACCGATCTCTGCCCGCTCAAGCAGTCTGGCATTGGTGGAATCGCATTCGCCGACCACATCCACATCGAAGCGGCAGGCCAGATCGCCCAGCGCTGCGGCGACGGTCGAGATGAGCAGCGGCGGGTCAGGCTGTGCAAGGGAATTCAAGCGATAGGCGCGGAATAGGCGCAGTCAGGGCAATGCGCCGATTATACAATCCACCTAGGGAATGTCTGGAAAGTCCGTCATCGCCACGCCCCTCCGGGGCTCGCAATGACGAAGTTGTACTCGATCAGCGTTTCTCTAGCGAAAGATTATTCGTCTTCCTTCGCATCCTCCAGGCCAAGTTCCTGAATCTTGCGCGTGATGGTGTTGCGGCCAATCCCCAAGAGATGCGCCGCCTCGATGCGTCGCCCGCCCGAGGCGGCCAGGGCGCGGCGTATCAGGGTGCGCTCAAAGCCATTAGACAGTTGCTCGAAGACGCCTCCGGGCGCCGTCACGATGAGGCGGTCTGCCTCCATCCCGAGCGCTTCCAGCCAGTTCTGCGGCACTTCCCGCGCGGCTTGCTCGCGCAGTTCGCCGGGGAGGTCATTGACCTCGACGGTCTGGCCCGGTGCCATCACCGTGAGCCAATGGCAGAGATTCTCCAACTGGCGCACGTTGCCGGGGAACTCCAGCCCCGAAAGATATTTCAAGGTCGCATCGGACAGGCGCTTGGGTTCGACGCTGAGATCCTGCGCGCTCTTCTGCAGGAAATGCTTGGCCAGGAGAGGGATGTCTTCCTGCCGCTCGCGCAAGTTCGGCAGGCGCAGGCGGATGACATTCAGCCGGTGGAAAAGGTCTTCGCGGAACAGCCCGCGTTTGACGCGATCATCGAGGTTTTGATGGGTCGCGGCGATCACCCGCACATTGGCCTTGACCGGTTGATGTCCGCCGACACGATAAAAGTGTCCGTCCGAGAGCACGCGCAGCAGACGCGTTTGCAACTCTGCGGGCATGTCGCCAATCTCGTCCAGGAACAAGGTGCCACTCTCGGCCTGCTCGAAGCGCCCGCGTCGCTGCGTCTGCGCGCCGGTGAAGGCGCCTCGCTCGTGCCCGAACAGTTCCGACTCGAGCAGATCGCGGGGAATCGCCGCGGTGTTGATGGCGATGAAGGGTTTGTCGGCGCGGGGACTGTGCCGGTGCAGGGCGCGCGCCACGAGTTCCTTGCCGGTGCCCGATTCGCCATTGATGAGCACCGTGGCATGCGACTGGGAAAGGCGTCCAATGGCGCGGAAAACCTCCTGCATGGAGGCTGCCTTGCCGAGGATTTCCGGTGTGATACTGGAGACTTCGGCCACGCCTCCCTGCTGCGCGCTCTCGCCGATGGCGCGGCGCACGAGTTCGACTGCCTGGTCAACATCAAAGGGCTTGGGCAGGTATTCGTAGGCGCCGCCCTGGAAGGCGGAGACCGCCGAGTCGAGGTCAGAATAGGCCGTCATGATGATGACCGGCAGGTCGGGATAATGCGTTTTGACGTGCTTCAAGAGATCAAGACCGGACTGCCCGGGCATGCGGATGTCGGAAACCAGCACCTGCGGCAGATCTCCAGCGTCCAGCGCCGCCATGGCCTCGGCAGACGAAGCAAAGCTCTTGTAGGGAATCTCCTCGCGCGCGAGGGCCTTCTCGAACACCCAGCGAATCGAGCGATCGTCGTCGATAATCCAGACCGGATTCATTTTGTTCCTTCGCTTCTGTGGCTGACGTGGTTCAGGGGTAACAGAATGGTGAAACAGGTGCGCCCCGGATAACTATCCACTTCGATGGTGCCGTGATGCTGATGCACGAAGCTCTGCGCCAGGGTGAGGCCAAGGCCGCTGCCCCCTTCCCGCCCGGACACCAGTGGGTAAAAAATTTTGTCGCGCATCGCCTCGGGAATGCCGGGACCGTTGTCTATCACTTGCAACTCCAGAGCCAGCCGAAACCGGCGCTTGGCCAGCGTCACCTGGCGCACAGCGCGGGTACGGAACACGATCTCGCCCTTCCCCTCCATCGCCTCTGCAGCATTGCGGGCGATATTGAGTATGGCCTGGATCAACTGCTCACGGTCCCCTGTCAAGTCGGGCAGCGAGGTGTCGTAATCGCGCCTCACCATGACTCCGTCATACTCGGCGTGAATCAGGCGGCGCACCCGCTCGAGGATTTCATGCACATTCACCAGTGCCGGCTGCATCATGCGGTGCGAGGACAAGAGCCGCTGCATCAGGTCCTGCAGGCGATCAGCCTCCTTGATAATCACCTGCGTGTATTCCTTGAGTTCGGGATTGGACAGTTCCCGCTCGAGCAATTGGGCCGATCCGCGTATGCCGCCGAGCGGATTCTTGATCTCGTGGGCGAGATTGCGGATGAGTTCGCGGTTGGCCTGCTGCTGTTCGAGCAAGCGCTCCTCGCGCGCCACCTTGAGTTGCTGTTCGATCGGCCGGAACTCAAGCAAGAGGCGCGTGCCTCCGGCGTCGATTGGCGTCACGGTGCAGTCGAGATGAAGCGGTGCATGCTGCATCACGGCGATATTGTGGCTGGTGTAACTCCAGTTGTTGTGCAAGGCGCTCGCTATCGCCGCAGACAACTCCGCAGACTCGCCCATGAGCCGCGTCAGTGGATGTCCGAGCAACTGGCGCTGGCTGACCGCAAAAAGATGCTCGGCAGCCGGGTTGACATGGCGGATCAAGAGGTCTGCATCGAGCAGAATCACCGACGACGACACCAGGTCCAGACCGGCATAGAGCGAGTTCTGGTGCAAATGTGTTTGAGATGAATCCGGCGCAGTCATGCCAAGCTTATAAGCAAGAATCCGTCCATGGCGGTTCTGCGTCCCTTACCGGATATTGGCTATCTCGCGCTTTATGGCCTCAATATTGCGCTCATGCAGCGCCACATTGTCCTTTAGCATCTGCACGCGGTCGAGATACTTCTGGTAATTCTTTTCGCTGCCCAAGCGGTTCGCCTCGCCCTCGGTCAATTCATTCTTAGCCTGCTCGAGGTTCTGCTGCTCGGTTGCCAGTTCCTTCTCGAGAATCTTTCGGCGATCCGAGTCCCTGCCCTTCTGAGTATCTTCATTGACGCGGGGAAACTCGCTCGGCGTCGCGGTGCGCGGCGCCTGCTTCGGCGCAGTATAGGTGGAGACAGGCAAGTCCTTGGCCAGCACGGTGCAGTTCTTGGCGTTGCCCTTCTGGTTGGTGTAGAGCACCACGCCGGAGTCGTCGGTGCATTTGTATAGCGTGTCGGCGTGGGCAAATCCGCCGCAGAGCAGAAGGATGAACAGGAATCGGAAAGTCATGATGGTGAACCGTTAAGCCCAAACTTATGCGAAGTGTATGCGAAAGCCCGGCATAAAAAAAGGACGGGCTTACCCGTCCTTTTCTAAAGCATCGGCGGGAAGACCGCTTAGATGCTGTAATACATATCGTACTCGACCGGATGGGTGGTCATGCGGAAACGCGTGACCTCCTCATTCTTCAGTTCGATGTAGGCATCGATCATGTCGTTCGAGAATACACCGCCACGGGTCAGGAACTCTCTATCCTTGTCGAGATACTCTAGTGCCTGCTCAAGGCTGGAGCAGACCGTCGGGATTTTCGCGTCTTCTTCGGGCGGCAGGTCGTAGAGGTTCTTGTCGGCCGGATCACCAGGATGGATTTTGTTCTGCACGCCATCGAGGCCAGCCATCATCATGGCAGTGAAGGCCAGGTAGGGATTGGCGGTCGGGTCCGGGAAGCGCACTTCGATGCGCCGCGCCTTGTCGCTCTGCACATAAGGGATGCGGATCGAAGCCGAGCGGTTGCGCGCCGAATAGGCCAACTTGACCGGCGCCTCAAAGCCCGGCACCAGGCGCTTGTAAGAGTTGGTTCCCGGATTGGTGATGGCATTGAGGGCGCGGGCGTGCTTGATGATGCCGCCGATGTAGTACAGCGCGAAATCGGACAAACCGGCATAGCCGTCGCCTGCGAACC